>NZ_JBPJUQ010000096.1:0-24008 GCF_051192615.1 Streptosporangium sp. G11
CGGGGCGATGGCCTGCTCCCACGGCTTGTCCGCGGGCCCCTCCGCGCTCTGGGTCCGCATGGCCAGCTGGGCGTCGTAGTCGGCCTGGACGAAGAACTTCGACTGCTCGCCGGTGTTGGAGGACGCGGCGGCCGTGGCGGCGGACGAGGCGGCCGCGGACGTCTCCGGGGCCGCGCTGGAAGTCGCCGGTTTGTCGCTGGCGCATCCCGCGGCGAGCAACATCGCGGAGACACCCGCGACGAGCGCCGTGATCGACCTGTTCAATGAAGGTCTCCTTCTTTTCTGGGGGGTGCGTTCAGGCGCGTACCGCGCGCCCGAACGGAAGCCGTACGGCGCTCGCCGCGACGGCGGCGATGATGATCACGCCCTGGACCGCGAACTCCAGGGGCCCCGAGATCCCGTACAGGTTGAGCAGGGTGAACAGCGCCTCGAGGGTGAGGGCACCGGCCATCGCGGCGACCACGGAACCGCGCCCGCCGCCGAGCGCCACGCCGCCGAGGACGACGGCCGTGATGGCGGAGAACTCCAGTCCCTGCCCGACCTGGGCCGAGACCCCCGCGAAGCCGCCGAGCAGGATGCCCGCGACGGCCGCGGCCAGGCCGGAGAGGACGAAGGCGATGATCCGGGTCCGGTCGACCCGGACCCCGGACAGTCCGGCCGCGCGCTCGTTGTCGCCGGTGGCGATGAGCCGCTTGCCGAAGTCGGAGCGCATGAGAAGGATCGCCGCGGTGCCCGCGGCCAGGAGGATGAGCACCGACCAGGGCACCGGGCCGAGGTCCTTGCGGCCGAACATCCTGAACGTCTCCGACAGCGCGCCGCGCGGGGCGCCGCCGGTCCACAGGAAGACCGCGCCGGACAGCACGAGCATCATGCCGAGCGTGGTGATGAACGACGGCACCCGCAGCCCGGTGGTGATGACCCCGTTGGCGAGCCCGACCAGCAGCCCGATCACGATCAGCAGGGCCAGTACCGGCCAGGTCGCCTGCTCCTGCCCGTCGATCAACCGGGCGGCCACCACGACCTGCACGGTGACCAGCGATCCGACCGACAGGTCGAACTCCCCGGAGACGATCACGAAGTACTGCCCGGCCGCCAGGATGACCAGCGGCGCGGCCCGCTTGAGGAAGGCGAGGAACCCGGCGGGCTCCAGGAAGAACGGGTTGGCCACGGCGATCAGCACCAGCAGCACCGCCAGCACGGCCAGGATCGGCCCCATGGACCTGAGCGCTCTCATCGGGATCGCCTCCGGGCACCTCGGCGGGCATAGACGGTCATCGGGATCGCCTCCGGGCAGTACGGCTGGCGTAGACGGTCATCGGGATCGCCTCCGAGCGGTACGGCGGGCGTAGACGGCCACGGCGGCGACGATGACCACGCCGCGGACCACGTCCTTGAAGAACGCGTTGACCTCCAGCTGGTTGAAGACGCTGTCGAGCACGGCGAGCAGCAGCACCCCGCCGACCGTTCCCGCGACCCCGCCCCGGCCTCCGGCCAAGGCCGTGCCGCCGAGGACCACCGCGGCGATCGACTCCAGGTCGTAGCCGCCGTCGGTGCCGACCGTGGGCGCGCCCGCGCCGAGCCTGCTCGCCAGCAGCAGCCCGGCGACGCCCGCGCAGACCGAGCACAGGACGTGCGCGGCGACGACGACCCTGCCGGTCCGCACGCCGGACAGCCGGGCCACCTCCTCGTCCCCGCCGACCGCGTAGATCCGGTACCCGAGCCTCGTGCGGCGCAGCAGGAACCAGGCGGCGACCGCGACGGCGGCCCAGAGCAGCGCCGAGACCGGGACCGGCCCGAGCCTGTCGTAGCCGAGCCGCTGGAAGGACTCGGGCACGCTGCCCGCGGGCCCGTCGTAGAGGTGGTCCACGATCCCCTTGACGATCAGCGCCGTGCCGAGGGTCGCGATGAAGGCGTGCACGTGCAGCCGGGTGATGACCAGGCCGTTGACCAGGCCGATCAGCGCGCTCACCGCGAGCACCGCCGCGACGCCCGGGACGATCCCGCCGTCCTGCCCGGCCATGATCTCGGCCGCGACGAGCGAGGTGAGGCTGATCAGGTACGCCACCGACAGGTCCAGCGACCCGACCAGGATCGCCAGTGTCTGGCCCACCGCGACGATGCCCAGCGCGGCCGAGCGCTGCTGGATGCCGACGACGGTCTCCAGCGTGAGGAAGTCGCCCCCGTCGACGGCCACCAGCACCCATCCGACGAGCATGACGCCGACCAGGGCCAGGTAGATGACCTGGGTCGAGCCGATGCGGCCCGCCAGGGTGCGCCGTCCCCCGCCTCCCGGTGGGAGGGGGGCGCTGGGCACGGCGGCGCCGGGCACCGCCGCGGGCCGGCTCCGGCCGGTCATGACGACGCCTCACCGGCGGCCAGGCGCATGACGGCCTCCTCGGAGGGACCCGCCGGGAGCGCCCCGGCGACGCGGCCGTCGCGCATCACGACGACGCGGTCGCTCATGCCGATCAGCTCGGGAAGCTCGGACGAGATCATCATGATCGCCATTCCGTCCTCGGCCAGGCCGCGCATCAGATCGTGGATGGCGGCCTTGGCCCCCACGTCGACCCCGCGCGTGGGCTCGTCGAAGATCAGGACCTTGGGTGCCACGGTGATCCACTTGGCCAGCACGACCTTCTGCTGGTTGCCGCCGGACAGGTAGCGGACCTCCTGCTCGGGGCGGGGTGGATGGAGCCGTACCGCCTCCAGGAGTTCGAGGACCCCGGTCCCGCCGGTCCCGCCGATCCGGCCGCCGTTGCCGATCCTGCGCACCGAGCGGGAGACCAGCAGGGCGTTGTCCCGTACGGACTGGCGCAGCGCGAGCCCCTCGGCCTTGCGGTCCTCGTTCACCAGGCCGATCCCGGCGGCCACGGCCTGCCGCACCGACACCGGCCGCAGCGGGCTCATCGTGCCGCGCGTGAACGGCTCGGCCCCGAAGATGGCCTTGGCCAGCTCGGTGCGGCCCGACCCCTGCAGACCGGCCACCCCGAGGATCTCGCGCTCGCGCAGTTCGAGGTCGATCCCGTCGAGCACGGCGTTGCCGCCGCCGCGCACGCTGAGCCGCACCTCCCCCGGCTCCATACCCCTGGCGGGGAAGTAGGTGCCGAGGTCGCGGCCGACCATCAGCCGGACCAGCTCGTCGGAGGTGATCCCGGCGGTGTCGGCGGTCCTGACCAGCGCGCCGTCCTTCAGCACCGTCACCCGGGTGGACAGGTCGAAGACCTCTCTCAGCCGGTGGGAGATGTAGAGGACGGCGATCTTCCGCTCCCGCAGGCGGGCCACCAGCCGGTAGAGCAGCTCCACCTCGTGCTCGGCCAGCGCCGCCGTGGGCTCGTCCATCACGATGATGCGGGCGTCCTGGGAGAGCGCCTTGACGATCTCCACGACCTGCTGCTGGGCGATGGAGAGCTGGCGGACCAGGTGGCGGGAGGTGAAGGAGGTCTCGCCGAGTTCCTGGAGCAGCCGGGTGGTGGCGGTCTCCATCGCCTCCCTGTCGACCAGCCCCCGCCGGACGGGCTCGCGGCCGAGGAAGACGTTCTCTGCGACGCTGCGCTCGGGCAGCAGGTTGAACTCCTGGTAGATGATCGCGACCCCGGCGCGCTGGGCCTCGACCGGATGGGCGAAGGAGACCCGGGCACCGTCGATCTCGACGGTGCCCTCGTCCGGGGCGTGCACCCCGGCGAGGACCTTCATCAGCGTGGACTTACCGGCGCCGTTCTCTCCGACGACCGCGTGTACCTCTCCCGCGGCGACGTCCAGATCGACCCCGCCCAGCACACGGACTCCGAGAAAGCTCTTGGCGATGCCACGCATCCTCAGGATCATGGGGTTACCGCCCCCACCTGGGGCCCGGTGGCGGGAAAACTCGTCAGGGGTGTCAGGGGTAGGGCGAACACATCCGAAAAGCCGGTTCCGACGACACCGGATGGCAATTGATTCGTCGGTAACCGCCCGATTTCCTCCATGTTTCCGGATGCTAAAGCGCTCTTATGGCGATGGTCAAGCAAAAGGATGTCACCATTTGGCATAATGGAGCTGACAGAGAGCCTAAGTCGCTTTGACTCAGTGGAAACAAGGAGTGTTGACTGTGCGCATGCTTAGCGAAGCGAACGGTTCGATCGCCGGCGCGGGGGCGCTTCTCAACATCCTGCGCGACGGTCAGGCCAGAACAAGGGCCGAGTTGGTCCAGCTCACCGGGCTGGCCAGGTCCACCCTGGCCCAGCGTCTCGACGCGCTGCTGAGCCAGCAGTGGATCATCCCGACGGAGGAGGCCATCTCCTCGGGGGGCCGTCCGGCCATCGCCTTCACGTTCAACCGCACCGCCCGCGTCGTCCTCTCCGCCGACCTCGGCGCCACCCACGCCCGGGTCGCGGTCACCGACCTCGGCACCACGGTGCTCGCCGAGCGCGCGGCCGAGGTGTCGATAGACCGCGGCCCCGAGGAGACACTCGGCTGGCTCCAGCGCACCTTCGAGGAGATGCTCGCCGAGACCGGCCACCGTCCGAGCGAGATCTGCGGCATCGGCGTCGGCCTTCCCGGCCCGGTCGAGCACAGCTCGGGACGCCCGGTCAATCCGCCGATAATGCCGGGATGGGATGGTTTCCCCGTTCCCGAGTGGCTCGGCTCGCGCCTCGGCGCCCCCGTTCTCGTCGACAACGACGTGAACATCATGGCGCTGGGCGAGCACTGGGCCGCCCGCCCCGAGGCCGACCACCTCATCTTCGTCAAGATCGGCACCGGCATCGGCTGCGGCATCATCAGCGACCGCCGCCTGCACCGGGGCGCCCAGGGCGCGGCCGGCGACATCGGGCACATCCGCGTGGCCTCGGCCCTGAACACCGTCTGCCGCTGCGGCAACGTCGGCTGCCTGGAGGCCGTCGCCAGTGGCGCCGCCATGGCCGCCAAGCTGTCCTCCGACGGGGTGGAGGCCGAGGACAGCCGCGACGTGGTCCGCCTCGTACGCGGCGGCAACACCCATGCCGTCCAGCTCATCCGGCAGGCGGGCCGCGAGGTCGGCGACGTGCTCGCCTCGATCGTCAACTTCTTCAACCCCTCGGTGATCGTGGTCGGCGGCGACATCTCCGAGGCCGGGGAACAGGTGCTCGCCGGTCTCCGCGAGGTCATCTACAGCCGGTCGCTGCCCCTCGCCACCCAGCACCTGACGATCACCGCCAGCGAGCTGGGCGACCGCGCGGGCGTGATCGGCGCCGCCGTCATGGTCATCGAGCACGTGCTGGCCCCCGGCAGCGTCGACCGGTCCGTGTCCGTCACCGCCATCTGACCGGGTACGTGTACGCCACCGCCGTCTGATCCATGCGTGTTCATCACCGCCGCGTGACCGGTGCGTGTTCGCCACCGCCGTCTGATCCATGCGTGTACGCCACCGCCGTTCGACCCGTGCGTGTACGCCACCGCCGTTCGACCGACCCCTTCGGCTGACCGGTCCTGTTCGCCACCGCCGTCCGACGGCGCCGGCGAGCGATCGGCGGGTGACCGGCGCTCGTGGGACACTCGTTCGACCATGGACGCCGAACCCATAAGGACCGCCCGGTTCACGTTGGAGCCGCTGGCGGTGCACCACGCGGCCGAGATGGCCGAGGTACTCGGCGATCCGGCCCTGCACGTTTTCATCGGCGGCTCGCCCGAGACCCCCGAGCGGCTCCGCGACCGCTACGCCCGCCTGGTCGCCGCCCCGCCCCCCGGCCGGGAGGAGTCGTGGCTCAACTGGGTGATCCGCCTCGACGACCCGGATGGTGGCCCGGACCGGCTGGTCGGCTACGTCCAGGCGACCGTCACCCGTGACCGCGCGGTCGTGGCCTGGGTCGTGGGGACCCCCTGGCAGGGCCGTGGCATCGCCGGGGAGGCGGCGGTCGCGCTCGTCGCCTGGCTCAGGGAGCACGGCACGGCCGTCATCGTCGCCACCATCCATCCCGACCACGCGGCCTCATCCGCCGTGGCCCGTCGCGCGGGCCTGTCACCGACCGACGGCCGGGTGGACGGCGAGGTCGTCTGGAGATCCGGATAGGTCCGGGACCGGCCGTTCCTAACAGACCCATGGACCCGTGGACCCGTGGACGCGAACCGCGGAACGCACGGACGGCGGACGCGGAACGCGTGGACCCATGAACCGCGAAACGCGTGGATGAGTAGACGCGTGAAAATCCTGAACCGTGGAAAGAACGCGTCCGGGGCGGATCCGAGTGGTCGGGGACGCGCGGAACCGGGATGGATCTGAGTAGGAATGCTCAGGAGCGGCTGAGCCCGCGCACTCTCCCCGAATTTCGTGACCTTCGAAATGCTCAGATCATGAAATGGTGGATCTTCCTGGTCGCGCTCGTCGCCACGGTGGTCGCGGCGTGGCTGCTCGTGTACGCCCACGTCCCGCTCTCCACGTTCCTGTCGCTCGGGCTCGGCGCGATCAGCCTCATCTGGCTGATCGTGCTTCTCACCCTGCCGTGGAACCTCTACTTCGGGGCACGCCAGGTCGTCCACGAGATCCACGTGTCCAGGGAGCGCGGTATCCAGGTGCCCGAGGGCCACGAGGCCGAGGCCCTGGAGATCGCCCGGCGGATGCGCCGGTTCGCCATCGGCGGCCACATCGTCTCGGCGGCGCTCCTGGCGGTCATCACCTACTTCTCCGGCGCCTCGGTGGGCTACTACTTCGCCGGGTTCTACCTGCTGAGCACCGGTTTCCGACCGGCGGGCGCCTACCTGTCCCACCTCCGCGAGCGGGTCACCACGCTGATGAGCGAGGCTCGCCACCCTCGCGAGGACATCGTCTCCCTCGTCGCCCGGGTGGACGGCCTGGCCGCCGAGGTGGCCGCGCTGACCGAGTCGGCCGAGCGGCTCCGGGGCGTCACCGAGACGCTCGGCGCCGACCTGCGGAACGGCGACGAGGCCCTGGAGCGCCGGATCACCGGTCTCGCCCGGCGTTTCGAGGACACCGTGGACGGTCTCACCGACAACCACGAGGTCATCACCGGGCTCAAGGCCTTCCTGCGCCTCGTCCGCGCCGACGCCCACGGCTGACGCCCGTTCCCCGTACGGGCGGGAGAGGCGGACGCCCCTCAGAGGGGAGTCAGCTCCCGTGACTCGCTGAGCTCCCCGGCGAACCAGGCGATGGTGCGGCGCAACCCCTCGATGACGTCGACCCTCGGTCGCCATCCCAGCGCGGAGGCCGCGAGGGAGATGTCGGGGCGGCGGACCTCGGGGTCGTCGTCGGGGCGGCCGACGAAGCGGATAGGGGATTCGGAGCCGGTCAGGTGGCGGACCGTCTCGGCCAGGGCCAGCACGGTCAGCTCCGTGGGATTGCCGATGTTGACCGGCCCGGCGACATCGGCGCGGGCCAGGGCGAGAATCCCCTCGACGGTGTCGTCGACGTAACACACCGACCGGGTCTGCCCGCCGTCGCCGGCCACGGTGATCGGCTCCCCGCGCAGGGCCTGGCGCACGAAGGTGGGAACGGCCCGGCCGTCATAGGGCCGCATCCTCGGCCCGTAGGTGTTGAAGATCCGCGCGATCGCGGTGTCGGTGTGATGGCGGGTGCGATACGCCGTGGTCAACGCCTCGGCGAACCGCTTGGCCTCGTCGTAGACACTGCGCGGCCCGACCGGGTTGACGTTGCCCCAGTAGCTCTCCCGCTGCGGATGCTCCAGCGGATCACCGTAGACCTCGCTGGTGGAGGCCAGCACCAGCCGGGCGTCCTTCTGCCGGGCCAGTCCCAGCGCGTGCAGCGTGCCCAGGCTGCCCGCCTTCAACGTCTCGACCGGATGGCGCAGGTAGTCCACCGGCGAGGCCGCCGAGGCGAGGTGCATCACCAGATCCACCGGCCCCGGCACCTGCACGAAACCGGTCACGTCACACTCCACCAGCCGGAAGGCCGGCGACCCCACCAGATGCCCCACGTTGCGCGGCGAACCGGTCAGGAAGTTGTCCAGGCAGACCACCTCCGCCCCCGCACCCACCAGACGCTCGCACAGATGCGACCCCACGAACCCCGCGCCACCGGTCACCACGACCCGCCGCCCGTTCACCGCACCCCCACCCCCATCAACCGCGCCGCCGCGTCGAGCACGTCCCAGACACCGATCTCCAGCAGCCCGGGATCGGTCTCGTACCCGTAGGGGTCGCCGAGACCTCCGGCCCACAGGACGGTGTGCGGCCCCGTCGGAGGAGGTCCCCACCGGGAGGGCGCGACCGGACCGAACAGCACCACCGAAGGGGTGACGAAGGCCGCCGCCAGGTGCGCCACACCGGTGTCGCCGCAGACCACCAGCCTGGCCCTCGCCACCAGCCCGGCCAGTTCGAGCAGCCCGGTGCGCCCGGCGAGCACGGACGTGGACGGCAGCCCGGCGAGCAGCGCCACCCGCTCGGCGAGGTCCCGCTCCTTCTCGTTCCCGGTGACCACGACCTCGTGCCCGTTGTCCCGCAGCTCCGCGGCCACGAGCGCGAACCGCTCCGGCGGCCAGCGCCTGGCCGGGTACGCGGCTCCCGGGTGGATGACGACCGGCCGCGGCCCCTCGTCATCGAGGCGGGGGCGCTCCAGCTCCAGGTCGGCGGGATCGGCCCCGATGCCGTACCAGCCGAGCAGGTCGCACCAGCGCCGCACCTCGTGCACCCCGTGCGGCCAGTCGGGTCCGTACGCGTCGGGGAAGGCGGGGTGCCCGTGGGTCAGCAGCCGCGCCGGGCCGGTGCGGTGGAGCGCGGCGATGCTGTGCGGGCCGCCGCCGTGCAGGTTGACGGCGACGTCGACGCGGCGGCCGAGCGGCGGTACGTGACCGGGGCCCGACACGTCGCACACCTCGTCCACCCCGCCGATCAGCGGCACCAGGGGCGCCAGCGCGGAGGGCGTGGCCAGCACGATCCGGTGGCCGGGGTGGGAGCGCCGCAGGGCGCGCAGGGCCGGGACCACGGTGAGCAGGTCCCCCAGCCCCAGGCCGCGCAGCACCACCATGACCGGCCGTTCCTCCACGGGCCCCGCGACGTCGACGCTCCGCCCTCCGGCGTCGGTGACGGTCTCGAGGGGGCTCGCGTGCTCCGGCACCAGGGGGACTCTCATGTGACTGCCTCTTTCGCGAACGTCGGAACGCTCCTCATGTGACGGCCTCTTTCACGAACGTCAGGTGGTCGACCGCCTCGACGACCCGCGCGCTCGACACCGACGACAGGCACGGGTGACCGGCGACCGGGCAGGTCCTGGCCCCTGTCGCCCTGCAGGGAGCCTGCTGGTCGCCGAGGATCACGGTCGGCACCCCGTACGGCGCCCAGCGCCCGGCGGGGGCCACGGGGGCGAACAGGCTGACGACCGGCGTGCCGACCGCCGCCGCGAGGTGAGCGGGCCCGGCGTCGGCGACGACCACCGCGCACGCTCCCTCGAGCACCGCGGCGAGCTCGGGAAAGGTCGTCCTGCCGCCCAGGTCGACGACGGACCTTCTCAGGTGCCCGCCCGGCCGCCCGCCGCGCGGGGCCAGGGGGTCGTGCGAGCCCCCGCCCGTCACGACGGACTCCCCGTCCACCCAGCCCTCGGTGAAGGCGGGCTCGTCCACCTCCCAGCCGCGCAGGCGGATGGGGCCGCCCCCCATCCAGCCGCCCGCGAAGAGAGGGCCGGGCGAGAGGCCGTGCTGGCCGGCACCGGAGGCGATCCGCGCGGTGAGTCCCCGCTCGTCCTGGCCGCCGGTCACCACGACCCTGCGGCCCGAGCGGACCAGGTCGTGGAGCGCGCGCGCCCAGTTCTCCTCCGGCCACGCCCTGGCCGGGGCCGACACCCCGGGGTGCAGGACCACGTAGCCCCGCGCCCCGGTGAGGTGGCCGACGTCGGGCAGCGGGCGTCGCACGGCGAGGCCGCCCCGGTCTCCCCTCGGGAGCTCGAATCCCGCCGCACCGGCCAGCCCGAGCATGCGCTCGGGTTCCGGCACGTCCACGTCCTCGTCGACGACGTGCCGCACGTCGAGCAGCGAGCCGGGGTGGTCGGCGGAGATCGCGGCGACCCTCGGCGTGCCCGCCAGCCTGAGCAGCAGGGCCAGGGGCAGCGGAGACTGGTGCAGCGAGGTGAGGATCAGCGCCTGCTCGGGGGCCGTGTCGCGGATGGTCCGCAGCAGCCTCAGGACGTGCGGGCTGGTCACGGGTGGCGCGGCGGGGTCGATCCACGGCGCGCACCACTCCACCACCCGCGACACCCCGGGCAGCAGCTCGGCGGCGGCCCGGCCGTGCGGCCCGATCAGCAGCACGACCTCCCGCGCGCTCGCGGCCACCGCCCGGATCGCGGGCCCCGCCAGCAGGACGTCGCCCGCCTTGTCCATGCGGGCGACGAGAACCGTGCCGGTCACCGTCGCTCCCCGGGCCGCGTCACGGCGGTGGCGCTCTTCCCGTTGGCCTCGAAGCCGGTCGACGGATCATGAGATATCGCGTTGTTCCCGAGAAATATCACGACACTCGGCCTCCCACTCGATATCTAATGACTACCGAGAGGAACGGCCACACAAACCGAAAAATCGTATATAGGCGCAGTTGAGAGGATTATACGATTACTCTTATCACTATAAGTAATGATTCCAAGGGTTATCCTGCCCTCGGCCGGGTAACGGGGAAAACTCGCCGAGACGGGGCTTCTCCCCCACCATGCCAAGCGGCCCCGAACGAGACCGAACGGCCCCTGACGACCGGACGGTCCAGGCGATCAGGGAGCCAGAAGGGTCAGGGGCGCCCGTACGGGACGGGGTACGCGGGGAGCCGGTCAGCCGGGGACGAGATGGGCGTTGGGCTGGCGGGCACGGCCCGCCAGCTCAGGGATCTCCAGCACGGTCACCCCGGCCGCCGCGAGCTCCTCGGCCCCGTGGCCGTCGACGAAGAGCAGCGGCTCACGCCAGGCCATCACCACGCGCCGGACGCCGCTGTCCAGGATCAGGCGAGTGCAGGTCCTGGGGCGCGACCTGCGCGCGCTGCACGGCTCCAGGCTGCTGTAGACCGTGGCACCGGCCAGCCGGGGGTCGTCCGGGGAGATCTTGCCGAGCGCCGACTCCTCCGCGTGGACGTGGGGGTCGCCCTCCCTCGAGTATCCCCGGGAGATCTCCTCGCCGTCGGCGGAGACGATCACGGCACCGACCGAGAAGGCCGTCTCCGAGGGCGGGCACGACCTCGCCAGGTCGCACGCCAGCTCCAGCCAGTCGTGGTCGCTCATCCGGGCCTCTCCCGTGGACGGCATGTCAGGTCAGCCGGTAGCGCAGGAGGGTGACGTCGCCCATCTTGCGGACCTCCGCCAGGTCCATTCTGCGACGGCGGTCGCGCGGGAACTCCCCGCCCACGACGAAGCGCGGGGCGGCGGGGTCGCCGACGAAGAACGGGGCGACGACGAGGTGGAGCTCGTCCACGAGGTCCTCCCGCAGGAAGCGCGTGAGGAGGGAGGTGCCGCCCTCGACCATCAGGCGGCGCACCCCCCGCCCGTGCAGGTCGGCGAGGACACGCCCGAGAGCGACCGTGCCGCCGATGTCGCTGATGTCACCGGTGTCGCCGACGTCGCCCGGCTCGCCCGCGTCGACCACCTCGGCGGCCCCGCCGAGGCGGTCGGCGAGCTTCGTCACGGCCACCGGCGCGGCGTACACGATCTTCTCCGCGTCGCCCGCGGTGAAGAAGGCGGCGCCCGGGTCGAGGTCTCCGGTGGCGGTCAGCGTCACCTTCGCGGGAGAGGGCGGCAGGCCGCGCGCGGTCCGCTCCCGCGCGCGCTCCGGTGACCTGACCAGGAGCCGGGGATCGTCGCGGCGGACGGTGCCCGCCCCGACCATGATCGCGTCACAGGTGGCGCGGACCGCGTCGACCCGGTCGAAGTCCTCGTCGTTGGAGAGCAGGAGCCGGTGCGGCGTGCCGTCGTCGATGTATCCGTCGACGGACATCGCGCAGCTCAGCAGCACGTACGGACGCTCGCCCACCCTCCACCTCCCCGGTCGGGCACCGGCCGATCGTAACAACCTCCACCCCGCCCGCTCGCGGCGGCACCCGCCCCCCGCCCGGCCGGGCCCCATCGATCGCAAGTCGGCGTACCCGGGACGTCATCTGTACGTCAGCGGCAATTCCCTGACTGTTTACCCTTTGTTAACCTAAAGCTGAAGCTTTCCATAGGAAGGGGCGTAAATGCGTGCGAGTTCGCCGAGACGTGGTCACGGGCGTTTTCCGGGCCTCCCGCGCGCTCCCCGAGGGCCGGCCGGGCACCGCCTCCGCGACACCGGCGGCTCGCACGCCCCGGCCACCCTCACCGCCCCGGACGAGGGAGACACGTGACCGCGAGCCACCCGGCACGTGAGTGCCGCGAAGGCGCGGGACACGGCGGGCGGTACCCCCTCTGATGGGGTGGACCCTGGCGTTCGCCGTCGTGGCGATCCTCTTCGTGCTGGCCAGCGGGGCCAACGACGGCGCCACCATCATCGGTCTCGGGCTCAGGTTCCCCCGCTCCCCCGGATGGGCGGTCACCGTGCTCCTCGTGTCCGTGCTCTTCGCCGTCCCGTACCTCCTGGGAGTCGCGGTCGCGCGCACGTTCACCGAGCGGCTGGCCGGGCTCGGGACGAGCGGCGGCGCGGCGGCGTTCCTGGTGGGAGTGGTGATCGCGGTCGCGGTGGTCGCGGTGCTGACCGGCAGGGGCCTGCCGACCAGCCTGACCCTCGCGGTGATCGGCGGCATCAGCGGCGCGGGACTCGGCGCCGGGCTCCCCGTGTCGTGGAGGGACCTGGGCACCGTCCTGGCGATCGGGGCCGGCGCGCCCCTGGCCGGGCTGGTCCTGGGCTACCTGCTGGGGGCCGTCTCGCACCGCGTGCCGTCCCACCGCCGCATGCCGCGACTGGTGTTCGCCACCCACCTGCTGGCCTACTCGGCCCAGTGCGTGGCGTACGCGGTGAACGACGGCCAGAAGATGATCGCGGTGGTGAGCGTGGCGATCGGCGTGGGCCGCGACGGGCTCGGCGGGGTGGGGCCCGTCGAGGTCCCGCCGGCGTGGATGGCCGCCCTCGTGGCGCTCTTCCTCGCCGGTGCCCTGACGAGTTTGGTCCGTGTCGGAGGCCGGCTGGGCCGCGGGGTGGTCATCACCCGCCCGCTGCACATCGTCTCCGCCGAGACCGCCGCCACCGGCGCCGTCCTCGGCAGTTCGGCCCTGGGAAGCCCGGTGAGCATGACCCAGTCGATCACCGCGGGGGTGGTCGGCGCGGCGACGAGCGAGGGAGCGAGGAGAGTGCGATGGCAAGGGGTCGTGAACGTGGGTACGGCGTGGCTGGTCACGCTGCCGTCGTCGATGACGCTGGGCTGCCTCGGCGGTCTCGCGCTGAGGCTGATTTGAGCGGCGCGAGGGGCCGTACCCGGAGGTTCGCGCGCGCCTGGGACGACCTGCGCGGCCGGTCCGGGCGGCGGATCGTCGGGCTGGTACGGGACCAGGTCGCCATCGCCCGGGCGGGAGCCGTGCTGGCCCGCTCGGTCGCGTCCGGCGAGACCGAGCGGTCGGCGGCGCGCGCCCTGATGGCCGACGTGGAGCACGAGGGGGACGAGGCCAGGGCCGAGCTGGTACGGATCCTGCGGCGGGTGCTGGCCACCCCCATCGACAGGGAGGACCTGTTCAGGCTCTCCCGCTCGATCGACGACGTGCTGGACCAGCTGCGCGACCACGTGCGCGAGATCGACCTGTTCGGGCCGGAGGAGCTCGCTTTCGCGGCCGAGCCGCTGCAGGCGGTGATCGACGGCCTCGACGAGCTGGAGGGCGCCGTGCTGAAGATGATCGACGACCCCGGGTCGGTCACCGTGGCCGTGCTGGCCACGCGCAAGGCGTGCAGCCGGGTCCGCCAGCTCTACCAGGCCCGGCTCACCGAACTGTTCGCCGGGCCGCTGGACATGGACACCCTGCGCAGGCGCGAGCTGCTGTCGCGGCTCGACGCGGTGGGCCGCCGGCTGGGCGAGGCCGCCGACGCGCTCGCGGACGCGATGCTCAAACGGAGCCACTGAAGGGCACCGCGAAGGGCACCCCCGAGGCGCCCAGGAGCACCACGTCCGGAGGCGGAGAGGACGCCCGGGCGGGGTCACCGGGACGGCGGGCGGGAACTCCTTCGCGGCCGGGTTCGTCATTCACCATGCGGCCGTCCACCGTGTGACGTCCCTGACGCTGAGAGGCATCTCCCGTGCGCAGCTCATTCTTCGGCAACCTCGACCAGGACCGGCTCCCCGATCATTTCGCCCTGCAGAACGCCAAGATGCTGCGGGTCCGGCTGGGCGGAGAAGTGCTGGCCCGGCAGGGGGCGATGGTCGCCTTCCAGGGGCAGATGGACTTCGACTACGAGGGCGCGGGGAGCGTCGGCCGCTTCCTGAAGAAGATGGTCACCGGGGAGGGCGCGCCGCTGATGCGCGTCCGCGGGCAGGGCGTGATCTTCTTCGCCGACAACGCCGACGACGTGCACCTGTTCTATCTGGAGGACGAGGCGCTCACCGTCAACGGCACCAACCTGCTGGCCTTCGACCCCCAGCTCACCTGGGACATCCAGCGCGTCCAGGGCGCGGGCGTCGCCACCGGCGGCCTGTTCAACACCACGCTCAAGGGCACCGGCTGGGTGGCGGTCACCGCGCACGGCGCCCCCGTGCTCCTCGACACCTCCCAGGCGCCGACCTTCGCCGACAGCCAGTCCGCGGTGTGCTGGAGCGCGGGGTTGCACGTGGGCGTCAACCGCACGATGAAGGCGGGGGCGCTGATCGGGCGGGGCAGCGGCGAGGCCGCGCAGCTCGCGTTCAAGGGGGAGGGCTTCGTCCTCGTCCAGGCGAGCGAGGGCCCGATCGTCCCCCAGTCGGGCTGACCGCGGTCGCCTATGACCTGGCCTGGATGAGCCCGTGGGCGCCGGTGGTCAGCCAGGGGCGTCCGGTGGCCTCCAGGGCCTTGACCACGTCGCCGTCCAGGCCGACCGCGACCTCCGACTTCAGGGTGCGCAGCGCCGCGACCGGGCCGGGGAAGTACGCGGTGGCCTCGGCGAACGGGGTGGTGTGCGGCCAGGCCCTGTCGCCGGCGAGACGGCGGTAGTTCAGGTCACCCTTCATGATCGTCAGCGACGCGGACGCGAAGTCCTCCCGCATGCCGAACGGCATCTCGCGGTAGGGCAGCGGCGCGCAGGAGAAGGCATGCGCCCGGACGAGCAGCCGCCCCGACCCGAGCGCCGTCCGCAGCCGCCCCGCGACCTCTCCCGCCTCGCCGCCCGCGGCCGACATGCGCCGCAGGCAGGCCAGGACATCGGCCGGGGTGGCGTCGGACACGTAGTACGGCAGGGGCTTGACGTGCAGGACGACCTCGCCCACGCCCCGGGCGTGCAGCAGGTGGTCGATCAGGACGAGGTCGGGCAGCAACTCGCTCCCCGCGTTGTCCGCGACGAGGCGGATCCTCGCGACGGCCGGGACACCGGCCTCCTCGCCGCCGACGAGTGACCACAGGAGCGCGCTGTCGTCGGCCACCAGCCCGGACTCCCGCCCGGCGAGCTCGGGACCTGCCGCGACCCGGAACACGAGGTCGGCCCGGTTTCCCCACAGCGCCCTCAGGGTCAGCTCCTGGGCCCGCTCGGCGGAGGGCAGCGCGGCCAGGGCGTCGAGCTCGCGGAGCTCCTCGTCGACGGCCTCGCCGAGCAGCTCGGCCTGCTTGAAGGGCTCGAACGGGTCGACGCCGCGCCACGGGCCGGGCCCGAAGTAGCCGACCGCGGACAGGAGCTTGCGGTAGAAGTAACTCTCCGCCCACAGGAAGGGCGCGTCGTCCCACCGCCGCCCGATGTGACCCCGGTCCCAGCTCTCCCACAGGTCACGGTCGTGCGCGGAGTCCTCCAACGGCTCGATGACCCCCTCGATCTCCTCAAGCAGCAGGTCAAGCGCCCGGTTCACCTGAACGTCGTACGGCGTGGCGGCGCGAACCCGCTCGATCAGGGCGGGGTGGCGTTCATGGAGCACCCGCCACGGATAGGAACCGGGGACATCGCTCAGGAACTCTGGCGGATCGTACGGCGCCGTAGGCCCTCCGGACAGTTGCCGGGCATCACCGTCTGCCATTTCCGACTCCTTTTTGACGCAGGACGACTCTTGTTATGAAATGTGTTTAGCTAGAGCGAACAGGCGGTCACGCCGCTTGACGGAGGGAGCCGTAGGTGGGCATATCGGAGCGTCGCAGCGGTGAGGAGCTGGACCGCCACGACGCCGTCGGAGCCCGGATGCGGCAGTTCCGCAAGGAGCGCGGTCTGACACTACGCGGTCTCGCCACTCACTCCGGGCTCTCGATCGGGTTTCTCTCGCAGGTGGAGAGGGGCATCTCCTCCATCGGCCTGACCGCGCTCAACAGCGTGGCCACCGCGCTCGACCGCAGCGTGGCGGAGTTCTTCAACGACGTGCCGCCCGAGGAGGAGACGGAGGAGGAGCACGCTCCGGTCTCCCACCTGCCGAGCCACTTCACGCTCACCCGCTCGGCGACGGCCGCCACCGAGTACATCTCGGGCCAGCAGACGTACCGCATGCTCTCTGCCAGGGGCCCGAACCTGGTGCTCGAACCGCTGCTGGTGCACATCGCGCCCGGCGGCAAGCGCGAGAACTCCTACGGGCACGCCGGGGAGGAGTTCGCCTTCGTGCTGGAGGGCGAGCTCCTGTACGAGGTCGACGGCGTCGAGCACCGGTTGCACCCGGGCGACAGCGTCCACCTGAGGTCGACCGTCCCGCACAGCATGTTCAACGACACCGACCGGGTCACCACGGTCGTGTCGGTGGTGACCCCCCGGCTGTTCTGACCCCTTCCCGTCCGGGCTCGCCCCGGCGCGGCGAGGGCGGTCAGTGGCGGCGCAGCGCGCGGACGGCCAGCGCGACCCCGGCCAGCGCGCCGAGCGCCCCGGCGGCGACCGCCCGGTGCTGGCGGGAGATGCGCCGCTGGATCTCGGCGTACGGCACCGTGCTGAAGGACACGAGCTCGTAGCGGGAGGCGTAGCGGCCGGGCAGCAGCCGTTCCAGGCCGTGCTCGACGCGCTTGCGCAGCAGGAACGACCGGGAGGCGACCTTGTCGCGCATCTCGACGAAGTTCTCCAGCGCGAGTTCGGCGATGGTGTCGGCGTGCCTCTTGCGGCGGGCGCCGTACAGGGCGAGGGCCCGGGGGAAGTCGTCGCCGGTCTCCTCCAGGCAGCGGTCGAGCTCCACGCAGTCCTCGAAGCCGCAGTTGGCGCCCTGGCCGTAGAAGGGGACGATGGCGTGGGCCGCGTCACCGAGCAGGCCGACCACCGTTCCGGCGCCGCGCACGTGCCAGGGGTGGGCCCGCACGGTGACCAGGTGCCCGATCGGGTTGTGGGCGTAGTCTCCGGCGAGGTCGGGCATGAGGGCGCGGGCGTCGGCGTAGTTGGCGGCGAAGAACTCCTCGAACCGCTCCACGGTGTCCAGCTCCTCGAAGCTGCCCGGCCCCGACTTGGGCCAGAACAGCGTGCAGGTGAAGGACCTGTCCGGGTTGGGCAGGGCGATCATCATGGCCTTGCCGCGCGGCCAGATGTGCAGCGCGCCCGGGTCGAGGGCGAACCCGCCGTCGCGCGCCGGGATCGTCAGCTCCTTGTAGCCGTAGTCGAGATACTCCTGACTGAAGTCGAAGCCGGGAAGGAGCTGCAGCCGTCCCCGTACCGCGCTGTAGGCGCCGTCGGCGGCGAGCACGACCGGGGCGACGTGGGTGACGGGGCCGCCGGGCGTGTCGAAGTCCATCCGGCCCGAGCCGACGTCGAGCCCGGTCAGCCGGTGCTCGAAGAGGGCGCGGACCCCGGGCATGCCGAGGGCCGCGTCCAGCAGGGTGCGGTTGAGCTCGGAGCGGCTGATGGAGTTGATCGCCCGCTGCCCTCCCGCGCTGTACGGCTGGAAGCCGAGCGTGCCGTCGGGGGCGTGCATCATCCGGCCGGGCATCGGCAGCGCGGCCTTCAGCACGGTCCCGTCGAGACCGATCCGGCGCAGCGCGTCGATCCCCCGCTCGGAGATCGCCAGGTTGATCGAGCGCCCGCGCTCGGGGGCGGCCTCGCGCGGGTCGGGCCTGCGCTCGTACAGGGTGACCTCGTAGCCGCGGCGGGCCAGGTAGCAGGCCGTCAGGCAGCCGACCAGCCCGGCGCCGACCACGGCGACCTCGCGGGGGGACCTCATACCGGGCTCACCTCCCTGGCGAGCGCGTCCGCCGCCCGCCAGCAGTCGTGGAACGTGGAGTACATGGGCACGGGGGCCAGCCGGATGACATCCGGGCGCCGCACGTCGGCGAGGACGCCGTGGACCTCGTGCAGCCGGGCGGCCAGGCCGGCGACGTCCTCGGCGCCGCCCCCGGTCACCCGGAGGGAGAGCTGGGCTCCCCGCCTGGCCGGGTCGGCGGGCGTGACGATCTCCAGCGGGCGGTCGCGGGCCACCTCGGCGAGCAACCGTTCCAGATAGCCGGTGAGCGCCAGGCTCCGCTCCCTCAGCGCCGCCATCCCGGTCTCGGCGAACATCCGCAGCGAGACCCGGACCGGGGCCATGGCGAGGATCGGCGGGTTGGAGATCTGCCAGGCGTCGGCGGTGGGGACGGGGACGAGCTCGGGCCGCATCTCGAAGCGGGTCGCCTGCTCGGTGCTCCACCACCCGGCCAGCCGAGGCAGTTCCGGGTCGGTCACGTGGCGCCGGTGCACGAAGCAGCCCGCGACGGCGCCGGGACCGGCGTTGAGGTACTTGTACGAGCACCAGGCCGCGAAGTCCACGTCCCAGTCGTGCAGCGCGAGCGGCACGTTCCCCGCGGCGTGCGCGAGGTCCCAGCCGACGAGGCACCCGGCCGCGTGCCCCGCGGCGGTGACGGCGGGGATGTCGAGGAACTCGCCGGTCAGGTAGTTGACCCCGCCGAGGAGCACGAGCGCCACCCGGTGCCCCTCGCGGGCCAGGTAGTCCACGATGTCCTCGGTGCGCAGGCAGTCCTCGCCCTCGCGGGGACGCAGGCGGACCACCGTCTCGTCGGGGTCGAGGCCGTGGTGCACGGCCTGGCTGCGCACCGCGTAGCTGTCGGAGGAGAAGGCGTGGTCCTCGATGACGACGCGGGTGCGCTCGCCCGCCGGACGGTAGAAGGTCGCCATCATCAGGTGCAGGTTGACCGTGAGGGAGTTCATCACCACGGTCTCGTCGGGGAACGCGCCCACGAGGGCGGCGGCGTCCTCGCGCAGCTCCGCGTGGTAGGGCAGCCAGGGATGTGCCGCCCGGTGGTGCCCCTCGACCGCGTGCAGGGCCCAGTCGTCCAGCTCGGCGGAGATCGCGGCGCGGGCCGCGCGGGGCTGGAGGCCCAGCGAGTTCCCGGCGAAGTAGGCGACCTCGGGGTGGCGGGAGGTGGCGGGGGCGGGCGGGACGAGGAACTCCGCGCGGCGGCACACCGGCTTCCCCGTCTTCCTGGCCTGCTCGGCGCACTCGGCGTCGGCGGCCAGTGCCTCCCGCTCGTTCGTTGCCGGGCCCCCGGCGCGCTCACTCGTCACGTCATCTCCCTCTCCCCCCTCATGTTCACCCATACTGAACTCAGGTGAAATTAGGAGCGCGAGACGATTCGGGCCGCACGCTTTCCGGACGGAAGGTTCTCCGGGCATCCGGTTTCGAGATGACGCAGCGTCACCCGGGAGTGTCGCGTTTCACACCCGGTTACCGCACCGTCACCACCCTTCCCGGCGCGCGGTCCAGCAGCGGCAGCACCCGGGTGCCCAGCAGCTCCACGCCGCCGTCGTCGGTGAGACCGTGCGGCGTACCGAACTCCACCCGGTGGGCGCCCGCGTCGATGACCGCCTGGGCCTGCGCGGCGACCTGCTCGGGGGTGCCGGAGAAGGCGAACAGGTCGAGCAGGTCGTCGGGGATCAGCCTCCCGGCCTCCTCGTCCCTCCCCTCGCCGACCAGTTCCTTGACCCGGCCGAGCAGGCCGGCGGGGACCTCCGCGGTCGGATCGAGGTCGGCGACCACCGCGAGGTACATGGCCACCTCGCCACGCGCCCTGGCGCGGGCCGCGGCGCCGTCGGTGTCCACGACGGTCACCGCGCCCAGGACGACGCCGATCTCGCGCGGGTCGCGCCCGGCCGCCACCGCCCCGGCCGCGACCCGCTCGCGGATCACCCCGACCATCGCCGGGTTCGCGCTGCCGCCCACCTTGATCTCGTCGGCGACCCGCCCGGCCAGCGCCGCCCCTCTCGGACCCCACGCGCCGAGCAGCAACGGCGGCCGGGCCCGGTGCACGGGGTAGCGCAGCCGGGTTCCGGGCGCGAGACGGAACATCTCCCCCTCGTACCCCTCGGCGTCACCGGCCAGCAGCCGGTAGACCACCTCGGCGGCCTCCGCCAGCGCGGTCAGCGGCCTGGGCTGGGCGATGCCCACCGCGCCGAGCCAGGTGCCGCGCGCCAGGCCCAGGTAGGCGCGGCCGTGCGAGGCCAGGTCGAGCGCGGCGAGCTGCCCGGCGATCTCGTACGGTGCCGTCGAGTACGGGTTGAGGCAGGCCGCGCCGAGCCGCACCCTCTCGGTGGCGGCGGCCATCTCCAGCAGGGGGAAGATCGGCGGCTGGTACATCAGGTCGCCGAACACGCTCAGCACGTCGAAGCCGTGCTCCTCGGCGCGGCGCGCAAGCCGTGCGTAGTCACCGGCCCGCTTGTCGCTCTGCAGGCCGAGACCGATCTCGGCGGCGGTCATCGTGGATTCCCCGGATCGGCGGTCATCGCGGTCTCCTCAGGTCGGGTCGGCGGTCATCGTGGGCCCCTCAGGCCGGCGGTCATCGTGGACCACCTCAGGTCAGGTCGGCGGAGTTCATCCGGCGGCGGCCGGTCCGCTCGACCCGCATCACCAGCCGCTCCTCCGGGTCGGGGCAGGAGAACAGGGAGTCCTGGGCCAGCCAGTCGCCCTCGGCGAGGTCGCGCTGCTTGGCGGCGAGGAACGGCAGCACCGAGGCGAGCGCGTAGACGCAGAAGTGCTCGCCGTCGGGGAGCCGCAGGTGGGCGCTGTTCTCCAGCGTGAAGCGGTCGCCCACCCGCATCCCGCAGACGGATCTGCCCTCGATGCGGTCGACCACCACCCGCAGGTCGTACAGCTCCATGTCGCCGCCGTCGTTCCCGGCGCCGGCGTCGGTGGCGCCGTCGTTCCCGGCGATGTCGTCCATGCCGATTCCTCCCTCAGCCCGTCCGGACCATGATTTTTCCCGTCGTACGGCGGGCGGCCAGGTCGGCGAGGGCCGCGGGGGTTCCCGCCAGGTCCACCACGCGCGACACGAGAGGCCGGACCGCGCCCGAGGCGAGCAGGGCGAACAGCTCCTCGTAGGCGTCCCGCACCGCGTCCGGTCTCCGCCACGGGTACGCCGACCCCCACGACACCCCGACCAGGGAGGCGTTGGCGGCGACGAGCGCCATCGGGTCGACCGGCGGCGGGGGACCTCCGGCCGCGCCGACGGCCACCAGGCGCCCCTCGAAGGCCAGGCAGTTCAGCGAGCGCGCGAGGACGTCGCCGCCGACGGGATCCACGACGACGTCGGCGCCCCGGCCGTCCGTCAGGTCCATGACCGAGGCGGCGAAGTCGGCGTCCAGGTAGTCGATCGCCTCGCCCGCCCCGTTCTCCCGGCACAGCGCGGTCTTGGCCGGCCCGCCCGCCGTGCAGATCACCCGCGCCCCGAAGGCCAGCGCGAGCTGGGTGGCGGCGATGCCGACGCCTCCCGCGCCCGCGTGCACGAGCACGGTCTCCCCCGCCGCCAGCCCGGCCCGGCGCAGCGCGAACCACGCGGTCTGGTACGTGACGGGCAGGGCCGCGACCGTGACGGGATCGAGCCCGGCCGGGTACGGCACGACGAGGGCGGCGTCGACGGTGACGACGTCGCCGAGGGCGCCGTGCGGCAGGGTGGGGCAGGCCAGGACGGCCCTGCCCTCCAGGTGCCCGGCACCCGCTCCGGCGGCGACCACCGTCCCCGCGGCCTCGACGCCCGGCGTCATCGGCGGGTCGGGGCGTACGGGGTAGGTGCCCCTGCACAGCATGACGTCGAGATAGTTCAGCCCCACGGCCCGCACCGCGATCCTGACCTCCCCGTCGCCGGGGGCGCGGTCCTCGGGCACCTCCGCCAGGGAGAGGACCTCCTCCGGCTCACCGTGCGCGTAGGCGACCAGCCGCCGGTTCACGGGGCGAGCAGTTCGGAGTGGTGGTGCACGATGAGCCACTCGCCGCCGACGCGGCGCAGCACGTCGGTCACCCGGCTGCGCTGCGCGGGCCCGCCGGGCGGCTCGGCGACGAGCACGTAGCGGGCCACCCCGGTGTCCTCCCACACGTCGATCCGCTTGTCCTCGGCCGCCAGGCGGTCGAGGCGGGGACGGGCTCCCGAGCCGTCCCTGGCGTCGCGGTAGGCGTCGAGCTCCGAGCGGGTCCGCAGCGATCCCGGCAGGTGCGTCTCCCAGGTGGTCACCTCGTCGTGCAGGTGCCCGTCGAAGCGGCGGCGGTCCGCCGCGAGGAACGCGTCGTACATGTCGTCGATACCCGCGGCGATCAGGTCGGCGTCCGCGCAGGAAACGGTGTTCAAGACTTCTCCCATCCCGACCGGTCGTCGCGGACGACCCGGCCGCCCTTCATCACCCAGCGGACCCCCCGGAAGGCCGAGGTGCCCGCGAGCGGGTCCGCGTCCATGGCGATGAGGTCCGCGTACTTGCCGACCTCGACGGTGCCGAGGTCCGCGTCGGCGCCGAGCCAGCGCACCGGGCCGAGCGTGCCCGCGTACAGCGCTCCCGCCGGGCCGAGGCCACCCTCGGACATGCACTCCAGCTCGCGTACGGAGGCGTTGGTCCCCTCGAAGTCCCAGAACGGCGGCATGTCGCTGCCCAGCAGGACGTCCACCCCCGCGTCGAGGGCCATGGCGTAGCTCTCCAGGTGCCGGGGCCCGGCGCCGAGCGAGCGGCACTGCATCCACTCCGGCACCCCGAGCTCGTCGAAGAACTCCTTGCAGCGGGTGACGAGCAGCGTGGGCACCAGGGAGGTGCCGCGTTCGGCCATCCTCTTCGCGACCTCGGGGGTGAGCTGGTAGCCGTGCTCCACGCAGTCGAGGCCCAGCTCGACGGCCTCCGCGATCACCGCCGCCGGGCCCGCGTGCGCGGTGACCTTGCGGCCCCAGGCGTGCGCGGTCTGCAGCGCCGCCGCCATCTCGTCGGAGAACAGCTGCGGAGTGTCGATCTTCTCGTGTTCCCCGGCGATCCCGCCCGAGATCATGATCTTGATGAGGTCCGCGCCCGCCTTGACCTGGCTGCGCACCCCGCGCCGGAAACCGTCGGCGCCGTCGCACTCCAGGGTGTCGCTTCCCTCGTGCCCGTGGCCGCCGGTGCAGACCAGGGCGCGCCCGGCCGTGAAGATGCGGGGGCCGATCGCCCGGCCAGACTCGATCGCCCGGCGCAGCGCGAAGTCGGCGTGGTCCTTCTCGGCCACGCACCTCACCGTGGTGACCCCGCAGTGCAGGGTGCGCCGTGCGCCGTCGGCCATGTAGAGGGCGAGCTCGTGCGCCGTCATGTTCTTGACGCTGTCGCCTCCCTCGCCCGGCAGCGACAGGGACAGGTGGGTGTGCATGTTGACCAGGCCGGGGGTGACGTACGCGCCGTCGAGGTCGATCAGGTGGGCGTCGCCCGTCCGCTCCAGGATCCGCTCGCGAGGGCCCACGGCCGCGATCCGGTCGTCCCGGATCCACACCGCCGCGTCGGCGATCCGCCCCTGGCCGCCCGCCGCCCCGGCCTCCGTCCGCACGGCCGCGCCGCCGCCGACGGCCGCGTCCCGCCGGACCTCCGCCGTACGGCTCCCCGAGGCCGCGCCGGGAACACCGGTGGCGCGGGCGTCGGTGACGGTGCAGTTGACGAGGACCACGTCGTTGACCATGTCGTTCATCGGACGGCCCCGGTCCCGTAGATCCGGCGTGCGGCGTCGGGGGAGACGTAGCCCTCGGCGACGTCGCGGCGGACCAGTTCCGGATCGCGCTCGCGCGGATCGCCGTGCCCGCCGCCCCCGGCCGTCAGCAACGTGACCCGGTC
>NZ_JBPJUQ010000097.1:0-23343 GCF_051192615.1 Streptosporangium sp. G11
GCAGGCCCGCGGGGGTGGTGCCACCGCCGATGGCGGGTTCGGTGCCGTCGGTGTAGGTGGCACTGGTCGAGCGGCCGGCGGGGAAGTCCGCAGTGGCTGGGGTGGTCTGCTTGGCCACCTCCCCGTGGGTGGTGTATTCCCACTTCGTGGCGTAGGTGGCGTCGAAGGAGTGGGAGGAGCGGGCGTCGCGGCTGACGGTTACCTGGTCGTTGCGCGGGTCGAACTCATCGGTGCTGTTGCGGTAGAACTCCCGGTAGATGCTCTGACAGTTTCCTGTTACCCGGCAGGTCTTAACCTGGATGGGGTTGCCCTGCTCGTCGTTGAGTTGCTCGGTGACGACGCCGTTGGGGTCGGTGATCTTTGTGGTGAAGCCGCCGGTGTCGTATTCGTACTTGGTGACTTTGAGCAGTTGGTCGGTTTGGCTGACTGGGCGGTGGTCGCGCCAGGCGTCGTGGACGTATTTGAGGGTGTTGTTGTTGGGGTCGGTCACCGAGACGGTCATCAGCTCAGTGATGTCGACGAGGTCGTAGGAGTAGGCAGGTTCGCCGAGTTTCCAGGTGCCGCCGTGCTGGTCGACGTGGGTGAGGACCCGGTCGTTGGCCGGGTTGTAGGTGGTGGACATCCATTGGCGCCCCGAGGGCAGCGTGATCGCATTCAGCTTGAACGGCGCTTCGGCTCGGGCGGCGTAGTGGGCGCTGACCTGAGTGGGGGTGAGGGCCTGGTCGTAGACGGCGACCTCGTCGATGATTCCTTTGAAGCCGAACTCAGCGGAAGTGGGGCGGCCCGCCGGGGAGCCGGGCAGCGATGAGTCAGTGCCGCCGCTGCCGATGACGGTGCTGCCCAGCCAGCTCATCGCCTCCACGCCCAGGTTGGCCGAGCCGGCGGCGGCACCGTCGACATACAGCTTCGTCACCCCGGCACCGGCGGTGATCACCGCGTGGTGCCACTGGCCGTCGTTGACCGCCTGCGGTGAGGTGACGGGGGTGGATGGGCCATCCATCATCGACGCCAGCTGCCCGCGCAGTTTGCCGTCGGTGCCCACGTAAAGGCCGGGAACCCCGTAACCGGGCGAGGCAGGATTCCAGCTGCCGCCCCCGGCCCAGAAGATGAAGCCCGAGTTGGTGGTCTTGAACCACGACTCCACCGACATGCTCTTGCCTAGCTTGGGAAACAGCCCCCACTCCTCGATCCCTGAGGAGGTGCCGCTGCCTTGGAAGTTGGCGGAGGCGTTTGTGGTCCCGGTCAGCGCGCCGGGCTGGCCGGTCTGCACCCCGGCGGGGACGCGGGTGCAGCCGTTTTGGCCGCTCTCATCGGGAAAACAGGTATAGGTGCCGGCAAAAGGATCGTTGACGGTGCGGACCTCGCCCATCCGCCAATACCCCAGTGGGCGGTCATCGAGCACGACGCCCCGATAGCGCGATCCGGTGGTGTAGCCGTAGGTGGTGCAGTTGGGCGCCGCCACCGGGGCACAGACCTGGCTCAGACGCTGGGCGTCGTAGATGTAGGTCCACTGCAGCGGCTGGCCGTCGACCGGGGCGGTGGACACGGCCGTGACGTGCTCACCGGTCCAGGTGAAGGCCAAGGAGCGGCCGCCGGTCGCGGTGACCGTGGCCAGCTTGCCACCCGCGTCGTAAAGCAGGCTTTGTGCCCGGCCCCGGCTGTCGGTCAGCGTGCTCAAACGCCCCTGGGCGTCGAAGAGGTAGGAAGTCGACGCGGAATCCTTCAGCCGCCAGCCACCACCGGAGACGGTGGCCAGCGTGGCGTTGACGCCCGGCGGAGACTGAAAGGAGGTGATCCCCCCGACGGTGCGTTTGTGCGCGAAGCGCAGCCTGCGGCCATCAGGGTAGGTCACCAGCAGCGACTGCGGGGTGCCGGCCTCGGGCTGGATCTTCATGTCGAACCGGGTCGACCAGCCGGCCCCGAACATCCCGTCGGTGCGCGCATCAAGGCTGTTGTAGGAGCGCACCACCGACAACGGCGGGCCCGCGGTGGGAATGGAGGCGTCGGTGAAGGTGGTGGTGTAGTTGCCCGCGAGCTGGTGGAACTCCTGGCCGTTGGCGCCGCGAGTGGCGAGCTGGGAGCTCACCACGGGCTGGCGCACCGAGGTCAGGAAGCTCAGATTCGACAGGGTGCCGGTCTCCTGGGTGGTGGTGTCACGGATCGTCACCTCCCACACGTACGTCTTGCCCCACTTCAGCGCACCCGCCGGCACCTTCCACCCAGCTTCGGTCCAATACCGCCACTCCGACAGCGTGCAGGTGGTGGCGTTGCCGTTCTCCAGCAGGCAGACCTTGTACCGGTACTCGTAATACGGCCCTCCCAGGCCGCCGTTGTAGCCATCAGCACGCAACTCCGGAGTGAGGGTGTCCACCAGGGATCGATCATCGGGGTAGTAGCTCGCGATCGTCATGCCCATCAACGACGCGCTGTCACGCGCCTGCGGCGACAACACCCCCGAGCCGGGCTTGCCCGGCGAGGAGCGGGTGAACTTCTTATCAGGCACAACCTCCTTGGCGTCGACCGACAACGCCCCCGCAGGCCTTTTCCCGTTCTTGGCGGTGCCATCAGGCACGCCGCCCTCGGCTACTTTCGCCGTCGTCGCCGTGGCCGCCGAATCGACCAGCGACGGAAAACCTGCCGCGGAACCCGTCAACTGCTCAGGGGTGACCGGTTGGCCGTCAACGAGCACGACTGGCCGCACCGCGGCCGCAGCTGAAGCCGGAACTGCTTGAAACAGCAGCAGACCCGGCATCGCCGCGGCGATAACCGCCACCACCTGCCAGGCCTTGCGGCCGATCGGACGCGGTCGCGACAGACTACGGCGCATACGCCGTCACCCTCCGAACAAGTCAGCGCGAGAGCCAACCGCTCCCGCGTTACCCCAGCCCGCCACCAGGCCCACAGCGGGGCCGGGGTCGACGGTTCGGAGCGTGCAACAAGCAAACGATCAGAAATTACCCATAGATCACTTAAACGCGCAAGATCCCCATAAGGAGGAAATAAAGGCTATAAAGCCACGTTTGAGATGAAAGCATCCTGCGTGCGTACACGGTCGACCTCTTTGGGTAACCAAGCCGGAACACCTCAATGCGCCGCAGAGGCAGTGTGCGGTGACGTTCCGCTCAAACAGTGAGGTCTCCAGCCCGTCCGGGTGGGCCTGCTTCCAAGCCGCACCCGACGGTGCCCCTTTTGCGCGGATCGCGACATGTCCGGATGTGGACGCGGGCAAGAAGCTCCGCCAGCCGCGACTCCCTGGATAAGTCAGGTTATCCGGGGAGTCTCGGTAGGATCTCCCCGGATAACCACCGGGCGAGGGTGCGGCTAACGCCGGAAAAACTCCCCGGATAATAAGGAGAGGGGTCCGGCGAGTGACCGTGAGCGCCGACAGCAAGATCAATAATGGTGGTGGCGGCGAGACCGGCAACCCGGTTGACGATCACGATGGCGAGCGAGACGGCAGCCGAGTCGACAACCGCGTTGCCGATCAAGGTGGGTCCGGAGCGGGCAACGTGGTGGCGCTCCGGCCTGGCGTCGAGGCGGGGTCGGTGGCGGCCGCCGCGGAGATGGCACTCGCCGCGTTCGGCACGCATCTCGATCGATGCGCGCTCGCGGCGAACACGGTGACCGCCTATCGGCGCCAAGCGCTGGCTTACCGGGAGTGGTTGCTCGCGCGGGCGGCCGAGCACGCGGACGCGTTCGTCGACCTGGTCGGCGCTGAGGCCGCGGTTACTGCCTGGCGCCGCCACCTGCTCGGCGCGGGGGCGTCGCCGGCGACGGTGAATCAGACGCTGGCCGCGGTGACGCTGCTGTATGAACACGGCCCCGCCCTACGCCTGGCCGTCAAGCGCGCCCGGGTCCCCAAGCCTGGAGCCCCGGAGGCGTTGTCGCGGGCGCAGGAGAACGCGGTGCGCCGCGCCGCCGACCGCCGCGGCCCCCGCGACGCCGCCCTCATCGCCCTGCTCCTCGGCGCCGGAGCCCGCGCCGAGGAATGCCAGCGCCTTCATGTCGGCGACATCCCCATCACCGCACGCAGCGGCACCGCCCGCCTGCACGGCAAGGGAGACGAGGTCCGCACCGTCCCGCTGCCGGTCCCGGCCCGCGAACGCCTCACCGCCTGGCTGCAGGTGCGCGCCGAGCTACTGTCCGCCCGGCCCGCCCTGGCAGAGGCGGTCGGCGAAGGACTGTGGGCCGGCCAACGCGGACGGCTATCGGTCGACGGCGTCACCGACGTCGTCCGCGCCACCGGCAAGGACGCCGGCCTTCCCGGTCTGCGTCCGCACCGATTGCGGCATACCTACGCCACCCGGCTGCGCGAAGGCGGCGCCGACCACGCCCAGATCCAAGCCCTCCTCGGCCACACCTCCATCGAAACCACCGCCCGCTACTTCCGCGCCTCAGCCATCGAAGTCGCCGAACTGGTCGACCGCGCCCTCGACTACTAACAACCCACCCCCGCAGGCGCAGGGCCGACACCATCGTGGTGCCGAACCACATGCTGGAGCAGGGACCATCCCCGCAGGCGCGGGGCCGACTCAAAATCGATGGGGCGGATGTTCTCCTTCAGCGGACCATCCCCGCAGGCGCGGGGCCGACCACCGCATCAGCGAGAGCATGCCCGGCGTGCTCGGACCATCCCCGCAGGCGCGGGGCCGACCACCGCATCAGCGAGAGCATGCCCGGCGTGCTCGGACCATCCCCGCAAGCGCGGGGCCGACGCGCCGATCGGCACCCAGTGCTCGTCGCCGCCCGGGCCATCCCCGCAGGCGCGGGGCCGACGGCCACCCCGACTCTTTCCCCGGCTCCATGTAGGGACCATCCCCGCAGGCGCGGGGCCGACCGGGGCAGGGCGGGGGTACTGGGCCAAGCAGCTGGATTATCCCCGCAGGCGCGGGGCCGACGGCAGGAGGGGCGAAAAACTCCTCCCACATGGCGGACCATCCCCGCAGGCGCGGGGCCGACCTCTTCGCGGTACAGCTCGCGCGTGCGCTCACCGGACCATCCCCGCAGGGGCGGGGCCGACTGGGCATTCGGCGAGAGCTCCTTCATGGCCTCCGGACCATCCCCGCAGGCGCGGGGCCGACGCGGTGCGGATCCTGTTCCCGGCGGGTGACTGGGGACCATCCCCGCAGGCGCGGGGCCGACGTGAGTGAGCCGAGGGTGATGGTCGGTAGGGCGGGACCATCCCCGCAGGCGCGGGGCCGACCTGCCGACCTCAACCACCTGGGGTTTCTTCCCCGGACCATCCCCGCAGGCGCGGGGCCGACCGAGGGCCGGTAAGCCGAGGGCCGCTCTTTCCAGGACCATCCCCGCAGGCGCGGGGCCGACGGCTACCGCGAGCGGCCGAACGGTTGGACGAAGGGACCATCCCCGCAGGCGCGGGGCCGACGTGAGTGAGCCGAGGGTGATGGTCGGTAGGGCGGGACCATCCCCGCAGGCGCGGGGCCGACCTGCCGACCTCAACCACCTGGGGTTTCTTCCCCGGACCATCCCCGCAGGCGCGGGGCCGACCGAGGGCCGGTAAGCCGAGGGCCGCTCTTTCCAGGACCATCCCCGCAGGCGCGGGGCCGACCGATCGTCGTGGGTGAGGGGCTGCCAGCCGGGGGGACCATCCCCGCAGGCGCGGGGCCGACGCAGCCCGAGTTTCTCGTCGATCTTGTCTCGGAGGACCATCCCCGCAGGCGCGGGGCCGACCAGTCCGAGGGGTCGTCCAGCGGAGTCGGCAACGGACCATCCCCGCAGGCGCCGGGCCGACTCGGCGACGGCGTGACCGTCCTGGAGGCTCAGAGGACCATCCCCGCAGGCGCGGGGCCGACCGCAGCCCGATCGGCCGCCGTGAACGGCTTCTTGGACCATCCCCGCAGGCGCGGGGCCGACGACCACCTCGTGGGCTCGTCCGAGGGCTTTGCGGGACCATCCCCGCAGGCGCGGGGCCGACGAAGCGACCAGGTCGAAGTATCTCCGGTACAGAGGACCATCCCCGCAGGCGCGGGGCCGACCACCTGGAAAAGCCCGGCCACGATCGGGTCGTGGGACCATCCCCGCAGGCGCGGGGCCGACGGCAGCCCCGGCCCCCGGTACTCCTGGACGTCGGGACCATCCCCGCAGGCGTGGGGCCGACCCGTACTGATACGCCTCGTCCTCGGTGAGGAACGGACCATCCCCGCAGGCGCGGGGCCGACGTCCTCCTCTTTCTGCCAAGGCCACCTCATGTCGGACCATCCCCGCAGGCGCGGGGCCGACCATGAAGACGACCGTCGTCGCTGTGACGGCCCCGGACCATCCCCGCAGGCGCGGGGCCGACGGACCGATGTGGGTAACCACACCGACCGCCGAAGGACCATCCCCGCAGGCGCGGGGCCGACGGGCACGGGCCGACGTAAAACAAGAGGCAGGGGGGACCATCCCCGCAGGCGCGGGGCCGACGCCGTCGGTGAGGGTGACAGCACGATCGGGGCAGGACCATCCCCGCAGGCGCGGGGCCGACTAAGGCCCAGTCCACGACTGCTGTGAGGACCTCGGACCATCCCCGCAGGCGCGGGGCCGACGACACGATCGTCCCCCGGATGGGTGGCCTGGGCGGACCATCCCCGCAGGCGCGGGGCCGACGCGCCCTCGTAGTCGCCCCATCCGTTCGGCGGGGGACCATCCCCGCAGGCGCGGGGCCGACTCTGACGCTAGATACGCGGCGCTGTGGGAGACGGGACCATCCCCGCAGGCGCGGGGCCGACTGGTCGGTGTCGGTGACCATGGTGCGGCAGTCCGGACCATCCCCGCAGGCGCGGGGCCGACATCAGCTGCGCGACCTGGTCGGGTTCGCGCAGCGGACCATCCCCGCAGGCGCGGGGCCGACCTGCGCGCCGCCGTCCTGGACGCCGCCAGCATCGGACCATCCCCGCAGGCGCGGGGCCGACAAAGGCTACGACCCGTTGGTTAGCGTCTAGTAGGGACCATCCCCGCAGGCGCGGGGCCGACGGCCCAACCGCTACGCGGCCCCTGCGGGGCGTCGGACCATCCCCGCAGGCGCGGGGCCGACAGACGGCGACCGTCGCCGATCATGAGGCGCTGAGGACCATCCCCGCAGGCGCGGGGCCGACAGACGGCGACCGTCGCCGATCATGAGGCGCTGAGGACCATCCCCGCAGGCGCGGGGCCGACAGACGGCGACCGTCGCCGATCATGAGGCGCTGAGGACCATCCCCGCAGGCGCGGGGCCGACACGCGCGCACTCAGCCTCGGCGTCATCACCCAGGGACCATCCCCGCAGGCGCGGGGCCGACCACCACGTGGAAGGCGGCATGGTGAGGCTCCGAGGACCATCCCCGCAGGCGCGGGGCCGACAGTAGGTCGCCGGTGGTCCCGCCGGGCCAGGGCGGACCATCCCCGCAGGCGCGGGGCCGACCGGAAGAACTCCGTCCTCATCTCCGCCGCTCCGGGACCATCCCCGCAGGCGCGGGGCCGACGCCGACGATCTCGGCGTGTCGGCGTGACGCCGGGGACCATCCCCGCAGGCGCGGGGCCGACTCGCGCGTCTCGACATGGGCAGTGCTCGACCGGGGACCATCCCCGCAGGCGCGGGGCCGACTATAGCATGGGGTGATAATTGAAATGATGCTCAGGACCATCCCCGCAGGCGCGAGGCCGACGAACGAGAGGCGCAAGACCGTGCCGACACACTGGGACCATCCCCGCAGGCGCGGGGCCGACTGCGGACGCGTCGAACTCTTCCCGGCTCAGGGTGGACCATCCCCGCAGGCGCGGGGCCGACCGCGGCGCCGGTTGGCTGCCGTCCGACTCCGGTGGACCATCCCCGCAGGCGCGGGGCCGACCGGCGGACAGTCACTCACCGCCTGGCGGAGAAGGGACCATCCCCGCAGGCGCGGGGCCGACGGCCGTCGGCCGACCATTGCCAGGACGCGAGCCAGGACCATCCCCGCAGGCGCGGGGCCGACCCAGGGGTAGCCGCACGGATGCGGCGGTTCCTCGGACCATCCCCGCAGGCGCGGGGCCGACACTTGATGACCTGCGGCTTTAGCAGCGGCAGACGCCGAAATTCTTTAGTTGCTCAGCAGGACGATGTTTCCTCATCGTGGTGATTGCCCTTCGGGATGATCTAGATGCTAATGCCGTATGCGTGGCTTTGCTCGCGCTTCAGCTCGGCCTCACGCGGACCATCCCCGCGAGCGCGGGGCCGACCCGGTCAACTCGGCCGGCAGCACGTAATCGGTGGGAGCCTCCCTGCGGGCGCGGGGTACCCCTTGCGACCAGGTGCTTTATCGGCGTAGGCGGGCAGAAAGAATCAGTCCGTCGAAGTCGACCGGATACCAGCGATCTTTGCCCGCTGTGCGGATGGCCCAGCCCTGTTCGTTGGCGGCGGGTTCGACAAGGACGGCTTGGCCGTCGCCGATGCGGGAGGCGAGTAGTTCCCAGATGCGATCTCGGATGCGTTTGCTGGGGTTGCCGACGAAGACTCCGGCGTTGACTTCGACCATCCAGCGGGTGAGGTGGCCGCGGAGCCCTTCGGGGGCAGCGATGAGAACGATGACAGTCATGGGCCGCTCGTTGGGCGGCCGTTCGCGGGCTGGTCGGGTGCGGGTTCTTCGAGGTCTGGGCCGATGATCGCGATGTGTTCCTCGCCCATGACGGCCGGGATGATCTCCTCGATCGTGGGGTTGAGTGCGGGTGTGTGCGTGCCGGCCCAGTTGACCCCTCCAGCGACGCTGCCGAGCTTTTCATCCCATAACTCGTTGACCTCGATGTCGGGGATCTCCACGCCGTCGGGGCTCAGCAGGGTCTTGATGTCGCCGACGATGCGGCCCAGGAGCTTGTCCTCGGCGATTCGGTCACGCAGGCCCAGGCGTGCATCGCGTTCCTCGGTCAGGCTTTTGGCCGCCAGGTCGAAGGCGAGCGGGATGGTGTATTCGGCCTTGTAGAGGTCGGCGATGTCCATGACGAAAGAGGTCGCCGCTCCGGTGTGGACGAAGCCGAGTCCGGGGCTGGCACCCAGTCCGACAATGACGGCGTGGCAGATGCCGTACAAGGCGGCGTTGGCGGCCGATAGCAGCCGGTTGAGGTCGTCGCCGGCGGCGAAGGCGTCGCCGGGGCGGTAGTCGCGGCCGGTCCATGCCACGCCGGTGCGGCGCGAGTGCAGCTGGTACTGCTTGCGGACACGGGCGCCTTCGCGGCCGCGCAGTTGCTGCATGGTCATCGCCGAGACATCCTCGCCGGGAAAACGCATCCCGTACATGGCGCGGGCGACGCCGAGGCGTTCTTTGGGGCGGGTGACGAGCCAGGCCTGGCGGTGCAGCAGACCGGAGCCTCGGCTGGGGCCGAGGCCGCAGGCGTACATGCGCACGCCTTGTTCGCCGACCCAGCACACCGCGGTGCCGGAGTCGCCGAGCAGGCGGATGGCGCCGTGAGTGACGCGGGTGCCGGGGCCGATGAGCATGACGGCGACCATCGCGGCCGGCACCCGCACGGTGTCGCGCTTGTTGATGATCACGACGGCGTTCTCGTCGCGGTCGATGTGGCTGCGTTCGACGTAGACGCTGGAGACGCGGTCAGCGATGCGGTGCAGGTCGTGCGGATGGGCCTTCCACCAGATGTCGGCCATTACCTGCTCTCCACGAACCGGCGGCCGCCCGACTGCAGGGGGTGGGCGGGGAGCGGGGCGAGGGTGAGCAGACCGCACCCATAGGACTTGGCGGGGCCGATGCCGCCCAGCAGCCGCTCGGTGAACACGGCCGCCTCGGTGATGCGCAGCCGGCCTTCGAAGGTCACGGTGGTCAAGATGACCGGCCTGTCGCCGCGTTTCTTGGTGAAGGAGCGGCGCTCACGGGCGGTGATCCGCACCTCGCGAGCCGGGAGAACATCGGCGTCCTCTTGTGGGTCCAGGGGTTCCAAGCCGAGCGCCGGGGCGTCGGTGCGGGCCTCGGGGAGGGCGAACCCCCACCGTTCGGTGCGGGTGAGGAACCAGGTGAGCTGGTGGGCGGCGGTGCGGTGGCCGATGCGATGGGAGCGCTGCCGCTCACCGGGTGCCTGCTCGGCCTGCTCGATGCTGGGCTTGATCGGGTTGCGGGTGTTTTGGACGGGGTTGGCGGTGAGCCGGAAGGCGAACTCGCGGCCGATGGCGATCTGGGCGAGCAGTGGCGCGTAGTCGCGGACCGCGGCGTGCTCGCCATCAGCGCCGGGCCAGCCGGCCTGTTCGATCAGGTGGGACCAGTCGGGGCGGGTCGTGGTGAGCGCGAACAGGAAGGGCCGGTGGGGGTTGTCGGCATCCAGCCGCCACAGAATGCGCTCATCGGCGGGGTTGTCGGGGATGGCGTGCATGACGGCGCCGTGCATCATGTGCGGGCTGGCCAGCAGTAGCCGGCTCTTTTCGCGTAGCGGGTTGATCCGGATTCGAGACAGGTAGGTCATAGGAGGTCACCAGCCCAGCAGGGCGAAGGGGTCGTGGCCGTCGGCGGCGGGGTCGGGGTCGGGGTGGGAGAGTCCGGTCGGCAGGCTCACCCAGGTGTGGCGGATGCGGCGGCTGACGAACCGCCGATCGCGTGGCGCGAACGACTGCGGCACGTCGTTGAGGGAGTCCTCACTGTCGGGGTCATCCAGGGTCGCCGACAGGTCAACGGTGGCCCGCCGGCCGCGGGCATACAGGTGCTTGGCCGTCTGGCTGGCCTGCCAGGGCTCGGTACGCAGCACCTCCTCCAGCGGTGCCTCGCGTACGGCCAGGAAGAGCGGCTGGGTGGGAGGGCAAGAACGTCGGCCCAGAGCGAGCGGGAAGGCCGGGCGGCGGAGGGCATCAGCGAGGGCGCGTACGAATGCCGCAGGTCCTTGGAGGGCGGCCAGGAAGACCGCGTCTTGCAGGTAGAAGCGCTGGGTGATGTGGGTGTACTTAGCCGGGGAGGTGGTTTTCTGCACGCCCTTGGCCGAGACCCCGGCCTGCGGGAGCGGCCGTCCGCGGTAGTTGCTGACGGTGTGGTAGTCGCGCAGCAAGGTGCCGGGCTGATCGACCCGCACCCCCATCCGCAGCTCCAGCAGCTCACCTGGCGGCTCTTCGCGGTCGCGGCCGGCCGCGGCGGCCAGCAGGCCGAGCACGCCGGACTTGGTCGGCTCAGGCCGGGTGTCGCGGCGGTTGAACACACTGCGATCCCCCCACGACTGCAAGGGGCCGCCCAGCCGCAGCACCAACGTCGCCTCCCCAGCCGCGACCTCCGCGACCTCGGTGAGGGTGGGTTCGGTGGCGCTCATCCGGCCTGCTTGAGGAGGTCAACGAGCGTGCCGCGCAGGCCGGCGGCCAGCTCGGGGAAGGTCTGCTGCTCACCGAACGCCGAGCCAAGCTTGGCGGCGGTGTCGCTGCCGGGTGCGTAGGTGTGGCAGACAGCGGCGTGCACGGGGGCATCCCCCCACTGCCGCACGGCGCGCTCGTACTCGGCGGCCAGCAGGACGGCCGAGGCCTCGGCGATCCCTTCCTCACCGGCGATGACCGGCCTTTCGTAGGCCGACACCAGGTTGACCGGCTGGTCGTCGCGGACCACGACCGCGACCAGGCTGGGCAGCGTGCGGTGGGCGAAGGAGTTTTGGTGCCCTGAGGGGATGGAGCGGGCAAAATGCTGGACGAAGGCCTCGACCGCATCGAGGGCGGCGTCGGTGTCGCCGAGGTTGGCGGCCAGCTGGTGCAGGCCGATGGTGGCGTAGCGATACAGGGTCGCGGAGTTGAAACCGATGGTGCCGATCATGCCGGCGCCGGTCTCCTCCTTGAGGTTCTCGTCATCGACGGCCGTGTAGTAGTCGAACTCCAGCTCCACCGCGTGGGTGGACAGCGCGTGCGCGACCTGGGCGGCGGCATCGACGTTGAGGGAGGGGATGTCGGCGACCATCCGGCCGAACAGCGCCACGTCCATCGGGTGCCCGCTTTGCAGTTTCTGCGCCACCGGCAGCTCCTTGACCGCGGCGGCGAGCTGCTCATCGTCCAGAGCCGCGAGATCGGCGGCTCGGCCGGCGACCAGGTCGACGATGTCCTCTAGTTGCCGGTAGCCGAAAAACAGCAGGTAGGCGGTGTCGCCGGCCTTCTTGCCCTCCTTGATGCCCAGCGGCTCCAGCAGCTTGGCCGCCAACCTGGCCCCCTGGCCGGCCTCCAGGCCGGTGCGGGAGATCAGGCGCTTGGCCAGCTCGGCGACGATGCGCTTGGTGCGGGTGGCGTGGTCGTGTTCGGGGGCGTGCTGGGCGAAAGCGGTGCGGGTGGCGCGCTTCCACGCCTGGGAGGAGACCCGGGCGCGGCGGACCCCACCGAAGTAGGCCTCCTTGGGGTTGCCCTGGTCGTCGCGGTTGAGGTTGGCCGGCGGGACGGTCTGCACGATGTGCACGTCGATGAAAAGGCGCTTGTCCATGAAAAGACTCCAGGGGGAAGGAAACAGGGGGCTGCTGCGAGGGGAAAGGCTGGTCAGGAGGTGGCCGCGTCCGCGGCCGCTTGCGAGCCGGGAGAGCTGTCACCGTCGGCGGGCGTCTCATCGTTGGGGCGCGACCAGCCGTAGTAGTCCAGGCCCCAGCGGCGGCGGGCGCGCTGGCGGGTGTCGGGCCGCTGCCAGGCGCGGATATCGGCCATCAGCTGGTCGTAGTCGATCGGCTGGCCGATGGTGCGCAGCTGGGTGATCAGGCCGCGCAGGTGGGTGAGCAGGGCCGAGACCTGGGTGGCGCAGGCCGCCGCGTTCACCCGGCGATCGACGGCTTCCTGGGTGAACTTTCCGCTTTGGTGCAGGCGGCGTAGCGCTTGGCCCAGGCGGACCCCCGAGTGGTGCATCGGCTCGGAGCGAGACTGCTGGTGCAGCCCATACAGGGCCAGCGCCGCGTGCTCGGCCTTCTGCTCGGGGGAGACCTGGCTGTCGCGGGCGAGGTGGTCATCGACCGGGGAGCGGTAGTGCGGCCACAACGCCGGCACGGTCCCGGCTTCGCGGCCCAGCCCGGCGCGCAGCGCGGCCAGGTCCTCACCGGGAGGCCGGCCCTCTTTCCTGCGCCAGGTCCCATCCGCGGCGATGTAGCGGGTCCAGTAACGTGCGGGCCGGTCAGCTGAGACAGGCATGGCAATCCTCACCTTCACAAGGTCTGGGCGGTCACAGCGGCCGAGACGGCCTCTTCCAAAGGCGAGACGGCGTCCTCTATGAGCGAGACGTCCTCTTCTGCGGAGTCGTCCGCGGCGGGGGTGTAGCGAGTCAGGATGGTCGCGATCTGCCGGTGGAAGTTCTGCTCGGCGCTGGCCAGCCGGTAGGTGAACTCGCGCCCGTTCTTCTCCACCGCGCGCCCGGCGAACGCGCTGTTCGTGGCGCCGGCCAGCACCTTTTCGGCGACCTCCCAGGTGCGCTCGCGGGCGATCTTCTCCCAGGCGCCACGGCCCCGCTCCAGGACGTCCGGGTCGCTGGCGCTGGCTCGTACGCCGACCAGGAAGCGGCGAACCAGCGGGTCGAGCGCGTGCAGCACGAACTCACCAGGGCGTTGGCCCTTGTCCCAGGGGATGGGGTCGGCTCCCGCGGCCCGGCGCAGGTCGGCCGAGAGGTTGTTCACGGCGCGGGCGAGGGCTTCGGCTTGTTCGGTGACCTCCAGCAGCACCCCGTAGACGTCCTCGTCCGCGCGTAGCGCCGCAACGGGCAGCGGGATCGCGTCGAAGACGATGTCTTCGACGACCGCGGACTGGGTGCCGTAGGTGATGGCGATCGTCTCCACCTGCAGCGGGTAGTCGAACCCGAGCAACCCTTCAGCTTGGAGGCCGGCGAGCTGGCGCAACAGCACCGAGGTCTCAAAATCACCGCCTTCCTGCCGTTCCGAGGCCAGCAGAGCATTCAGCCCCCGCCAGGCGGCCTTGCCGGGAGTGTGCCGCCGCGGCCTTCGGAGCGTTCCACCCCCCTTGGGAGCTTTCTGGAAGTTCCACATGGTGTGCGGCTCCCACTCCGGGAGCTCTCGCAGGCGATCCCCGGCGCACAACACGACCCGGCAGACCCGCACGCTGCCTTCCCCCTCGCCGTCGGTCTCTTCGCCGATCAGGCGGATGCGCCGTGACTGCCAGGTCCACAGGTCCAGCAGGCCGGTAGCGGCCCGCACCTCCCATTGCGGCCCGGGCGCCTCGCGCCGCCAGTGCGGGAGGTCGTCGTCGGGCTGGGTGCCGAAGGGGATGTTGAGCAGCAACGTCTCATACAAGGTGCGCCCGACCGGGACGACCACACCCAGCGCCCCCAAGGGGCCGGTCGGATTACCCATCGTCTTGCCCGCTTTGACCTGCGGGTCGCCAGCGGCGCCGGATTTGATCGCGGCGGTGTCCCAGCAATGGGTGTGCAGCAGCCACCGGGCCGCCTGAGCCGGGGTCAGCGGCAGCGGGTCTCCCTCGGTGCGGGCGGCGAACAACGGCACGTTGTTGCCCGCGGCCGCGGTGGCGACCAGCAACGCCGACCCCTTGGTCTCGTTCTTGGCCGTACGCAGGCCTCCCACCTGCGCGAACGGAGTCTCGGCGTGGAACAGGTCAAAGCGCGGCCGGTGCTCTTCCAGGTAGGCGCCCAGCGTGTCTTGCTCCTGCTCGGTGAAGTGACCGGCGTCGAACCTGCGCGCCCACTCCTGCCGGTCTGGGGGGCGTCCCAGCGCGTCCATCACCACCGGCAGGAGAACCTGCCGCAGCAGCGCCGGGGTGTGAGTGGGCAGATCGACCGTGAGGGAGTCGAACTCCGACGCATCCAGCAGCGCCTCGCGAAGGGAGAACTCCCCGACGGCTTTGCCACCCTTGGGCCGTAAAGGCAACCATGGTGAATCAATCAGGTCATACATGGACATGAGGAATCCTCGAATTAGCCATGTCTAGGAATTTCTTTTGGGAGAACAAAGAGTGTCAGATGACGCGCCTCTTTGAGGCGAAAATGCTTAGAGTTGTTTCGCCCCGCGATGCCGGAAGCGAAAGAGAAGAATGTGGCGGGGATGGCTCTTGGCCGTGTCTTGGATGATCGTCGGCCCCGCGCCCGCGGGGATGCCAAAGCCTGCGCAGCGCTTTTGCCGCCCCACCATGTCGTGAGCTTTTGTCGGGGCGCGAGTAATCCGAATTGGTCTCATGTTCGCCGCCCGCGCCGCCGCTGCGGGCCGCCGTCCACGATCAGACCGAGATGCTCGTCGTAGCGCAGCATGTACTCACCAACCGCGCCAACCGCCCCGGCCGCGCTGTCGCCGTTCTCCTCCAACACAACGGCGCGGGTGCGCTTGAGCCACGGGTGATCGCGCCACCCTTCCAGCGGCGACAGGCCATGCTCGGCCGCGTCGGTGAGCGTGGACGGGAGCCGCACCGTCGCCCCCAGCGTCTCCTCCAGCACCTCCTGCGCCAGTGCCTCGCCGTTCACGCCGAGCCACCTGCCGCCCAGCGTGCGATAGCCGCGACCGTCGTGGCGCACCAGCACGACCTCCACACTGGGCTCACCGTCGCGGACGAGCGCCTGCAGTTTTTCTTCCGTGACGCGGCCGTGGCCCGCGCCGTAGTGCAACCCCTCCAGCGTCGGCTGAGTGTGCTCATTGCGGCGGGTGAGCAGGTACTTCTCCGCGCTCTCAGCGCGCTCGCGCTGCTCGGCCTGCCAAGTGGCGTACGCCTCCTGCTGCGCACCAGCCCAGCTGGGTGGCACGACGTCGAGCGCATGGCCGTAGACCTGCCGCACCAGGTGCGGCACCCCACTGGGCACCGACCAGCGGCCGCCGTCGGCCTGGCAGACCACCGCGGCGGTGCGCAGCATCAAGTAACGGCCATAGATGCCTTCACTTGCCGGCAGAATCCATGGCGGCTGCTCCTGCTGGGGATCAAACCCCGTCACGATAACTTCGGGCCGTCGCACCCGCTCCGGCCGGGCAACGCCGTCATGGCGGTGCGCACGTCCCAGCCGCTGAAGCAGCAGATCGATGGTCGTTATGTCGGTGACCAGCAGATCGGCGTCCACGTCGAAGGACTGCTCAGCCAGCTGAGTGGCCACCAAAATGAGACGGCCCGGGCGCTGGGGCCCATCTTCGGTAGGTGGGCCCAGCAGCTTCAGGCACTCATCGGTCTTCTCCGCCCGATCATGGGCGGTCATCCGCCCGTGCAACAACCGCACCTCCTCGCCGAAACGCCTGCGCAGTGCCTCATAAGTGGCCTGGGCCCGCGGAACGGTGTTGCGGATAACCAGGGCGCACCCGCCGTGTGCGAGCCGCTTCTCCACCAGATCGGTCACCAGATCAGCGGCCAGCGCCGCCTGCCCCTCGCCTCCGACATCCGGCTCCGGTACAACCGTGACCAGCACCTCCAGGTCCTCGCGCCACTGCGCCACGTGATCCACGTCGTAGACGGCTTGGCCGTCGATTAGGCAGGCGGCGGTGACGTTGGGATACCCCTTCGGCTCGGGCAGGTCCGCCACGGCGAACTCCTGCCGGCACGCAGCTCCCGCCAGATAGGCCGCGACGAGCTCTTGGCGTTGCGCCGCGGGCAGGGTGGCCGACAACAACACCACCGGCACCCGCGCCTGGCCCAGCCAGCGCAGCCCCTCCTTGAGGAACTGCGACATGTAAACGTCCGCCGCGTGCACCTCGTCGAGAACGACGACCTTGCCCATCAGCCCGGCGGCACGCAACATCACGTGCTTGGTGCGGGTGGCGGCGTACAGCAGCTGGTCGATCGTGCCCACCACGAACGGGCTCAGCAACCCGCGCATCCGCCCCAAAAACCACGCCGCCGGCGCCTTGCGCTCTGGCTCCTCCTCCTCACAAAAAGACCATTCGGCCATGCCGAACTCATCCTCGCCGACGCTGTCGAAGCGGTCGTCCGGATCGGTGTCGATCTCGCCGAGCAGGGCGCGCCACTCCTTGTTGAACCTGCGCTTGCCGTGCAGCAACGTCACCTGTTCGGCCAAACCGTCGCCGACCTCGGCCAGCCAGGCCCGCACCTGGCTGAACATCGGATCGCTCGTCGCCTGCGTCGGCATGCCGACATACACCCCGCCGGCGCCGAACCGCGCCGCCAGGATCTCCGCCGTCAGCAACGCCGTCTTCGTCTTGCCCTCGCCCATCGGCGCCTCGACAATCAACAGCCCAGGTGCCGGCATCCGCCGGGCGGTTTCCATGACGAGGTCTTGTGAGGGGCGCGCCGGATGTCCGAAACGCCGCTGGAAGGCGTCCTGGCCGGGGAGGGGGAGAACGCCCCAGCCGCCCTGCAGCCCGAGCTTCTCCCACGCCTCGGTCGCCCGCTTCCTGGCCTGGGGCAGGTTCACCTGCGCCAGGTCGTCGACGCCGCGGAAGTGCCGCTCGTCGCTGGCGATCCAGTCGGCCATAACGATGAGACCACTGAGCTGCAACTGCACGGCGCGGCTCGGAGCCTTCACCGGCTGCACCTGGGCGAGGTTCTCATAGCCCAGGCACCGGGTGAAGGTCTCCACGAGCGCACGCTGGACCTTCGCCCACGCCGGCCCCCTACCTTGAGGCTCACCCCGCGCCGTGTTACGCCCGGCGAACACCGCCACCGACGGAAACGCCCCGTGGTGGCCCGCCACCAGCGGCCACAGCCAGGCGATCTGCTGCGCCTCCCACCCATCCTCGCGAAGGAGGGTACGCAAGATCAGCCCACCGGCCTTGTCGTGCCGCCACGGATTGCGCTTGATGGCGGGTTCGTTCCAGGTCAGCCCCGCTCGCCGTACCGCCTCGGCGCCCTCGCCATCCACACTCTGAAACGCGGGCGTGGCCTTCCCGCAGTCATGCACGCCACACAGCCAGGCGAAAAACAGCCGCCCCCGGCCTGCGGAGATGTCCTGCAGCTCCTGCTTGGTCGCCGGAGCCAGGTAGTGATCCCAGAGCTGCTCCGCCACGGCAGCGGTGTCCAATAAGTGCGATAAAAGAAGATTCGTCCTCCCGCCCGCTTTCTTGCGGGATTTACCCCATAATGCTCCTATCTGTTGAGTGATGATGGATTCGTAACCAAAGTCACGATGCCACTCTGCCGACATGCGCCCCTCCTAATCTGGATGGGGAGCATAGAGACCTCGACCGACAAAACCGTTCCACCAGTCGCCCTGCGATATCGTTCACCCCGCATATGGCATTAGCATCTAGATCATTCCGAAGGGCAACCGCCACGATGACGGGACATCGTCCTGCTGAGCAACTAAAGAATTTCGGCGTCTGTCGCTGCTAAAGCCGCAGGTCACCAAGCGTCGGCCCCGCGCCTGCGGGGATGGTCCCGAAGTCCGCTTCTGTGATCAGGCGGTCTCCTCGTCGGCCCCGCGCCTGCGGGGATGGTCCTCTGGGGAAGCCGTCAGCGTGCCGACACCGCATGTCGGCCCCGCGCCTGCGGGGATGGTCCTCGCTCGGATGTCTGGAGGGCGCGGGGTGTTGCGTCGGCCCCGCGCCTGCGGGGATGGTCCGCTCCATCAGCTTGGGGTCGATCCCGATCGGACGTCGGCCCCGCGCCTGCGGGGATGGTCCGCGCTGTACGCGGCGCTGGCCAGCTTCGTCGATGTCGGCCCCGCGCCTGCGGGGATGGTCCGACATTGTGAGCGGCGTCTACAGAGCGGGCAGCGTCGGCCCCGCGCCTGCGGGGATGGTCCACCCGTGAGGATCACCCTCGACCTGACGCCGGAGTCGGCCCCGCGCCTGCGGGGATGGTCCCTTTCTCTACGTCTTCAAGGCGCCCGCCGCGCGGTCGGCCCCGCGCCTGCGGGGATGGTCCTGCCCGGCGGCCGTCGTCGGCCGTCGTCGGTGGGTCGGCCCCGCGCCTGCGGGGATGGTCCTGCGGCCATCCCATCGAGGGCGCCCCCGGCCGGGTCGGCCCCGCGCCTGCGGGGATGGTCCGCGGGAGCCGACCGCGCGCCAGCTGGCCGCACTGTCGGCCCCGCGCCTGCGGGGATGGTCCCCGGCCGTAGGCGGGCACGATGGCGTACGGCGTGTCGGCCCCGCGCCTGCGGGGATGGTCCGCCGCGCGTTCCTGCGGGCTGCCGGTCGGCGCCGTCGGCCCCGCGCCTGCGGGGATGGTCCGCCCCGCCGGGGGGTCCTGGACAGATTCCCAGCGTCGGCCCCGCGCCTGCGGGGATGGTCCTGGGGCAGTCGGCGGACACGGCCGCGTCGCCGCGTCGGCCCCGCGCCTGCGGGGATGGTCCCAGCCGGTCGTGGTCGGTCCATCCGATCATGCGGTCGGCCCCGCGCCTGCGGGGATGGTCCAGCCGGGTCAGCGGGCAGGACGACCGTGATGGTGTCGGCCCCGCGCCTGCGGGGATGGTCCCACCGACGACGCGCCGCCCCCGGTGTTCAACGCGTCGGCCCCGCGCCTGCGGGGATGGTCCACCCGCACCGCGATCACGATCCTGCAGGAGCGCGTCGGCCCCGCGCCTGCGGGGATGGTCCTCCATCGAGATTCTCGTTAAAGTTCTCGGTTAAGTCGGCCCCGCGCCTGCGGGGATGGTCCCATCACCTGCTCTGAGGGGAGCTCCAGCGCGGCGTCGGCCCCGCGCCTGCGGGGATGGTCCCATGGGGGACCTGGAGCTCGCCCGGTTCGTTCAGTCGGCCCCGCGCCTGCGGGGATGGTCCGATGCCGCCCCCCTCACCGCGCCAGGCCGAGAAGTCGGCCCCGCGCCTGCGGGGATGGTCCTGCGGGGCGGCACGGGTCGGGGTTGTCGACGGTGTCGGCCCCGCGCCTGCGGGGATGGTCCGGGTGCCGGGCGATGTACACGCGAGGGAGAGCCGTCGGCCCCGCGCCTGCGGGGATGGTCCCTCGGGGTTGCGGTTGCCGACGTTCTGGACCGAGTCGGCCCCGCGCCTGCGGGGATGGTCCCGGCGCCACGATCGACCGCAAGCAGGACCGGGTGTCGGCCCCGCGCCTGCGGGGATGGTCCGGCCCTCCAGATCTGCACTATGCGGAGAACCAAGTCGGCCCCGCGCCTGCGGGGATGGTCCAGAGGCGGCTGCCTGATGGCGCGGTCCTCGAAGGTCGGCCCCGCGCCTGCGGGGATGGTCCCGTGCCGGCCGCGACGATCGCCTCGGCCTCGGCGTCGGCCCCGCGCCTGCGGGGATGGTCCCGCGCCTCACTTCTACGGATCATCGAGCTCCGCGTCGGCCCCGCGCCTGCGGGGATGGTCCCCCGTGGTGCAACGAGCTCGCGCTGTACCGTGAGTCGGCCCCGCGCCTGCGGGGATGGTCCTGGGCCTACACGGCTGGCCACGCCCACGACGCCGTCGGCCCCGCGCCTGCGGGGATGGTCCCGTCGAGACCGCCCCCGTGACCGCCCGCCGCTAGTCGGCCCCGCGCCTGCGGGGATGGTCCGGAAGGATTCGCTACGGGCCGCGACGCGGTAGGGTCGGCCCCGCGCCTGCGGGGATGGTCCCCGTACGTTGTGGGTCGCTCCCCCTTCCCGGTCGTCGGCCCCGCGCCTGCGGGGATGGTCCTGCCTTGACCTTCACCACTCGATAGGAGCCACAGTCGGCCCCGCGCCTGCGGGGATGGTCCGGTGTGTCGTCCCGGCTCGGGCTGGAACACGATGTCGGCCCCGCGCCTGCGGGGATGGTCCGCCCAGGGCCGCGTCGACGGGCGTCTACCGGGGGTCGGCCCCGCGCCTGCGGGGATGGTCCTCACCTCGCATCCGTCGAATGAGTGAATCTTGGGTCGGCCCCGCGCCTGCGGGGATGGTCCCGGGCATACGTGATACCGACCAGTCTCGGCATGGTCGGCCCCGCGCCTGCGGGGATGGTCCGACCGTGAGGCCGGCGTACGGCTGAGGGGCAGCGTCGGCCCCGCGCCTGCGGGGATGGTCCCTGGATGATCGGCTTGCCGAACCGGCTTCTGGGGTCGGCCCCGCGCCTGCGGGGATGGTCCCGGCGAGGGCCTGAACTCGGGGCACTACGCGGTGTCGGCCCCGCGCCTGCGGGGATGGTCCCCACAGGAAGGCCGACCCACCATCCGGCTCCGGGTCGGCCCCGCGCCTGCGGGGATGGTCCCGATCCCCGGGTGGGGTGGCATCGCCATGTCAGGTCGGCCCCGCGCCTGCGGGGATGGTCCCCCGCGTCATGCGGAGCATCAGGCAGACGGGATGTCGGCCCCGCGCCTGCGGGGATGGTCCCGCTGTACGGCCCGATCGTGCTGCAGCCCGGCGGTCGGCCCCGCGCCTGCGGGGATGGTCCGAGGTTCTCGGGCAGAAGGTCAACGACCCGATCGTCGGCCCCGCGCCTGCGGGGATGGTCCCACCCACACCGCGAGGCCGTCGATACCCGCGGAGTCGGCCCCGCGCCTGCGGGGATGGTCCCACGTCGGGCGGGCAGCTGCACGCGTCGGCCAGGTCGGCCCCGCGCCTGCGGGGATGGTCCCACGTCGGGCGGGCAGCTGCACGCGTCGGCCAGGTCGGCCCCGCGCCTGCGGGGATGGTCCCACGTCGGGCGGGCAGCTGCACGCGTCGGCCAGGTCGGCCCCGCGCCTGCGGGGATGGTCCTGTCATGCCTGCCACTGTGCAGCTGATTGCGGGGTCGGCCCCGCGCCTGCGGGGATGGTCCGAGGGCACACAGCGACGTCACCCCGGCAGCAGCGTCGGCCCCGCGCCTGCGGGGATGGTCCTGAACTGGGCAATTCTGCGAGAGCGGATCACCAGTCGGCCCCGCGCCTGCGGGGATGGTCCTGAGACTCGCTTGACGTCGATCATGACTTGATAGTCGGCCCCGCGCCTGCGGGGATGGTCCCGGCTTGTTCTGCTTCGCCAGATAGGTGCGAAAGTCGGCCCCGCGCCTGCGGGGATGGTCCAGTACCTGACCCGATACGCCGCGACGCATCCGACGTCGGCCCCGCGCCTGCGGGGATGGTCCCACCCGGACGTTGTCGTACAGGTCGTCCGCAGCGTCGGCCCCGCGCCTGCGGGGATGGTCCGCCGGCCTGGGCCGCGATGCGCTCGGCCGGCACGTCGGCCCCGCGCCTGCGGGGATGGTCCCTTCTCCGGGCTGTAGTACGGGTCGCTGCTCATGTCGGCTCCGCGCCTGCGGGGATGGTCCCCGCTGACCTGCACTGATCTGGAGGATGAGATGGTCGGCCCCGCGCCTGCGGGGATGGTCCTACCTCACCATTCCCGGCGACATCCCCCGCCCTGTCGGCCCCGCGCCTACGGGGATGGTCCTGGCGGTTCGGTCTCGGCTACTCGGCCGGTTGGGTCGGCCCCGCGCCTGCGGTGATGGTCCGGACACCCTGGCCGACGTCGTGGCCGGCGCCACGTCGGCCCCGCGCCTGTGGGGATAGTCCCACGGTCCGCGACCTCCCCGAGGGGACGAAGGAGTCGGCCCCGCCCACGCGAGGATGGTCCGCTGCCGCTGGCGGACCGGCTGAACGTGCCCTCAGCCCCGCGCCTGCGGGGATGATCCCTGAGGTGCGCGTGCTCGATCCCCTCGAAAACCGTCGGCCCCGTACCCGCGGGGATAGTCCCGCGTAGGCCAGGATGGGCTCGTGCTCGTGGAGGTCGGCCCCGCACCCGCGGGGAGGGTCCTCGGCCCCTGACGTCCCAGAAGGGAAGTCCCAGGTCGACCCCGCCCACGCGGGGATGGTCCCCGGTTCGGGCCCGTCACCACGCCCATGTGCCCGTCGTTCCCGCCCACGCGGGGATGGTCCGATCGCTCAAAGCCTCGCCATGGTCTACGACGGGTCGGCCCCGCGCCCGCGGGGATGGTTCCATCCGTCACATACAGGACGCACACAAGAACGTATCGGCCCCGCGCCTGCAGGGATGGTCCTCTGCCGCTGCTGATCGAGCAGGGCGCGACCTTGTCGGCCCCGCGCCTGCGGGGATGGTCCTGGCAAGGATTACCGACATGATCCTGAAGCTCAGTCGGTCCCGCGCCCGCGGGGATGTTCCGCCGCTCATGCAGACCCGGGATCCGGACTGAACGTCGGCCCCGCGCCTGTGGGGATAATCCCCTAGGGTTCTTATGGACGTCAGTTCACTAACAGTCGGCCCCGCGCCTGCGGGGATGATCCCGGCCTATCCCTGGTGGGTTTCTAATGGCGTTCGTCGGCCCCGCGCCCGCGGGGATGATTTGTTCATGTGTCTACCTGGTCCTTCGCCAGCTGTCGGCCCTATACGCGCGGAAATGGTCCTGAAAATGGTCCTGAGGAGATCGGCATTTACGAGGGCATCGGCAGGTTGATCCAACGTCCGTTACAAACAGCTGATGCGGTGTGGTCGCTGCGTTAACGTGAGCGTCCGTCTGGTGCTCAGTCGGGAGAGCACCAGACTGCTCGCTAACGCCGGGTTGCCAATAGTTGATTCTCCGCTAGTTAGTGCGGTGACCACGTACGTTAGCCGGGTTGATTGATCGGCTGACGATGGAGGCGTACTGATCTCGCTGTGGGTTA
>NZ_JBPJUQ010000098.1:0-23188 GCF_051192615.1 Streptosporangium sp. G11
TACCAGGGACAGGCCCCCAACCCCAACCCCGGCGACTACGGCCTGTGGCCCTATCGCCCGGGCCTGCTGACCCACCAACGCTGACAACGTGACACCGGCCCGGCTCAAGCGTCCCTGACACCCACCGCAAGGGCATACGCCGAAGCCGATCACCCTTTGAACCGGTCCCGGACGTGGCGAACATGCCGACCCGCCACGTCCGGGGTCACCGGCCCCCCGTCAAACATCCACCTGAGGGAGACGACAGGTGAGACCCGTACCTCGCACGGCCAGGAGGAGATCTCGCCACCTGGTCATCTGGACCGTGAGCCTGTTCTTGCTGACCACGCTGTCGCCGTCCCTGGCCAGGGCCGACAACCCGATCGTGCAGACGATCTACACCGCCGACCCGGCGCCGCTGGTCCACAACGGCCGCGTGTACGTCTACACGGGCCACGACGAGGACGGCTCGACCTACTTCACCATGCGCGACTGGCGGGTGTACTCCTCCTCGGACATGGCCAACTGGACCGACCACGGCTCGCCCATGAGCCTGGCCACCTTCGCCTGGGCCGACGCCAACGCCTGGGCCGGCCACGTCATCCCCCGCAACGGGAAGTTCTACTGGTACGTGCCGGTGCGCAACCGGGCGACCGGCGGAATGGCCATCGGCGTCGCGGTCGGCGACAGCCCCACCGGGCCCTTCCGGGACGCGCTGGGCCGCCCGCTGGTCGAGAACGGCGAGATCGACCCGCACGCGTTCATCGACGACAACGGCCAGGCCTACCTGTACTGGGGCAATCCCCGCCTGTGGTACGTCCGGCTCAACACCGACATGATCTCCTTCTCCGGCGGCCCGACCCAGATCCCCCTCACCGCCGCGGGCTTCGGCGCGCGCAGCGGCAACGCGAGCCGTCCCACCCTCTACGAAGAGGGGCCCTGGATCTTCAAGCGCAACAACCTCTACTACAACGTGTTCGCCGCCGAATGCTGCTCGGAGTTCATCGCCTACTCCACAGCCCCCGGTGCCACCGGGCCGTGGACCTACCGGGGAACGATCATGCCCCGCCAGGGCGGCAGCTTCACCAACCACGCCGGGATCGTCGACTTCGCCGGAGGGTCCTACTTCTTCTACCACAACGGCGCCCTCCCCGGCGGAGGCGGTTACACCAGGTCGGTGGCCGTGGAGAAGTTCACCTACAACGCCGACGGCACCATCCCGACCATCAACATGACCACCGCCGGACCACCGCAGGCCGGCACCCTCAACCCGTACGTCCGCCAGGAGGCCGAGACCATCGCCTGGGCATCGGGGGTCGAGACCGAAGCCTCCAGCGAAGGCGGCATGAACGTCGGCTTCATCGAGAACGGCGACCACATCAAAGTCAAGGGCGTCGCCTTCGGCACCGGAGCCTCCTCGTTCACCGCCCGGGTGGCCTCGAGCACCGGCGGCGGCCGGATCGAAGTCCGGCTCGGCAGCGCCACCGGCACCCTCGCGGGCACCTGCACCGTCCCGGGCACCGGCGGCTGGCAGAACTGGACCTCGGTCACCTGCCCCATCTCCGGAGCCACCGGCACGCGCGACCTCTACCTCCGGTTCGCCGGGGGCAGCGGCTACCTGCTCAACCTCAACTGGTGGCAGTTCACCCCGGGCGGCCGCAGCGGCGCGAACCTGCCGACCAACGGCACGACGCAGGACGGCACGACGGGCCAGACCAGCTCCGGCGACACCCTGTCCTCCGCCACCACGTCCTCCGCCACCACCGTGGCTCACGCGGGCAGCCGGTCCCTGCTCAACTCCGGTCGTACGGCTACCCGGAACGGCTCGCCCGGCGCCGGAACGTGATCCCGTCGCGTTTTCCGACCGGGTAACCGTCGGACCCGTGCGGTGCGATGAACGCCATCTCGCCTTGTGGGTCCGATCTCCATCCATCGAGGAGCGATGTCCATGAGAAGGAAACGAACGCGCGCGCTGCTGACCGCCGCGGTGCTGGCCATGGTGGCGGTCACCCCCGCCGTTCCCGCGCAGGCGCTGAACAACGGCGTGGGCCGGACCCCGCCCATGGGGTGGAACACCTGGAACACCTTCGGCTGCAACATCAACGAGACGCTGATCCGGCAGACGGCCGACGCCCTGGTCAGCAACGGCATGCGCGATCTGGGATACCAGTACGTCGTCGTCGACGACTGCTGGTTCGACCCCAACCGCGACTCCGCCGGGAACCTGCAGGCCAACCCGTCGCGGTTCCCGAGCGGGATGAAGGCGCTCGGCGACTACCTGCACGCCCGGGGCCTGAAGTTCGGCCTCTACCAGGCCCCCCTCGACAAGACCTGCGCCCAGTACTTCAACTCCTACCCGGGCGCGACCGGCAGCCTCAACCACGAGGTCCAAGACGCCCGGCAGTTCGCGGCCTGGGGCGTGGACTATCTCAAGTACGACTGGTGCTCACCCACCGGCACCATCGACGACCAGGTGCGCACCTTCGCCAAGATGCGCGACGCGCTGGCGGCGACCGGGCGGCCGATCCTCTACAGCATCAACCCCAACAGCATCCACGAGAAGACCGGCCCGCAACGCAACTGGGGCGACGTCGCCAACATCTGGCGCACGACCGAGGACATCACCAACGCCTGGAACACCGGCCAGACCAACGGCTACCCGATGGGCATCCAGAACATCGTCAACGTCAACGCGCCGCTCGCCGGCTACGCCGCGCCGGGCCAGTTCAACGACCCCGACATGATGGAGGTCGGCCGCGGCGGCATGAACGACACCGAGATGCGCAGCCACTTCGCGCTGTGGGCCGTCATGGCCTCGCCCCTGATCGCCGGCAACGACGTCCGGAACATGGACAACGCGACCACCACGATCATGAAGAACCAGAACCTGATCGCCATCAACCAGGACACGCTCGGCCTCCAGGCCACCCAGATCGGCAACGACGGCACGCGCCGCATCCTGGCCAAACGCCTGAGCAACGGCGATGTCGCGGTCGCCCTGTTCAACCAGGGCGGCAGCACCACCACGATCAGCACCACCGCGTCCGCCATCGGCCTGTCCGGCAACTCCTTCAACCTGCGCGACGCCTGGACCAACACCGTCACCACGACCACCGGGAACATCTCGGCGAGCGTCCCGGCCCACGGCACCGTCGTCTTCCGGGTCAGCGGCGGCACGCCCAACCCCACACCCACACCCACACCTACCGCGTCCACGTCCCGCATCCAGGGCGTGGGATCGGGCCGGTGTCTCGACGTGACCGGCGCCTCCCAGACCAACGGCACCCAGGTGGTGATCTGGGACTGCAACGGCCAGAGCAACCAGCAGTGGACCTCCACGGCGGCCGGTGAGCTGCGGGTCTACGGCAACAAGTGCCTGGACGTCAACAACAACGGCACTGCCGACGGAACCGGCGTCCTCATCTGGGACTGCAACGGCCAGAACAACCAGAAGTGGCGCTTCAACACCGACGGAAGCATCACCGCCATCGGCGCGAACAAGTGCCTGGACGTCGCGGGCAACGCCACGACCAACAACGCCAGGGTCCAGATCTGGACATGCACCGGTGCCGCCAACCAACGGTGGAACCGCACCTGACCGTAACCGCTCAAGGTCCGGTTCCTCGTACCACGTGAACCGCCGGAGCCTGCTCGCCGCCGCTGTCACCGCGGCGGCGAGCAGGTGGCCGTCCGATCGTGATCTTCTTGGGAGGCTCGTCGGCAGCGCCCTCCGGAGATCTCCAGGCAGGCGGCCGGTGAGCGCCACGTCGCCGTCGAGCGCGACTTTCGGCGCCGGATGGCGCTGATCGATCTCTTAGCCCACACAGGACCCGGCCTACGCAGGAAAGGAGAGGGCGGGATCCGTTCACATGGGATTTTTCAAATCCGAAAGGCCGCCAAGGAATGGCGTTTGAACCAGAACTCGATTCGAAACCCCGGAGGGGCATAGGCCGACGAGGCATTCGGGTGGCGTTACGGGCTTTTCCGGGTTCGCGGTGTTGTGGGTCCGGGTGACATGATGTCCAGAAGGCCGGTGCAGCGGGGCACCCGCGCCCTTGGTCTGTTCGGCCTTACGGAATGTCTCCACCTCGCCCGCGGCCTTCACACGTTTTTCACTCGCTTGTGTTATATGGGGCGGACGGTCGTTTCGACCCGGCCGCATCAGTTGATCTCAGACAGGCCGAAGCCGAGTTGGCTGAACAGCTCCAGCTGGTCGTAGTATTCCCGGTGCGTGATTATCTTGTCGTTCTCGGCGTAGGCGATGCACGTGGCACGGACGGTTATGTGACGGCCGGTCCCTTCCACCTCGCGCCCGTCAGGCAGGAGGAAGGGCCCCTGTGGGTGCCGGTGATGGTCCATTCTGTGATCGCGGGCTCGCCGTAGGCTATCTCGGACCATGCCGTCTGGTGAAAATCCGGGAAGCCCTTGAAGAAGTGCTCGTAAACCCAGGCGATCTGCTCGTGCCCTTCTGCGATGCCCATCGGCGTGACATACACGGCGTCCGGGCTGTAGAACTCGAGCACCTGCGGCAGGTCGTGAGCGTTGATCGCGGCGGACAGCCGGTGTTTGATCTCCCAAAGAGTGGACATCGTGATAGCCCTTTGCGATGAAAAGGATGCGGTCTTGACCCGGCTTGGACCTCGCGGTGTGACCGTGAGGTGAATATCGAAGCGCTGAACGATATCAACTCTGACCGGAATACCCAATGACTCTGCTTAAAGGCATACCTGAGACCGGGTCATCGCTGATCCCGATGACGTTTCATGTCCACCATGGAACGCCCAACAACCTCCTCGCTCACCCATGGCGGCGTCGGCAAGGCCACGACATTCGTTCAAGTTGACAAAGACTGCTTCCGATTCGGCCGTCAATCGCCTTGAGTTTTGCGCTCTTTGAGGTGACCTTTGTGCGGATCTCGTTGGGGCCCCTCCCCCGCCGGGTGCGTTCGCCCCGCTCTCGACGGGCCCGCACGGACGGTCCAGCGCCGGCGGGCTCCCGGCGGGGAAGGGCGGAACCTAGTTGGAGTAGATGCGGGAGGGGACGACCAGGACGGCGGTACGACGCTGTTCGGCCATCACCCGGTCGTACTCCTCCCAATTGTCGTGGTGGCCTCCCGCCGCGGTGAATATCTCCCGCAGCAGGCCCGGCAGTGCCTCCGGCTTCAGCCACGGCCGGGGGTCGTCAGGTCCTGCCAGCTGCGCGCTGCCCTCGATGGTGGCCCATCGCCCTCCGTCTCGGAAGGTCACGCTGATCTGCGGCCGCGCGCGCAGGTTGCCCAGTTTCACCCGGCCGAACGTGACGAACGCCAGCACCGGCTCGCCGCTGTCGGGGTGGGGCAGTATTCCGGCATTGACCAGCGAGGACTGGATCGTGTGGTCGGCGCGCAGCGTCGAGACCACCGCCAGGTACTGCTCGTTCTCGCCGACGGACACGGCTTCTTGCAGGCTTGTCATCGTCACCTCCGGATGAGCGGGAACATTCGCGTGCCCGGACCCGCCGTCTCGGATGTCGACGATCCGGCCTGGGGCCGGCCCGCGGCGATGCCGGGGTCGAACGCGACAAGGCGCCGCTCCTGTCGCCTCCGGCATACCCCGTCTCAGGACTTGGGGAACGTCCGGCCCATCTCGGCGCCGAGGTTTCGCTCGATGTGAGTGTTTTTCTGGAGTCCGCGCTCGAACAGCTGCGAGTTGATGGACTGGAACTCCGGGCGTGCCGCGGCGGCCCAGAAAGCGTCGGACTGGCGGGTGTACACGTCATCGTCGAGAAGCGTGAACTCGTTGACGAAACCCTTGATGTCCACGAGGGCTCGCCGGTCCCACCTGGAGACCCGGGTGGCGTAGGCGTCGACGAACGTCTCGAACGACGCGTCGGGGATGGCCCGGTTCACGTAGCCGTACCTTTCGGCCAGTTCGCCGTTGAAGTCCTCGCCGCCGAGCATGATCTCAAGGGTGCGTCCACGGCCGACGAGCCCTGAGAGCCGTCCCGTGGCGCCACCGCCGGCCACCGCGGTGAACCCGACCTCCATCTGGCCGAGGAGGGCTTTTTCGCGGCTGGCGAACCGGATGTCGGTGGCGAGCGCGAACTCGCTGCCCGCGCCGCGGGCGATACCGCGAACGGCGCTGATGGTGACCACGGGCAGCTTGGTGAGGCGCACCAGGATGTCGACCCACGCGGCGTAGCCGGTCGTGCCGGGGAGGGCTTCGGCGATCGCCGGGTCGGCCTCCAGGTCGTAGTGCGCGAGGAAGAACTCCGGATTCGCGCTGTCGAACACGACGACCTTGACGGTGTCGTTGCTCTCCAGTTCGGTGAGGAGCTCTTTCAGGTCGCGCATCAGGTCCGGGCCGATGACGTTGACGGGCGGGTTGTCGAAGGTCGCCCGCCACAGGGTCGGGGATGTCTCGGTGAGGGTGAGGTTGGTCGGCTTGTAGCCGCTGGCCAATGACATGGCTGCTGCGCCTTTCTCGGTGTTCGGCTCTGGTCGGGGCCGCGTTCGGTTGTGGAGGCTGTTGTCAGCTGGAGAGGGTCGCCGTCATGGTGACGGTGACGGAGAGCGCCTTGGAGAATGCGCACCAGGCCCGCGCGCCTTCTGCGATCTCCTGGAACTTCTGCGGGGTCGCTCCGGGGATCTTGGCGTTCGTTGTCACGTGGATTCCGGTGATGGCCGGTCCGTGATCGTCTGTCCCCATGGTCAGTTCGACGGAGGTGTGGACGGATTGCACCGTCAGGTCGTTCTGTCCTGAGATGTTGGCCAGGGCGTGGTTGAAGCACCCGGCGTGTCCCGCGGCGAGCAGCTCCTCGGGGATCGCTCCGGGCGCGCCCTCGAAGCGGCTGGCGAACGTGTAGGAAACGCCCGACAGCGTGTTGGTGGTGGCGGTGGAGATCGTCCCCTTGCCGTTCCTGAACGTCCCGCGCCAGTGCGAGGTACCCGAAACAATCATCTCGCTCGCCTTCCTGAATGTCATATGGCTCAGACGATGCAACATCTACGTTTTCGAAAACAACCTAGCGAGCTGAGTTGTTTTAAACAACTTGGAGAGCGGATCTCCCCCGCCCCCTGAGGCGCCGATCGCCGTCCAGGCCCTGAGATCGCCGGTCGGCGTGGTCGCGGAGCCCTTACGGCGCCCTGGTCGCGAGGCGCGCCGCGCGTACGGGCTTGTTCAGGCGGCCGTCGCGGGCTCGATGCCGGCGACGAACCCCTCGATGGTGGTCACCGAGTGGCCGAACGTCGGGTAGGAGAGGTCGACGGCCGCCCGCTGGGCCGCTTCGGTGAACTCCGCGACGGCGTCGGTGAGGTACGTGACGTCGTACCCGGCCTCGAGCGCGTGGCGCCCGGTGCTCTCGACACAGGTGTGCGCGGTCAGGCCGGCCAGGACCACCCGCTCGATGCCGTGCGCCTTCAGCCGCTGATCGAGGTCGGTTCCGACGAAGGAGTCGAACATGCGGTGGTGGCTGATGACGACCTCGCCCTGCCGGGGCTTCAGCGGCTCGTAGAAGTCGCCCCCGTAGGAGCCCTTCCAGAACACGTGGTTGTCCAGGGCCCCCTGGAAAACCGGCAGCAGGGATTTGACGTCGTCGAAGCTGTGCTCGTCGATCCCGTGCGGGGAGTAGAAGAGGCGTACTCCCTTCTCGCGGGACCTCTCGATCAGGTGCGCCAGCCGCGCGGTGAGGTCCATCCGCTTGAGCATGGGGGCGATCAGGCCGTTCAGTTTGCCGTCGTCGGCGAAGAAGTCGTTGAGGAGGTCGACCAGGATGAGGGCGGTGCGGTCGGCCGGGTAGGTGCGAGTGCTCATGGTGGTTTCCTTTTTGTGATGGATCCGATGGATCCGCCGGAAGGCGGCGGGCCCGTACCCGGGGAGGCCCGAGGCCGGTTATATGTTGGCCGTCATGGATAATGTCGGCGATGACCTGCGCATCCGTGCGGTCACCGGCAGTCGCTCAGCTCCCGGAGGTTGCGATGCGCGTCTCCCGCCAACAGGCCGCGGCCAATCGTGAACGGGTGCTGGAGAGCGCGGCCGGGTTGTTACGCGCACATGGTCTGGACGGTGTGTCCATCGCCGACATCATGAGCGCGGCGGGCCTGACTCATGGCGGTTTCTATTTTCAGTTCGCCTCCAAGAAAGCCCTGGTGGAAGAGGCCTGCGCCCGCGGGGTTCGCGAGAGCGTGGCGGCGATCCACGGCTCCGCCGCCGGCCCGCCGGGCGCGGTGGCGGACGGTGGCGATCAGCGGGCCGATCGGCCGGCCCCGCTGAGGCGCGTCCTGGACGACTACCTGTCCGGCCACCGTCGCGACGTCCCGCAGGACGGCTGCACGGTGGCCGCGCTCTCGGCCGACGCCGGGCGCGGCTCCCCCGAGTTGCAGGACGTCTTCGCCACCGGCATCACCGGCATGGCCCGCGCCCTGGGGCAGGCCGCCGGCGCAGTGCCGGTCGACGGAGACCCGGCTCCGCCGGACTACCCCCTGCTGGCCGCCATCGTCGGCGCCATGATCCTGTCCCGGGCCGTGCGCGCCTCGGACCCCGCCCTGTCGGACCGGATCCTCAGCGAGACGAGGGAGCGCCTGGCCGAGGGCTGAGCGGCCGGTGTGCCCTCGTTCGTCATGAGGTTCGGGAGAGGGAGCGCACCGCTTCGATGATCGCGTCGGCGACCTCCCGCGATCGTGACACCGCGATGGAGTGCGAGCCGCCCTCCAGCACGATCGCCTTCGCGCCGATGCGCTCGGCGGTCGCCTTCTGGTAGTCGGGGTTGATGGCGTTGTCGGCGCCGGGGATGACCCACCAGGTGGGCAGGCGCTTCCAGGCCGGCTCCACCGACAGCGGCTCGCCGAAGGCGATCGCGGAGGCCGGGCGCTGGGTGGCGGCGCCCGCCGCGGCCTCCTCGTCGGTGACGTCGGCCGCGAAGACCGAGCGGTACTCGTCGGCGCGCACGGTGAACTCGGGAACGTCGCTGCCCGGGTAGCTCCAGGGCCGCAGCGCGTCGACCAGTTGCGAGGGGGGAAAGGCACGCGGTGCGTCCTGCGCGCTTTCGCCCTTGTCGAGGGCGAAGGCCGCGACGAACACCAGCGCCTTGACGTTCTCGGCCGAGCTGCCGGCGTAGGTGATGACGGGGCCGCCGTAGCTGTGGCCGACCAGGACGACATCTCCCTCGGTCTGGGCGGCGGTGCTCGCGACGTACTCGCCGTCGGCGCTCAGACCACGCAGCTGGTTGGGTACGGCCCGGGCGTCGATGCCGGCTTCACGCAGGTGGGCCATGACCTTGTTCCAGGCGGAGCCGTCGGCGAAGGCCCCGTGCACGAGAAGGACGGTGGCGGACATGATTGGTGATTCCTTTCAGGAAGAGCGCGGGGCGTCGAGTCCCGCCGGGAGTGCGGGCGCCGGGGTGGGTTCCGCCGGCGCGGAGGTCCGCAGGGTGGCGATCAGCGCCGTGAGGGCGAGAACCGCCAGTACGGCGCAGAATCCGATGGCCGTGGCGTGGAGGCCGATGTGTGTGGCGATCACGCCCGCCACGACGATCGGGACGGAGAAGGCGGTGTACACGACGATGTAGATCGCCGAGACGAGCGCGCCCCGCTGCTCGGGGTCGGCGAGGCTGACGAGGCTGCGCAGGGATCCGAGGCAACCGGCCCCGAAGCCCACGCCCGCGACGACCGTGCTCGCGTAGAAGAGTCCAGGGCTCTCGACGACCAGCGCGATCGTGGTGAGCGCCGAGCCCGAGGTCAGGGTCACGCAGCCTGCGATCATGCAGACGCGGGGCGCCCGGAGGCGCAGTGCCGCGGTGGCCAGCGCCCCCGTGCCGCACAGCATGGCGGGTACGCCTCCGCCGAGCAGGTGGTTGTGGCTGTGGTTCAGGTCACCGGCCAGCGACGGCCCCAGGGACAGGTACAGTCCCCCCAGAGCCAGCGTGGCGGCCAGGCACGGCACCGCCGTGAGGAACGCGGGACGGATCGGCTTCGGGACGGCGATCCGGCTCCACAGACGAGGCCTCTTCCGATCGGTGACGGTCTCGTCGACGAGGAGGAGGACGCCTGCCAGCAGCAGCACGGCCATCACCAGGAGAACGACGTAGACCAGCCGTTCGGGATGCGGGGCGTACTGCACGAGGGCTCCGGACCCCAGGGCTCCCGCGCAAAGGCCGGCGGAGGACATGAGCGCGTTCATGAAGGCCCCGAGACCGGGTCTGCCCGGCGGCTGCAGGTCGAGCAGGGCGGCTGACGCGGCCGCACTGACCAGGCCCGTCGCCGCGCCCTGCGCCACCCGCGCCGCCAGCAGCCATCCGGCGTCGGTGGCCGCGACGAAGCAGAGCAGTCCGATCACCTGAAGGGACAGCGCCAGGATGACGACCGGCTTGCGGCCCACCGCGTCGGACAGGGCGCCGAATGCCAGCAGGGCGCCCAGCAGCGCCACCGCGTAGACGGCGAACACCACGCTCAGCGTGATGGCGGAAAAACCCCAGCGGGCGGCGTACACGCCGTACAGCGGCGTGGGTGCGCCGGCGGCGGCCAGGGAGAAGCCCAGCACCGCGGTGACGATCCAAAATCCCCTCGGGCCGCCGCCGGGCCGGGTGCGCCGGCTCACCCGCATGTGCTGCCCGCCCGGTGAGGTGTGCGCTTCGGGGGGCCCGGCCAGGGGCGGTGGCGCGTCATACGGGCGCCTCGCTCAGGGACCTGTGCACCGAACGGATCGCGCTGGCGCCCTCCCCGACGGCCGCGGCAACGCGCTTCATGGAGCCGGCGCGCACGTCTCCCGTCGCGAACACCCGGGGCAGGCTCGTCTCGAACGGCAACGGGCGGCGGCCCAGCTCGATCCAGGGGCTGCCGGGCGCGGTGTCGTCGATTTCCACGTCGGTGAGGATGAACCCGTGATCGTCCATCGCGACGCCTTCGAGCCAGTCCGTGGCGGGGCTGGCGCCGATGAAGCAGAACAGGCCCCGGCAGCGCAGGTCGGTTCCGGCGGCGCCGGGCTCGGCGTTGCCGCGCACCGTGATCGCTTCGAGGTGGTCTCGGCCGTGCAGCGCGACCACTTCGGTGCGGGTGCGCACGGTGATCGCGGGGTGGGCCAGGATGCGGTCGGCGAGGTAGGAGGACATGCCCGCGCCGAGGTCGGCGCCGCGCACGACGAGGGTGACGGCGCTGCCCCTGCCGGCGAGGTAGAGGGCCGCCTGGCCCGCCGAGTTGGCGCCGCCGACCACGGCTACCGGGTGCGGGCCGCAGGTACGGGCTTCCAGTTCGGTGGCCGCGTAGTAGATTCCGGCGCCTTCGAAGTCGGACCACCTGTCCAGCGGCAGCGACCGGTAGCCGGCGCCCGTGGCGATCACGGCCGCGCGGCTGCTTCGCCCGACTCGACGAGGATCATCTCGCCGACGGGTTCGCCCGCGTGGAAAAGCACGTCGCCGACTTGGGCGGCCTGCTCGGTGCCGTACGTTCGCAGCCGGGCCCACTGCTCGTCACTCAGTGCCGGCCTTGCTCGCGTTGCTTGTGGCGTCGACATCGTTCGTCCCTCTGTTCACGTTGCGTCGTTCGCCTCGCGCGAGGCGCGGCCAGGGCGACGGGAATGCCTGCCCATGGCTGACTTCTCGGTGCCGGCGTCGCCGCCGACCGGCCGGAAAGCGAGGTCCGGTCACGCGCGCACCGGCACCGCTCTCCGTAACCGCCCTGCCACCTCCGGTCGTTCGCGCGGGCGACCAGTCCCCCGCAGCTGACTTTTCGCGGACAACTTAGCATGCTGAGTGGTGACAGACAATCCAGGTGTATTGCCCCCGTCGCCGGGGCCCGGACACGCGAAGGTGTCTCCGGGCGCCCCGTGAACAAGCCGGGGCCCGCCTCGGCCTCGCGCCTCGAGTCTTTCTCCGTCAATCAATGTATTGACAGCCGCTGAAGCCGGCCGGGCGATTCGGGTGCGTAATGGAAGGCAGGTCAACGGGAATACGCCTGCCTGAAATTCACGGCACTTCGCGCTGCGATGCAAAAAGGGGATCCGGTCGGTTGAACGGCGCATTGAATGCCTTGAATCCCTGGAGAAACAAAGGCGGTTATCTCGCCGAGAAGCCTGCCGGGAGAATTGAACCGCGCCCCGGCCGCAAACCCCTGCGACCGCTTATGCGCATGGGCGCCACCCGGGTCCGCCCGGAGGGTCAAAGGCGCTGATATGACAGTCGGAGATATTGGGATTTCAGCCTGTCGCGCCGTGTGGCGGGCCTGTCGCCGGCGTGTGCGACCTGCTCTTTCGCCGGCGATCTGGGTTGCGTCCCGGGATTCAGGAGGGACCGCGTTGACCGGGCGGATCGCCGGGCCGCCATTTTTACATGTTGTGCATCATGTAAATGACCACAATGGGGTCACCTGGATTGGTACTAGAGACTCAGCTACGATGGATTCATGAGACAAGCGTGGGCGCATGACTCCAGTTGTTCGGTGACCCGGAGTCTGGGAGTGCTGGGCGAGGATTGGACGTTTCTCATCCTGCGTGAGGCCCTCACGGGCACAACGCGGTTCGCCGAGTTCCGATCCGCGCTGGGGATCGCCGCCGACGTGCTGAGCCGGCGGTTGTCGATGCTCGTGAAGTACGGCGTCATGTACCAGGAGCCGTATCGGGAACCCGGCAGCCGCACGCGTTACGAGTACCACCTCACCGACGCGGGCCGTGAACTGGAAGTCGTGCTCGGGGCGCTGCAGCAGTGGGGTGACAAGCACCTGCCGTGGCCCGACGGTCCCACCGTCCAGCGGCGTGCGAGGCGCACGGATCGCCAGGTACACGTCGCCTTCGTCGATGACCTGGGGTACGAGGTGCCGTGGGCGGACGTCGCGACGGTCCGCACCGATGCCTATCCCGAGGAGGAGACGCCCAAGCAGGCAGACGAGGTCGCGGGCTGAGGGCCCCGCGCCCGGGCGATCCCGGCCGTGCCGGCCGGCACCTCACGATTCGTACGGCAGGCGGATGTGGCGGCCCCGCCAGCGTGAGCGCAACCAGCGGTCGTGACTGGCGATCACGATCGCGCCGAGTCCTTCGGCGCCCAGGGCCTCCTCCAGTTCGTCGGACAGGCGCGGCGAGAGGTGGTTGGTGGGCTCGTCCAGCAGGAGAACCTCGGGTGGATCGGCCACCAGCAGCGCCAGCGCGAGCCGACGGCGCTGGCCGACCGACAACTCCCCCACCCGCAGGTTCGCGTCACGCGCGCCGATCAGTCCGAGCGAGCGCAGCGGTACCGACTCGGCGCGCTCGGCCCCGAGCGCCAGCAGGTAGGTCTCGCCCACCGTGCGGTCGGGCCGGTCGAACGTGGTGTCCTGGGCCAGCACTCCGATGGTCAGCCCGTGCCTTCGCCATACCTGTCCCCGCGCGTTCAGCCGCCCGGCCAGCACCGCCAGGAGCGTCGACTTGCCCGCTCCGTTCGGGCCGGTGACCAGCAGCCGCTCCCCCGCTCTCATGTCGAGCCGGTCGATCGAGAGCCGTCCGGGCACCCGTACGTCGCGCAGTGACAGCAGGGTTTCGTCGTCGAGGTCGCCGCAGGTGGGGGTGGCGGGGTTCACGGTGCCGGTGGTGCCGGTGGTGCCGGTGACCAGGGGGCGGGGGTGGAAGCGAAGCGGTGGCGGCGGGGCGGGGATCTGGTCGCGTTCCAGTTCGGCGAGTCGGCGGGCGGCGTTGCGTACCCGCCGGGAGATCTGGTTCTGCACGCGTCCCGCGGCGTGTCCGTACCCCATTTTCTCGTTGTCGCGTTTCAGTCCGTCCGAGGGCGTTCGCCGTGCCGTCACCGCGACGGCGCGGCGCAGTTCGGCGAGTTCTCGCTGCTCTTCGGTGTGGCGTCGTTGCCAGCGCCGGCGTTCGGCGCGTTTTCGGGCCAGGTAGGCGCTGTATGCGCCCGCGTAGCGGACGGGGCCGTCCATCGCCGGGTCGAGGTCGATCAGGTCGGTGCAGACCTCGTCCAGGAAGGCCCGGTCGTGGCTGGCCACGATCACCGCTCCTGTCATGGCGCGTAGCTGTTCCTGGACGAACATCGCGGCGTCGTCGTCGAGGTGGTTGGTGGGTTCGTCCAGCAGGAGCGCCGTGGGTCGTCTGATCAGCAGCGCCGCCAGGGCGAGCCGCCCGCGTTGTCCGCCCGACAGTGACGTGAGCGCGCGTTCGCGGGGTGTGGTGCCGAGGTCGAGCCGGTCGAGAACGATCTCCGCGCGCCGGTCGGCGTCCCAGGAGTCGCGTTGTTGGGCCTGGTCGAGTCTGGCTCCGTAGGCGTCGAGCAGAAAGGTGTCGTGCGGGGTGTCGGCGAGTGCCTGGGTGAGCCGGTCGAGTTCGGCCAGGTCGGTTCGGGCTTCGCGCAGGGCGTCGTCGAGGACGTCGGCGAGGGTGGCCTTCGCGTCGAAGGGCATTTCCTGATGCAGGAAGCCGAGATCCGGGGGGCGGATAACGGTGCCGGAGTCGGGTTCGTCGGCTCCGGCCAGCAGCCGCAGCAGGGTGGACTTGCCCGCGCCGTTCTCGCCGATGAGCCCGATGCGGTGGCCGGGTGCGGCGGTGAGGGAGACGGCGTCGAGTACGCGGCGGGTGCCGAGCGTCCGGACGAGGTCGTGGGCGAGCAAGGTGTCACTCACCGGCGATCCCTCCCCCGGTCGTCGGTGGCCGTCTGCGGGGTGGAGCGGGTGGTGAGGGCGTCGGACATGCGGGAGACCTCGTGCATGGGTGATCCGGGCGCCCGGAGGCCGCCCGGTGAGGGGACAGGGGTTGGGGAACGACGATCGGGGCCGCGTCGGCGGCGCTCTACGCGCCTGCCGGGGCCGATCGGTCTCCGGTCTCACCCGGAGATGTCGTCGTCGCCTGCCATGTCCGGTCTCCTAGCTTCCGATGCCCGGTACTTTACCGCGTCGGGATGTCCGGGCTATTCGTGGGTTTCGCGGAAAAGGTCGCCGCTGAGGTATTTGAAGCCGGTGTCGACGGCGACGGTCACCACCGAGCGGCCGGGCCCCAGCTGCTGGGCGAGCTCGATCGCGCCCGAGACGTTCAGCGCGGACGAGGTGCCCGCGAACACCCCCTCCAGCCGTGCCAGTGGCAGGGCCAGGCGGCGTGCCCGGTCCTCGTCGACGGTCCTGGCCTCGTCGTAGGTGCCGGAGGTGAGCAGGGGCAAGATCATGCCCGTGCCGATGCCTTCGACGCGGTGCGGGCCGCTGCGGCCGCGGGTGAGCATCGGTGAGGTGGCGGGTTCGAGCGCGACGATCCGCGCCGGGTGCTCGCCGGAGCGTAACGCGGTCGCGACGCCGGCCAGCATGCCGCCGGTGCCGACACCGGCGCAGAACGCGTCCACCGCCGCTCCCGCGGCGGCGGTCTGGTCGAGGATTTCGTGGCCCATGCGCTCGTAGCCCGCCAGAGCGTCGGTGTTGTGGAACTGGTCGGTCCAGAAAGCGTCCTGTTGTTCGACGATCCGGTCGACCTCCTGTCGCATGCGGTCGAACAGTGAGGGGGTGATGCGTCCCTGCTCGCTGGGCACCACGGTCAGGTCGGCGCCGAAGGCCCTCATGGTGTGCAGCTTCTCCGGGGAGAAGGCGTCGGAGGTCACGATCGACAGCGGGTAGCCCTTGACCGCGCATACGAAGGCCAGTGAGGAGCCGGTGCTGCCGCCGGTGAACTCCACCACGCGCCGGCCGCGCCGCAGCGCGCCGCTGCGTTCGGCTCCTTCGATCATGGCCAGTGCCATCCGGTCCTTGTAGCTGCCGGTGGGGTTGCCGCTTTCCAGCTTGACGAGGATCTGGGCCGCTCCCTCGGGAACGACGTGGGCGAGCCGGACCAGTGGGGTGGCGCCGATCGTGTCGGTGACGGAGGAGGAGATGGCGAGTGGCATCGGTGAACTCCCGTTCCTTCGTGGGCCTGTCGCGTGGGTGGCCGCCGTGATGGTCGCAGGGCGCCCTCCCGCGGTACGAGGGGGTGTTCGTGGGGCGCTTCTCGCACCGTCCAGGAGATCATCGTTCGAGCAGGCGTGCCAGTCGTTCGAGGGTGTTCTCCATCGCGGCCCTGTTCCTGGAGGGGAGGCGCAACAGCGGGAACAGGACGCCGGCCCTGGCCGTCGACCAGTCGAAGGTCTCGGTCACCCGGGTGGCGGTCTCGCCACCGTGCCGGAGGGGCGGCCGGCCGGTCGTGGCCGAAGGTCGTGTGCGGTTCGCGGGCCTCGCGCAGGAGGTCGTCCATGACGTAGTGGCAGATCCGCCGGTGTGAGCGGCCCGGTCGGGGGGGTCTCCTCGCCGCTCCACGACCGGTTGCGGGCCGATGGGGCCAGGCGGTCCGGGCGTCTGGGGGACGAACAGGGATCAGGTGACGCCGGAACGTGCGGCCCCGGTGTTTTCCCGGCGAAGGTGCTCGATCCGTGCCGCGGGGCGCCCCTACTAAAGTGGGCTGAACGTTCGATCGGGAGGATCGCCATGCGTTCGCTGACCCGTAAGGGAGCCGCGTCGCGGCAGCGCATTCTCGAGGGCGCGGCCGCGCACATCCGCGAGAACGGGGTGGCCGCCATGACCCTCGACGACGTGCTGGCCAGGACGGCGACGAGCAAGAGCCAGCTGTTCCACTACTTTCCGGGCGGGCGGGAGGAGCTGCTGCTGGCCGTGGCCCGGTTCGAGGCCGATCGCGTGCTGCAGGACCAGCGGCCCCAGCTCGGCGATCTCACCTCCTGGCCGGCCTGGCGGCTGTGGCGTGACAAGGTCGTCGACCGCTATCGCGGCCAGGGCCCTTTGTGCCCGCTCAACTCCGCCCTCTCGCAGCTGGACGGCGGCACGCCCGGCGCCCAGGCCGTGATCACCGAGCTGGTGAGCCGCTGGCAGGCCGAGATCGCCGCCGGTGTGCGGTACATGCAGGACGCCGGTGAGATCGACCCGGGCCTGGACCCCGACCGTGCGGCGGCCGCTCTGCTCGCCGGTATCCAGGGCGGGGTCCTGATCCAGATGTCCACCGGTCAGACCTCCCATCTGGAGGCCGCCCTGGACATGGGCATCGCCTATCTTCGCGCCGGTGGGCTCCCCTCGTCCTAGGGTCTCGCGGTCCGGGAGTGTTGCGAGGTCCTTGGCCGTCACGGCGCTCGTTCTTCCGGGCGTCCCGCCATGCCGATCCGACGCCGGTGAGCGCCTTCGCGGCTGCGCTCCACCCGGTCGCGGGCGATCAGGCCTCATTTTTTGGACTTGACAGTCCATTTTTTCGTACGCAAGCTGACTGGACCACGCGGTTCAGAACCGGTCCGGCCCGCACCGCCCGGGGGGCGTCGCGGCCGCGAAAGGCTCGAAGGCTCGATCCGCGGGACATCCATCCCCGCCGGGGAGGTACGCAGGCCCCGGCCACTCGGGGAAACCGGGAAGGGCGCCGGTCTCCTCGAATCCGCTTCCGAACGGAGTGACACCCTCATGTCTTTGGATCACTACTACCTGCTCGGGCGTTCCGGGCTGCGCGTCAGCCGGCTGGCCCTGGGCACGATGAACTTCGGCACCGGCGGTTTCCACGCCGCGTACGGCAAGACCGAGAGCGAGTCCGGCGCCATCTTCCACCGCTACCTCGAGGCGGGCGGGAACTTCGTCGACACCGCGGACTTCTACACCGCGGGCGAGAGCGAGACCATCCTCGGCAACCTCATCGCCGACGCCAAGGTACGCGACAGGGTGGTGCTCACCACCAAGTTCACCAACAGCGTCGACCCCAAAGACCCGAACGCGGGGGGCAACGGCCGCAAGCACATGATCAGGGCGGTCGAGGCGTCACTGCGCCGCCTGCGCACCGACTACATCGACCTGTTCATGCTGCACACCTGGGACCGGATCACTCCCGTCGAGGAGGTCATGCGGACCCTCGACGACCTCACCAGGGCCGGGAAGATCCGCTACGCGGGCCTGTCGGACGTGCCGAGCTGGTACGCGGCGCGGGCCCAGACCTACGCCGAGGCCCACTCCCTCGAACCGGTGATCAGCCTGCAGCTGCCCTACTCCCTCATCGACCGGGCGATCGAGACGGAGCACGTCCCGATGGGGCAGAGCCTGGGGCTCGGCATCACCGCCTGGAGCCCGCTGGGCGGCGGCTTCCTTACCGGCAAGTACCGTCACGCCGACCAGGGCCTGGTCGGGGAGGGCCGGCTCGCCGGCGCCGGCTCGCCCGGGCAGGCGCGCACGGACCGGGAATGGCGGCTGCTGGCCACCCTCGAGAACGTCGCCGACAAGCTCGGGGTGACGATGGCCCAGGTCGCGCTCAACTGGGTCGCCACCCAGCCCGGGGTCGCCTCCGCGATCGTCGGGGCGAGCAGCACGGACCAGCTCGACACCACCTTGACCGCACTCGACGTCGAACTGCCGGCCGAACTGCGCGCCCAGCTCGACGAGGCGAGCCTTGTGCCCCCCGCGTCGGTCTACCAGATGTTCACGCCCGGCTACCAGAGCTGGCTGGTCAACCCCGGCCTCAAGGTCGGCGACAAGCCGGCAGAATACGCCCCGGTCGTACGGAACTGGGTGCCCGAGAGCGACGGGTGACGGACCTCGCCGATCATCACCCTCGTCGGCGCGCGTCCGTGCGATCGGCTCGTACGGACGCGCACCGGCCGCGGTGGCCGGCGGCCTGACTGCCGCCCGGCTCCCCCGGGGGCCGTCGGTGGGGTGTTCGCGGGTGGTTCTCCCGCAGATCTATGTACGCTATGTACATATATGTGGTCGCGCCGTGTGCGCGTTCCCGGGAGGTTGACCGTGACGCATTCCAGCGCGCCCGTCCGACGCGGGCGTGGGCGCCGCCCGGCCGATCAGGTGCGCGGGGAGATCCTGCGGGCGGCCGGTGAGCTCCTGCTGGCCGAGGGCATGGCCGGTTTCACCGTTGAGAAGGTCGCCGCGCTGGCGGGCGCGAGCCGGGTCACGCTGCACAAGTGGTGGCCCTCCAAGGGGGCGCTGGCCCTGGAGGGCTACTTCGGCGTGGTCGGCCCCGTTCTGACCTTTCCCGACACCGGTGACATCGCCGCCGATCTCACCGCGCAGCTGAAGGCGTTCGTCCATCTGATGCGCGACACCCGGGCCGGGACCGTCGTGCCGCAGCTCATCGGACAGGCCCAGACCGATCCCGACCTGGCGGCCGTCTACCGGGAGCGCTATTCGGGCCCGCGCCGGGCCCTGGCCGTGCAGGCTCTGGAGCGGGCCGTTCGGCGCGGTCAGCTGCGTCCCGGCCTGGATCCCGAGGTGGTCGTCGACCAGTTGTGGGGGGCCTGCTACCACCGGCTTCTCGTCCCCGACCGGCCGCTGACCGAGGAGTTCGCCGAGGCCCTGGTGGCCAACCTGCTGGGGGGCATCGGCCGGTCCGCCCCCCGGTCGTGCCCCGCGGGTGGCGAACAGGGCGGTACGGGCGGGGAGCCGGAGCGGTGACGGCCCCTTGCCGCCGCCCCCGCCTCGGCGGGGACGGAGCGGGCGGCCGGAAGCCTGGCGGGCGCCCGGTGAACGCGGTGATCGGGAGCCTGACGGGCGCCGGGTGAACGCGGTGGTCACTGTGGCCGCTTCGGCCGGTGGCCGCCCGGGAAGGTGAGGTCAGGGCGGGGGCGGCGGCCTGAGCCTCCTGACGAAACGGGCGGCGGTGCGGTGGCTCATGCCGGTCTCGCCGCGGACCAGGAAGACGGCCTGGTCGAACTGGTCGGTGGCCTTGAGCTCCAGGAGCCGTTCGATGAGCTCGGGGCCGATTCCCCCGCCGACCAGGGCGTTTCTGGGGCGTTGTGCCACTCGGACCGCGAAGACGATCAGGGCGATGACCGCCGCCACGATGACCGCCGTCAGCAGGAGGATGACGATCGGGTTCGACATGGGCTGAGCGTACCGCCGCGAGGTCGCCGTGTGAGGGGGGTAATCACCGGATTCGCCGGAGATACAGGGGGTCGGGGTGTCGTGCCGGTTGTGCGAGGTCGGTTCTTTCCGGCCCGGGAGAGAGCGCGGGGCCGGTTTCTCAGGCGGCGCCGCGCAGCAGGAGCATGGCGTAGGCGGCGATCGAGTTGCTGTCGGTGATGGCGCCGCGCAGGATCATCTGCTCCAGCTCGGCTCGTGAGACCCAGTCCTGGCGCATGTCCTGCTCGGTGTGCTCGCGGTCGTGGGCTCCGGCGGTCAGGCCGGTGGCGAGGAAGATGTCGTAGTTCTGGCCCATCGTGCCGTGCGCGTTGTCCAGGCGTCCCAGGTGGGTCATCGAGGTGGCGCGCAGGCCGGTTTCCTGGGTCAGTTCGGTGTGGGCGGTGAACAGGGGTGACGGGCTGTCCTTGACCCCGCCCTGGGGGAAGTTCCAGGTGCGTCGTCTCACCGGGTAGCGGTATTCCTCCACGAGGTGGAAACCGTCGTTCTCCATGGGGATGACGATGGCGAAGTCGGGCGCGTCCACGACGCCGTAGATGCCGTGCGAGCCGTCGGGACGCTCGATGCGGTCCTCGCGCACGCTGATCCACGAGTTGGTGTAGACGACCATGGAGTCGAGGGTGCGGATCGTCGGTCCGGATACGTCGGTCATGCGCGGAGCCTACTGGGGTCTCGGTAGCAATCGCGGAAAATCCCACGAAGCTGCCTCTGACCTGCGGTGTCTTCACAGCAGGCCGGGCGGTCCAGACCGAATCGTCTTCCTGTAAGCGCAGGCCCTACTTCGTTGGATTCACGGCCGAAACTACGAGGACCCCGACATGGGCCGCCGCCGTCAAAACCACCGGAACCGCTAACAAACGGACCCGGCCCTACACCCCCCGCACCAACGGGAAGGTCGAACGGTTCAACGGCACCCTGGCCCGCGAATGGGCCTACGTTCGCGACCATGCCTCGGAGGCCGAACGCACTGCGGCGCTCGCCGACTTCCTGAACCACTACAACCACGAGCGCCCGCATTCCGCCCTCGGCAACCAGCCCCCCGCCGGCCGGACCGGCCGCAGCGACTACCGGATCGTCGCCGACGTCCCGCCCGAGCCACTGGAGATCTTCCCCCCGGCAACTCGAACTCGCGATCGTGTGACCAACCTGCCGAGACATCGCACCTAGCCCGCTAGCCTCCCGGCCATGACGAGCGAGTCTTCCTCCCAACGCCCGGCCGATCCGCTGCGAAGGACCTGAGCCCCAAGTGGGCCCCCGATGGCACACTTCTGCTGCGGCTGGGGGTCATATCCGCGTCCCGATAGCCCCTCTCCTATAGGACGGTCAGGTGGCCGTACCTGGACAGGGTTGCGGTCAGGCTGCCGGATTCGCCGCGGAGTGTGGCGTCCAGGAAGGCGACGGTGGCCGCCGCGGTGATGCGCGGCCCGGCAGTCCGGCCGAGGGAGCCGATGAGCGCGGGCAGGGGCGGCATGAAGAGCGGGGCATCGGTGAAGGTGAGGTGCGCCGCGCCGGGGACGGTGAGCCGGTAGCCCGTCGCCGTACTGAGCTGGAGCACCCGCGTGAGGCGTGGGATGTAGTCCGGCTCCTCGCCCGGTTTGACGTCGTGGGTGAGCGCGAGCACGGGCTGGTGGAACGGTCGCGTTGCGGGGTCGCGGGGGAAGCCGTCCAGGTCGATGACGGCTGCGAACCGGGGGTCCTGGCGGGCGGCCTGCAGGGCGGCGGCGCCCCCGAGGGAGTGGCCGGTCGCTGCGGCGCGGCGGGTGTCGAGCCGCCCGATCAAAAGGCCCGGGATCTCTCCACGGTCCAGGCGGCCGAGCTGGGTGAGTACGAAGCCGAGGTCGGCGGCCCTGACCGCCGTCCACCCAGCCGCGCGCCTGTTGTCCTCCGCCTGGTCGCCGGTGGCCGCAACCTGGGTGCGGATCGTCCGGCCGTCGGTGAGGGTGACAACGGCCGAGTCGTATGGGTGGTCGAGGGCCGCCACGACGTACCCGCGGCTGGCCAGTTCCTCGGCCCAGGCGGTGTTCTGGGTGCGCACGCCTCCGAGCCCGGGTGAGAACAGCACCACGGGGAACCGGTCGCCTCCGCCGGTCACTGGGGCATCGGGCACCGAGCGCGTGCGGGCACGTGACGGCTCGTCGAGAATGAAGCGTGGAAGGCCGAGGTAGTCGGCCTCGCCGCGGGCGACGAGCTGTGCTTCTTGCGCCGTGCGGCCGAGGTACCACGCCCGCTGGGCGGACGGGGGACCGCCCTGCGCGGGATACCAGAGCTGGACGACGACCGTCCGCTTGTCATCGGTCCGGGACGTGGCGATTTCCGCGCGATCAGGGTCGGTCCACTGCACGACGGTGGTGCCAACGGCGTAGGCGCCCGATGGCTTGGGGAACACGGGCAGGGGCAGCGCCCACGCCGCCGCCGCGCCCGCGAGGATCAGGGCCAGGCATGCCACCGATCCCGGCAGGGCCAGCCACCATCGAGCCCGCCGCGCGGGCCGCCCGGCACGCCACCTCAGCAGGGAGGGAGCAGCGAACGCCAGCGCGATGGCCCCACCTGCGAGGACGGGTAGGAGCTGCCAGCGGATCCCGAGCACGGCCAGCACAATCGCGGACAGCGCGAGGGCCGCCGCGCCAGCCAGCGTCGAGGGTCGGCGCGCCCCGGGCGGCAGCCAGCGGGCCAGCACCAGCACGACGGCGGCCGCCAAGGCCAAGAGCTCTGCGAGGGGCAGGCCGAATACGGTCACATTCATGTGATCACCGTGGCGGAACGACCTCAGCCAGACATCGGCCCAATGTCTAGAGTTGTATGCGATCCCGGCATGACCTTTCGAGACCCGTCTGCGACCGGGGTCGTAGGGGTCCCCGGTAGTCGGCCCCCCACAGCCCGCAAAGCGATCCGGAGCCGGATCAAATATCCTGCCGCGTCGCCGCAGGCCCCCGGCGAGGGGCTGGATTGCCATCGTCCTCGTCCTCGTCCACGGGAACGTCCATGGACGACCGCGCCGCCGTGCAGACGCGCGATCGTCCATGGGGGTGGACGTGGACGACGAACAGTGGCACCGACATCCACGGCAACCCATGGAGGATGACCGTTCTCGAACTGGTCGACGTGGCGAACGGAAAGATCACCAAGAAGCGTTCGTTCTACCAGGACACCGCGCTTCTACGGGAGATCTCACTCGAACGCGAGGCGGCACTCGCGCAGAAGGCCGGAGAGGCCTGATCGCCCAGCACGCCCCTTTCGCGCACGTCGCCGAAGCGGAGCGGTACGAGCAGCCGTCGAGTACGCGGTGCCGATCAGCGGAAACACCGTTCATGATCCACTCAATGTGGGTTTCGGGCTTATGTGGGCGTGTGTCACGAACGCAGAGAGGAGCTTTATGTAGGAAGGGCTCCTTGATGCGGTGCTGCGTGG
>NZ_JBPJUQ010000099.1:0-22800 GCF_051192615.1 Streptosporangium sp. G11
CGCCGACGCCCAACGCTCCTGATCACACCTCGCCATAGGCGTCGACGGCCACCACGGACCGGCCTCCCTTGACACCCGCCGCCCATCGGATGTCTCGGGCCTAGAAGCGCACTGAAGATGTTGGGGGGTCTGGCTTCGCTGTAAATGACGGCGGGGTCAGACTGGTTGTTATCCACGGGACGAGTAGGCCTTGTCTGCAGCGACCGCGTCGGGCCGGGTGCGGGGCCGGCCGACGGGCAGACCGACCCGCACCTTCTGCAGCACGGGGACGAACTGCGGGCTGTCGGCGGCCTGTCCTGCGGTCAGTATGAGCGACAACGGACGGCACTTTGGGTCCGCGGCGAGATGAACCTTGCTGGTCAGCCCGCCCCGGGACCTGCCGAGCAGGGCTTGCTTCAAGCGAAGCTTGCGCCGCCGCTCTCGGTGCCGAGACGGTTGATTGGCTGGTCGCCGTTGATCGCGAGGGACTGCCGCACCGTGAGGAATTCTTCACCCGCGTCCGAGAGCACTTCGAGTTGCCGGAGCAGGTCGAGGAGCTGTGGGCGGCCTACCGACGGCGGATGGCTTCCTCGTCTCCTGCCGGCCTGAGGTGCTAGATGGTCTCCGCCGGCTACGGACGTCAGGGTGGGCTGTGGCCGTCGTGACGAACGGCACAGCCGACAACCAGCTCGAGAAGATCCGGCACACGGGGTTGGCCGAAGCCGTTGACGCCTGGGCGTTTTCCGGTGCCGAAGGCGTGCGCAAGCCTGCCGTGGGTCTCTTCGCGATAGCCGCACAACGCTGCGGCGTGACGCTTGCCGACGGAGGTTGGGTGATCGGCGACAACCCGGTCGCTGACATCGCCGGCGGGCGCGCGGCGGGGTTGAAAACGATCTGGATCGACCGCGGCACATGGTCAGATGCTGAGCCGGGTGCCGACCATGTCGTCTCCGACGTTGTCGACGCCATGGGGATCCTGTTTGGTCGGTGACCCGGGCATGCACGTCCCCACACATTCGTAACTCTGTGTATCTATTAGCAACTATTAGTAATGTCGCTGACTGGGCGGCCCTACTTGGAGGGGGTTAGGGCCGCCCAACTCATAGGAGTGAGGACCCTCATCGGCGACGCTCGCAGCGGCGTTCCCGCCACGGCCAGGCGGCGGGCGAGGGTCGGGCAGGCTGCGTCGCAGGAACTCCTCGTCCAGCGGTTGGATGAGCCGCATCAGGGCAAAGCGGAGGGTGTGGACAGCATCTCAAGGATCTCGTCGAGGAATTGACGGCTGGTGCGTCCGCAGCAATCGCACGGGTGGGGCTCGAACGTCGCGGGGTTACGGGAAGTGCGTGCCCAGCCGGCGAGGGCTTCTATGGTCGCTCCCGGCCACAGCCCGGATCGCGCGTAGTTGACCGCAGCCGTCAGTTCGATCTCGAAGATCTCTTGCTGGGCGTCGCCAGGAAGTGCGGCCGTCTCAGGAAAGCTGCGCCTCCAGTGAGTGGCGGGCGGCAGCGAGGATGTCCTCGGACAGGTCCGTGCCCGCGGTGGCACGGGCCAGGAGAATGGCTCCGACGAGGGTGGCGGTCGCGGCCAGGCCGTCCTCGCGGTCGGTGTCCGACAGCCAGTCGGCGAACTCTCGCACGCCGTCGGCGTAGGTCTCACGGGGGCCCATGTCGTCGTCATCCGTCTTTGCGATATCGCTGGCAAGGCCCGCGGCGGCGCAGCCGGTCCCGGGGTCGTCCCTGTGGTCGGGCGAGAGGTACTCATCCAGGAGTGCCTTGCGTGCCGTCGTGGCGTCGGGGTGGGCCTCGCTCAAGCCGGCCAGGTATGCGCCGCGTTCCTCGAACGCGCGAATGGTTGCTTCGGCCACGAGCGTTTCCTTGGAGCCGAACTGCTTGTAGAACCCGCCAGGGGTCAGGCCGATGGCCTTCATGACATCGGCGACGCTGACTCCCTGCACGCCGCGCTCGCGGAACAGGCGCGCAGCCTCCGCGACGGTGCTGGCCCGGTTCTCCAAGGCCTGGGCTTGGGACACACGGCTCACCTGGGGGCACCCGCTCTCCACTTAGAGTTTCAACGATATCTATCGTAGCCGATCGCACTTCATGCGGAAGGTCCGCTTTCTCTAGGTGTGCCAGGTTTCACGCAGCGTGACGAGCTTGACATCCTTAGATATCGTTCATAATCTAAATGCAATCCCAGGCTCTGCCGCCCTGACACAGCTGATGCCGGAGGGGTGGCGGACGGCCGCTCGTGGGCCCGTCGCCCTTATTGGTAGGGCGGCGCAGTCCCGGCCGCGATCCCCTCTGTAGCCGGGCCTGGCCCTGGGCCCGCGAGCGATCTCGCGGACTCGGCGCACCCGCGGCGCTCCGCAAAGTGAAAGAAGAGATGAAATGACCACGATTCTGATCACCACCGCCAACGGCACCACCGGCCGGCCGATGGTCGACTACCTGCTCAAGGACGGCTTCAACGTCCGCGCCATGGTCCGCAGTGACGATGCACGGGCACAGGAACTGCGCGAGGCGGGCGCCGAGGTCGTCTTCGGTGACCTCCTCAACTTCCGCGACGTGCGTGCGGCCCTGGAGGGGGTCCAGCGTGCCTACTTCAACTACCCGGTGGGGGACGGCCTGGTGGAGGCGGCCGTCATGTTCGCGCAAGCCGCAAAGGAGCAGAATCTCGAGCTCATCGTGAACATGTCGCAGATTCAGTCGCGCCCCTACGCGCGCAGCAAGGCCACCCAGAACCACTGGCTGTCCGAGCAGGTCTTCGACTGGTCCGGCGTCCCGACCACTCACCTGCGAATCACGTTCTTCATGCAGTGGCTCCTCTACATCTCCGGGCTCATCCGCTATGGCCGCTACGTGATGCCCTTCAATGGGGACAGCCGCTTCGCTCCGATCGCCGGCCGTGACATCGCACTGACCGCCGCCAACGTCTTCGCCTCGCCCGAGAAGCACGGCGGCCAGATCTACACGCTCACGGGCCCGGTGGAGTACAGCCACCTGGAGCTCGCGGCCGAGGTGAGCCGGGTGCTGGGCAAGGACCTTCCCTTCGAGCAGGTCACCGTGACCACGTTCCTTGAGTTGATCGGTCTTGGGAACGACACCGCCAAGCTCAAGCACTTCGAGGCGGTCACCATCGACCAGCAGGAGGGGCGTCTGGCAGGCATCAGCGAAGCGGCCCCGAGCATCAACGGCCAGCCGCTGGTGACGGTCGAGGAGTTCATCAACGAGAACCGCTCCCTGTTCGAGCTCGACTACACCAAGTCGGCAAACTGACCTCCCCCTAGGGCTCGGGGCGGGGTATGGCCGTGAGCATGACCGAGATGGACAAGGCAGCGTCACGGCGGATCCAGTCGAAGGCTGCCCATGATCCGAGTTGCAAGACGGTGCGCGATGGGTTCTACCGGCGCGATGTCGGCCGCCGACAAGCGGGAGGCACGCAGGCAGGGAAGGGCCCGACGTCGTAAGCGGTGAACCGGCGGCGGTCATCCGTGCATGTGTTCGAGACTGTCGATGTGCGTCGCTACCACCAAGCCCGGCGATGTGTGGGGTGTTGTGCCAGCGAGGGCGGTGGCGGCGTAACCGCCGAAGATCGTGAGGCCGCCTGTGCGGCATCAGCGCCTTTTTCCAAGGTCGTGAGCCGAACTGTCGCTTAGATCCTAACGTGGAGCCCGCTGCCGAGATCGGCGCCGGCGACGCTTCCACGGAGGCGGCCCTCCCGAGATGCGCGACGAACTCCTTGAAGGATCTTGCTCACGGCATTGCTAACAACAGCCGTGGACGGTTCTGGATGCTCATGGACTCGAAGCTGGTTCCATGCGGCTTGAGCAGGCTTTCCTGACGCCGGTGGACGGCCTTGGACGCTCGTGTTCTAACACGTGATGAAGTGCTGCCGCGCGGCTTCCGGTCCTCGGGCCTGGCGGCCCTGTGGTCCGGGTGTCTTGCCATCGAATTTCGCGAGCAAGCCGTCGACGCGTTGCTGTACAGCAACCGATACAGCAACACCGCCTTACGCGATCACACGGCACCAACCCGCATCTACTGTCGGAACAGGAACGGACACTGTCGACGTGGCCCTTGCCCTTCTCTCGTAATGAAGTGCTCTGACTCCCCGCCCCATTGCTTCTTGGTCGACCTCACATCCGTCCGTACCTACTGGGTGAGGACACATGATTCGGCAGCTATCGGGGGCGGGGAGGAATGGGCCAGGAGTCGGTGAGGTGACTCCTGGCAGGCGTGGCGGCGCCGTCCCTCCAGATCCCACGCCGCCACGCCTGGTCTATCGAGCTCTTCCGGACAGCAGGGCCGCCCAGATCGCCCGAGCCTCCTGGATCGAGCAGACAGAGGTCTCATGGACATCGTGTCCGCCGTCGAGTTGAACGGTCCGCCGGATGAACGCCCGTCCGCCGCCCTCGCACAGCTCGTAGACCGTGGCGCGGCAGAAGCAGGTCCAGGCCACCGGCCGCACTCGCTCCAGCACCGGATACGGCCGCTGCCATTCCAGCCGGGGGCGATCCCGCTGGGCCAGGACCACGTGCGGACTCAGACACTCGTCAGACAGGATCACATCGAGCCTCAGCCAGCAAGGCCGGCAGCGGATGGCTGGTGTGAAGCTCGCGATACCGGAGGGCGACGTGGCGAGCGGTGGTGACCGGGTTCTCCGTGCTGTGAACGGCGTACAGTCGTCTCCTCGTCTTCTGCGACATCCGCCCTGTCCACCACCGGTACCAGCGCCCATTCGTCCAGACGATGAGATCCAGCCAGACCGATACGAGCGCGATCCCCTGCCCCTCGTGAACATCGGCGGCGATCTGAAGATCTCCGAGCGAGAGTTTCAGACGTTCGGCGGAGGCGACCCATGACGGTTGGCAGGAGAAGCCGCCGACAGCGCCTCTGATGAGCTTCGTTCTGGGTGGTAATTCCATTGCTCCACCTGAATGAGTCGGTCGCGCCAGGCCCTTGCGGGTTACGCTGGATCGGCTTGTCCGTGCTGGTGACAACGCTAGGAACAGCGCGGATGTCGCAGAACTGACCGGAAGTACGAGTACGGACGGCGGTAGCTCCCTCTCATGACTGTCCACGGCGCGGGAACCCTGACCACCCGTCGGGGTAACGCTGAGCGCGGCCGTGAAGGCCGGATCTCCGGATACGTGCTCAAGGTCATCCGTGAGTCCGCGGGGTTGACCCAGGAACGGTTCGCCGAACGCCTTGGCCTGGACGTCACGACGATTCAGGGGTGGGAATCCGGGCGGCGCTCACTGATGGCGGTCTCCACGGGCACATACCTGTCGTTGCGACACTGGCTTCTACGGCTCGGTGTCCGGTCGCGTCTGCTCGCTCAACTGGACATGGCCCTTGAGGCGGACCGGTTCGTCGGCTATGTGCTCAGCACGGAACCCGGGAAGGTCGAGGCCGAAGACCATCCACTGGCGTCATGGGTGATCAAGCGCCCGTTCACCGATCTCGTGGCGTGGCCGTTCACCAAGACCGCGCCGTCTGCCGTGGCGGGAGTCGTTCGCGGGACCGGCCGCCGGGGGCCGGTGGCAACCGCGCCTTCTCTTCTGCCCGACGAACGCGCGCACTTCTTCGAGCATCTGAAGGCAGTGGCCGAGGGCGCCGACACGGACCGGGTGGACGGCATGCTGTTGCGCCGCCAGGCTCACTATGTCGCGAGCTTCGACGACACCTCTGACACCGCCGATTGGCTCACGGCCATGCAACGCGCCGAAGAACGGCGGATGGGGCGGGCGGGTGAATGGACCCCCTCATGGGCCGTCGTTCGATCCGGCGCTCACTCACTGGCCCGGCTCGGCGACCGCGAGGGGTTGCAGCACTTCATCCGGGTTCATCTGGCCGACGAGATCTGTGAGATGGCGAACCTCAACTACTGGGCCTACTGGCTCGGCGAGGTCGGCGAGCCGCAGCTGGCGGACACGTTCATGGTCGAGCTGAATCCGGACGTCTGGCGCGGTACCGAGCTTCTCAGGCATCTGGCCGACAAGCTGGACTCCGCCAACCCCTACCTCGACGTGGTGGCGCACACGCTGTGGGCGCTGGTCATGCTGCGTCCCTCGGCGCTGGACACCCAGAGCATGGATGCTCTCAGAGATGCGGCCGTCCGTACCCTGGACGAGGCCACCGCGTCACCGCAGTCCAAGCGGGAACTGGAGGCGGTCATCTACGCTCTGTGCATGATCCACTGAGGGTGAGAGGGGACTTCCGTGGCGGAGGAACTGTCGAAGCTGACGGGCCTGCTGTACGAGATCGGGCTGCTCAAGCGCTACAAGCGCACCGGTTGGCTGGTCGCGGGGGTACGGGATCCCGAGAGCATCGCTGACCACTCCTTCCGGACGGCGGTCATCGCGAGTGTGATCACGGCGTTGGAAGGTGGCAACCCCGAGCGCGCGGCGTTCATGAGCTTGTTCCACGACACGCAGGAAACCCGCGTCACCGACATCCCCTACATCGGCAAGCGATACCTGAAGGCGGCGCCGAACGAGGAGGTCACCGCCGACCAGATACGTGGTGTTCCGGAGCCGGTGGCGGAGATGGTGAGCGGCGCGGTTGGCGAGTACGAGGAGAAGACCAGTCTCGAAGCGGTCTGCGCTCGTGACGCCGACAAGCTGGAGTGTCTGATCCAGGCCATCGAGTACCGTGAGCAGGGGCATCAGAACGTCCAACCGTGGATCGACAGCTCGCTTGCCGCACTGAAGACGGCGTCCGCGAAGCGCCTCGCGGACGAGGCGCTCAGCACGGGATCGCTGGAGTGGATGACCCGCGTCCTCAACGGAGACTGAGACACCTGGCGTTCATCGAGGCCCGAGCTCTCTCCGACTCGCGCGGCTACAGCCCCCGTGCTATGGACGGCCGGACTCACTTCGCGAGCTCCTTGGGTGCCGAACGCGACATTCCTGCCGTTTTTGTCGAGGTACAGCGAGAGAACGCCGGGGCTCTGGCATGGACATCGCGCCTGCTGGTAGGCGGTCAGCTGTCCGCAAGACCATGAGTTGTTGCCCCTTGGGTGAGCGGTGGGGGAGCGATCAGATGGTCACGATGATCTAGGGCGACCACCTCGCGGAGCTTGGGCCACTCCGCGAGGGCGATCACGTAAACGCTGACCGTTTGTACTGAAATCTAATGTCGACGGTTGGCTGGCAAGGTCCCTCAGAGGGCGCCCGTCGATCGCGTGCCGCTCCGAAGCCGCTGCCTGCAACTTGCGTTTATTTCGTTTGTTGCGGATACTGCGAAGAGGAGGTGCCGTGATGGCAGACATGCAGGCCAAGCGGGTTCAACCCGGGATCATCGACGCCGAGATGGCCGGTCGCGCCGTGCGCCGGATCAAGGACTACCTCATGCGGTATCCCGAGCGGTCGACCGTGCAGGTCGCCGGCGAGCACGGGGGCGAGGACCCATTGATCTTGCCTCGCGAAGCTGTGAGTCTGCTCGCCTTCATCCTTGCCCAGGCGGCCGAAGGGCGGGGGGTGACGGTCATACCCTCTCAGGCCGAGCTGACGACGCAGCAGGCAGCGGACATGCTGAACGTCTCGCGCCCCTACTTGATCAAATTGTTGGAGGCCGGAGAGATTCCCTTCCGTCTAATCGGCAAGCATCGACGCATCACGTACGAGGCTCTCCAGGAGTACAGGCGTCGCGATGACGCCAAACGGCGTACGGCTGCCGATCAACTTGCCGCGCTGGGCCAAGAACTGGGCATCTGAGCATGAGCTTCGTGGTGGTCTACGACGCGAACGTGCTCTATGGCAACACGCTCCGTGACCTGCTCATCCGTCTGGCCATGACAGGGCGGCTCCAGGCCAAATGGACCGACAGGATCCTCGACGAGATGCAATGCAACCTTGCTGCCAATCGTCCTGACATCACCGAGGAGAAGCTGGACAAGCTCCGCCTCCTCATGAACTCCGCTGTCCGGGACTGCCTGGTCGAGGGGTACGAGCCGCTGATCGAAGGGCTGTAACTTCCCGACCCCGATGACCGGCATGTGCTGGCCGCGGCGATCAAGGTAAGGGCGCAGATCATCGTCACGTCGAACCTCAGGGACTTCCCTCCAGAACACCTGGCGTCCTGGGACATTGAGGCGAAGTCTCCCGATGACTTCGTGCTGAACCAGATCGACCTTGACGGACGAGTCGTCTGGGCCTGCGTGCAGCAGATCGCGGACTCACGCGTCAGCCCGCAGGAGACCGTGGACGATGTGCTCGACGCCTTGGAGAAAGCAGGCCTCGTCGAGTCGGTCGCCGCCCTTCGGGTCGGCTAGGCCACTGAAGATCTTGCATTCTGACCTTGTTCTTTCTGAAATAAGGCCACAGCGGTGGATGTGCAGGGTGAGTGGGCTGGAGGGCTGGTCGGGCCAGATGTGTGGCAGACCTGCCGGGAGCTGATCCCGGCAGGGAACGTGTTTCTCGTCGCGGGCGATCGAGCTTCTCCGAGACGCACGTCTGCACGTTCACAAGAACGCCGTCGACGCTGTGGCCGCGGTTACCGCGCTGCGTTCGGTGTGCCCGGTCGTCGTTCTGACATTCGATGAGGACGGCATGAGCGAACTGTGCGGGAAAACCGTGGAGGTGGTCCATGTCTGAGACTGCTCGCGAGGTGACCGGGCGCCGGATCCTTGCCGGTGGCCGTTTCCGGCGTAGCGCCACTCAGACAAGGTGATCGTTCTACTTCCGGAAGGGCCGGGGAGGCCGGGGTGAGCCGGGTCTGGGTGGCGCGGTGATCGGCTCGGGTCTGGCGGAGATCACCGAGGGGCGTGGGGTGGTGGCGGGACTTCGTGGAGACATGCACCGGCCGCACGTCGAGCCGGTCTCCCCGGCGCGACGAGATCGGCGGGGAACCTCCCGCTCAGCGTAGGTCGGCCACCCACCGTGCGTTGCGGACGAACGTGCGGCGCGTGACGTCCGGGTCGTCCAGGAAGCAGCCGACCATGAGGGCGTCCCGCAGCATGGCGAGGGTCTCGGCCTTGGCGTCGACATCATCGCGGCCGGCCTCGACGAGCAGGCGCCGCAACTCGGCGTGGAACCAGGCGCGGTGCTTGTTGATCGCCTGGCGTACCGGGCTCTTGGGATCGGGGAATTCGCTGGCCGCCTTGATGAACGGGCAGCCGAGCGTGTGGTGCCGGTAGGCGTCGTCGGCGATTCCCTCGATGGCCATCTCGAGGGCGTGGCCGGGAGAGACGGCGTGACCGAGCCCTTCGTTCCAGAGTGCCCGGATCATCTGGTCCTCGCGTTCGAGGTACGCCACGACGAGTGCCTCCTTGCCGGCGAAGTGCCGGTAGAGGGTGGCGCGGGTGACTTCGGCCTCCTGGAGGATGCGATCGACCCCTACGCCGTTGATGCCGTCGATGTAGAACAGACGGCTCGCCGTTGCGAGGAGATGGTCGCGGGGCGCTGAGCGCTTGGTGTACGCCATCAGCACATCCTACATTGAGACCGATCGTTCTTTCTTTCATACGTTTTCGACTTGCCGATCGGTCAGAGCCAGGTTAGCTTAGGCCGTACCAGAACGATCGTTCTTTCTCTCAATCTTAAGGAGTGCTCGTGACGACTCGCGTCCTCTTCGTGCACGGTCTCTGGATCCACGCCCGCGCCTGGGATCCGTGGCTCGACCTCTTCCGCTCGGCCGGGTTCGAGGCGGAGGCGCCGGGCTGGCCCGGTGACGGCGAGACCGTCGCCCAGACGCGGCAGCAGCCGCAGCGGGTCGCCGGTCACGGCGTCCGCGAAGTCGCCGACCACTTCACCCGGATCGCGCGGCTCGGCGAACCGCCGATCGTGATCGGGCACTCGTTCGGCGGGCTCATCGCCCAGAAGCTGCTCGCCTCGGGCGTCGCCTCGTCCGCGGTGGCGATCGACCCGGCCCCGATCAAGGGCGTCAGGGCACTGCCGTTCGCGCAGGTACGGTCGGCGTTGCCGGTGTTGTACCGCAAGGCCAACCGCGACCGCGCGGTGATGCTCAGCCGCCGCCAGTTCCGGTACGGTTTCGGCAACGCGGTCAGCCGAGAGGAGTCCGACCAGCTCTACGACCGCTGGGCGATCCCCGGCCCTGGCCGGCCGATCTTCGACCTGACCGCGGCGAAAAAGGACCCGGCGTCGCCTGTCGCCGTCGACCTCGACGATCGCGACCGGGGGCCACTGCTGATCATCGGCGGCGGCCGGGACCACATCGTCCCCGAGGTGGTGGCGCGGCAGGCGGCCGAGCTCTACAGTCCGGGCGGCAACACCGAGTATCGAAAGTTCGACGACCGCGGCCACTCCCTCGTCTTCGACAGCGGCTGGCGCGAGGTCGCCGAGCCCGTCCTCGACTGGGTGCGTAAGCAGGCCGCCTGAGCAGCGGGCGGTTACCCGTCCCTTCACCGAGATACGAGTCCTTCCCATGGGAAACACAAGGAAGCCGGCCACGGACACCACCGCTGATCGGATGGCGGCGGCGTACTTCGACGCCATCGAGTTTCTCTGCGAGGTGACGCCGATGGGCTGGTACACCGAGCGGGGCACCGCCCGCGCAGGTGACTTCGGTCGACGCTCGGAACCCGCGATTTCCACGAGATCCCGTTCAGGGTGATCCGATGTTCGAGCCACCGCCCGCCCCGCACCGGCCGGCCGGGCGGCAACGGCTCGATCCGCGCCCACGCGGCATCGGTCACCCCACGACGACGCACCACCTACGCCATCACAGCTCGACTCCGTGATCGACCGTAGCCCGGCGTCGAGACCAACCGGACACGATCTAGCCCTCCGAACGATGTCCCCCGCGCATGACAGGGCTGCGCGTCTGGGGTTCCTCGGGGTCGGCCGGGACGTGGAGGAGGGTCAGGAGACGGCGGCGGAGGTCGCTGAAGCCGGGGACGTCGACGGCGCGGGGGTGGCCGAGATCGACCTCGATCTCCTCGGCGATGCGGCCCTCGTCCAGGACGAGGAGCCGGTCGGCGAGAAGGAGCGCCTCTTCCACGTCGTGGGTGACGAGGAGGGCGGCGAAGCCGTGTCTGGCGCGGAGCCTGCCGAACAGAGCCTGCATCTTCAGCCTGGTCAGCGCGTCGAGCGCGCCGAACGGCTCGTCGAGCAGGAGCAGGTCCGGCTCGCGGACCAGTGCCCTGGCGAAGGCCACGCGCTGGGCCTGTCCGCCGGACAGTTCCGACGGCCAGGCGTCACGTCGGTCGGCCAGCCCCACCTCCTCGAGCGCCGTCGTCGCGCGCTCCTGGGCGTCCCGGCCGCGGACGCCCAGCGCCACGTTGTCGGCCACCCGTTTCCACGGCAGCAGCCGGTGCTCCTGGAATACGACGGCCTTCGACCCGAAGGTCGTGAAGTCGCCGGATGCCTCCTCGTCGAGCCCCGCCAGGATCCGCAGGAGCGTGCTCTTGCCCGATCCGCTCTCTCCAAGCAGGGCGACGACCTCGCCCCGCTCGATCCGCAGGTCGACGCCGTCCAGGACCGTCGTGCCGGCGAACACCCGACGTACCCCGGTGGCGGCTACGACGCCTGCAGGCCGCGTCGCCATGACAGCATTCTCCTTTCGGCGGTGCGCAACGCCAGGTCGGACAACAGGCCGAGGGCCGCGTACACGACCAGGCCCAGCACGACGATCTCCGTCTGGCTGAAGTCGCGGGCCTCCATCATCATGAAGCCCAGGCCGCTCTGCCCGTTGACCTGCTCCCCGACGACGAGGCTGAGCCAGCCCGCGGCGAACGCCAGCCGCAGGCCGAGGAACAGGGACGGCATCGCGCCCGGGAGCACGACGTGCCGGATCCGCTCGAGCTGGGTGAGACCGCAGGTCCGGGCGGCCTCGACCAGCCTCTCGTCGATGTCGCGGATGCCGGCGTAGGTGTTGAGATAGATCGGGAAGAACGCGCCCAGCGCCACCAGCGATACCTTCAGCGACTCCCCGATGCCCACCCAGATGATGAGCAGCGGGACGAGTCCGAGGTGCGGCAGCATCCGGGCCGCCTGGACCGGCGGGTCCACGAGGTCGTCCCCGATCCGGAGCAACCCCGCGAGCGCGCCCAGGACGAGGGCGAGCGAGCCCCCGATGAGCAGCCCGAGGGCGGCCCGCTCCACGGATTCCAGCAGGTGCAGGCCGAGGGATCCGTCCAGGGACAACCGCCAGGCCGCCGCCGCGATCTTGCTCGGCGGGGGAAGCTTGTCGGGCGAGAGGACGCCGGCCTGCGCGGCGCCCTCCCATCCGGCGACGAGCACGATCGGTGTGACCAGCCGCCGTGGCCTGAACCTCACTTCAAGACGTCCGAGAAGCTCGGGTCGATGAGGCTCTTGACGTCGACCTTGGCGGGAATGAGCGCGAGGTCGGCGAAGCCGTCCGCGATCTGCTGGAGCTCGTCGCCGATCGTGGCGTCCACCTGCGCGAGTGGCTGGGCGCTGCGCTCCAGGGCACGGCGGGCGACGTCCTCGGGGATCTTCAGCTCGGGGGCGAGCAGCTTGACACGCTCCTCCGGGTTGGCGATGCCCCAGTCCGTGACCTCGCGGTAGACCTTCAGGTATTCACGTACCAGGTCGGGCTTGTTCTGCAGGGCTTCGGGCGACACCAGCAGGTACTCGCGGTTGTTGGCCAGGCCGGTGGCGTCGGCGAGGACCTTCACGCCCGGCTGCTCGGCGAGGGAGAAGTACGGGTCCCAGATGATCCAGGCGTCGACCTGGTCGTTGTCGAACGCGGGACGGGCCTCGGCCGGCTTGAGGTACTGGATCTCGACGTCGGTGATCTTCATGTCGTTGGCCTCGAGCAGCTTGACCAGCAGCCAGTTGACGTTCGAACCCTTGTTGAGCGCGACCTTCTTGCCCTTGAGGTCCTTGAAGGAGGTGAAGCCGTTCTTCTCCTTGACCAGGACGGCCTCGCCCTTCGGTACCGGCTGGGAGGTTGCGACGATCTTGAATTTGGTGCCACCGGCCGCGGCGAAGATCGGCGGGGCCTCGCCTGTCTGGCCGATGTCGATGGCGCCGGCCTTGAGCGCCTCGGTCAAGGCGGGACCACTCTCGAACAGTGACCAGGAGGCGTTCGGGGCGAGCCCCCTGGCCTTGAGCAGGCTCTGCCCGCCGAACCGCTGGTAGCCGACGCGCAGTTGCTCCTTCTCGGCCTTCGTCTCACCTCCCCCGCAGGCGGTGAGGCTGCCGATCAGGGCGAGCACGCCAAACAAGGCAACAATGCGGCGCATAAGGGGGCTCCTTGGAGAAACGAAGCAAACGACCGCAAGTATGCCTACTAAACCTACCTTTTGTATAGGTTTAGTGGAGAGTTGGCTCAGACCTCACGGGCGGTGCGACGACGTCTGCCCGGAGGACGAGTTCGCCGAGGTCCTCGCGCTTGACCGATGTGCGGCAACCGGCCTTCCTTCGGGCGACGCCCGGTCCAGCATCCGCTCGATACCGGCTGATTCGGGGGTAGGTTCCTGTTCGTCCCGTCAGGGGGTACCTGTAGGCGCGGGCGTAGCCTGCCCGGTGGGGCTGACGTCCGGCGAGGCTCGGGAACGCTCGCCGGAGAACCGGTTGTCGGTGGTCGTCCTCGTTCTCCGGCGCCCACGGGTTCCTCGTGGGTCAAGACTTCTGCGCGACTCAGATGGGCGCTACGGGTGCGGGGTGTCTCCGCTGGTTCGGATTCATCGCCATCCGGCTGGGCGCATGGCGGAGGGGAACGATCAGGCGGGTCGGCAAAGATGAAATGCCGATGACCTCTCGGATGACTCATCGTTGAATACGGTCGGCAACGGCGGCTGTGGTCCGGAACTCCTACGCCTCCACGCCCGTCAGTTTGTCATGAGTTGCTTAATGAGGTCGTAGGCCGCATTAACCGCTATTCCGCCGATGAGTGTCGCCGCACCCGCCTTCATGAAAGGCTGAAGGGAAAGCGTGGACGCGGGCGAGGAGACTATTTCGCCGGGGGCCAGCTCGCGCAAGACGGGACTGTCGGCCTCCTGCCAGTCGCTGAGCTCCTCGACGATCTCCCCGAGACTGTATTTGATGTATCGGTCATTGGCGTCGAGCAGCCTCAGTGCTCTCAGTGAGAGCCAATCGTACTGCATGTGATATTCGCCGGGGTAGGCCATGAAGCTCACGAGATCCGCGGTGCCCGAGAATCGCCACGGCGAGTCGCCGATCATGAGTGGACCGGACGAGGCCATGGCTGCTTCGTGCTCGCTCTCCACGTACTCGCGAATTTGATTGAATCCCGACGAGTCGAACCTCCATCGATTGAGAATGGGAGACTTCTCGTATCCGGCGATGTACAGATCCCAGCTCAACCCGGAACGGACGTCCAGGTACGCGTGATTGCGTCGAAGATCCTTGTAAACTATCGATTGAGGCTGGGTGAACAGGACGCTCACGAGCACAGAAGATTTCGGAGCCTTCTTGAAGCGAGAATATATGAGCCTGTCCAGCTCTTCTGGTTTTCCAACCTCGATGGGACTGTAGGTGACAGGTTCGTAGGAGTCTCGTACCTGTCGATGCAGGTCTTCCAGCTGAAGCCTGGCCCGCAAGTCGCCGGTGATCTCAAAATATCTTTCAAGGATATCCGAGCAGAGGTCTTCCTTGAGTAGTTCTTGAAACGCTTTTCGATAGTTCGGCTTCCCCAGGGGAGGGATCGGCAACAACTCCTGTTCGTCGGCCGTCTCCGCCAGATGCTCATCCAGCAGTTGTCTTCCCGCGCTTGAGGTGACGAACTCTTCAAAGGCGGTGACGTGGTCTGGGTAGTTTCGGGGGGTGTAAGGGCGCCTGAACATGTCCCATAGGCTAGATGTGTTGCCAGGTGACGACCAGGTGTTTCACCGCCTCGGCGCCACTCGGAATCCTCCGAAACCTCGCGGGGCCTCGGCCGCCCCCATGGCGGGAGGAGGTCAGAGCCGCCTCAGGTTCGTGAAGGTCTTGACGTGCCCCGAGTTTCTGCGGAGGCGCACGGTGTTGGACGGTTTCCCCATTCCCGGAGTCCTGGCCGCCGCAGCCGCTCGCGCCCACGGACACGCCGTCAAAGATCGAGTGGATGGACCCAGCCCGTTCGGTGTCGGCGTCTCACCAGAGACCAGGTCCGGTCGTCGCACATACCGGCGCGTCGTCGGAAGTCGCGATCATTGATGAGGTGTGGGTCGTCGAGGTCCAGCCAGCTGTCCTTTCGCGCCCGCTTGTCCCAGTGGGCGGTGGGAATCCTGACGCAGTTAACTCGATGTGATTTGTCCTGACTTGTAATCTTTAGGACCTCTACGCCCCTGGGATGCGTGCGAATCACCAAGCATGGCCTGACTTTTCCGCCTGTGCCGTCGGAGAACGGCACGCCGGCCCACCAGATCTCGCCGGGGCCGGGGCGCGAGTGCCAGGCCGGATCCGGCGGCGCGTCACGTACTTGGGGTTGAGAGGGGCGAGGAGCCAGAACTCGGCGAACAAAGCGGACGAAACCATATATGGCCGCGAAGCAAAACCCGATGACCGCCAGAAGGGCGAGTAATCCGCCGACCGCTCCAAAGGCTTCAGTCATGACTCGGTAACATACTCGACAAGTAGCAAGTTCGGCACCTAGCTGGACATTCTCTCTCTCATTGTCGGGGGCATGACGAAACATCGGCGGTATTGTTCAAGATCTCGAACGGCTACCGCGGCATCGGGGGCGCCAACGTCAAGCGAGGTGACCTGCCCGAGTGGTCCGGGCCGACCGTCTTGGGGAGCCGACCGGGAAACGGGGAGGCTTCATGACGAGTTCGCCATCACTGATCGCTGATCAGGTTCCACGAGTACCACGATGCCGAAGTGCACGCTGTTCAGCCTAGGTGCGGCCGGCACCGTGTTCGCGAGCGCGTTCGGCGGTGGTGACGAACCGCTGCGAGATCGCCGGTGGCGGCCTGATCGACGCGGCCGCCGACCGGCTCCGGGCCGAGCGGGTAGCAGGGCGAGTGGACGGTTCGCCGAGCACCTTGCTCGGCGCCATCCCATTCAGGATCTCGGCGGAGGAGAACGGTTCATAGGCCACGTGGCCGTTTTGAGTGGATTAGTGCCGGTATTGCGAGCCCCCTCGGTTTCCGGGAAACCGAGGGGGCGTATCCATCGTTGTTCTCCGTGGGTGCGTAACGTATGTTCCGGCTGTACGCCGTCGATAGTCAGGGAGAAGTCGTGTCCGAAATCGTGGCTCCCCAGCTCGTCGTCAACAGCCGGATGATCTACTTCGGCTGGGTGCCGGCCGACCCCGAAGCCGTCGCGGCCCTGGTGCCCGACGGTCTGAAGCCCATGGCCAACCGCCAGGTCTTCATGAACCAGTACGTCGTCGACCGGCCTGAACAGACTTCGGGCTTCGGCGCGTACTCGCTCACCTACATCGGGCCGGACCTGGAGGACGCCTACGCTCCCGACGGTGTGACCCCCGGCCGCTGGTGGACGCACTACTTCAACTCCAGCGAGGTGGTACGCGAGTACGCGGCCGCCCGAGGTGTGCCCGCCACCGCGGGCCGTACCACGATCGAGGTCAGGGGCGGTGAGCTGGTCGCGACGACCGAGTCGGACGGTGTGCCGGTGATCCGCGCGACCGCGCGGATCGGTGACACCGGTACGGCGGTCAACCGTGGCCAGCTGCGCTACATCACGGAGGTCGACGGGCAGAGGCTCAGCGGGATCTATCCGTTCGTGGCCGAACCGGTCGACCCGTTCGAGGTCGTGTCACTGGAGTTCCTGGAGCCGAGCCACTCCGTCTACGCCCTCCGCCCCGCCGATCCGCTGCAGATCGTGTGGGGCTTCTACTCGCCCCGCTCGTCCTTCACCTATCCCGGTGGGGAGTCGGTGATGGCCTGACGTCCGTCAGCGGGTGAAGAGCAGAGGCGGGTCCATGGCCTGACGGCCGTCACCGGGTGAGAAGCGAAGCCAGGTCCATGGCCTGACGGCCCTCACCGGGTGAAAAGCGAAGCCAGGTCATGGGCCGCCTCGCCCGCTCCGGCCGGAACCGCCGGTTGTCACGGCTTGACCGGCTTCCGGTCGGTCCACTCGGCCTTGACGATCGCGTTCCAGTTGACGACGGTGCCCGGCTTCGCCCAGCCGTAGGTCCCGGTCGGGGCGACGGCCACGAACCGGTCCGTCAGCAGGATGCCGGTCCGCGGGTCGACGATGAGCTGCCGCTCGAACTCGCCGGTGGGCCACGTCTCGGTTCGGGCGACGCCCTGGCCCCTGCGATCCAGCGCGTCGGTCACCTCACCCAGCGACCGCACGCCGTCCAGCCCGGCGAGCACCTGGTAGGCCGCGGCCCGGACACCGGGCTTGACGGGCATGTCGCTCAACAGGCCCGCGGTCACCTGGAAGAGCCAGGAGTCGGCATCCTGCGGGGAGTCGGACTCGGTGCCGTGCCCCTCGTATCCCTTGAGCAGGTATGCCTTCAGCTCGGCCGCGGTCGTGGGCAGAGCCTGAAGCTCGGCCACCGAGACGTTCTTGCCGGCCAGGTCGGCGACCTTGTCGCCCACGTTGATCGCGTTGCCGAAGGGCTTGCCGCCCTTGGCCTCGACGACGTGGCGTGCCTTGGTGTCGGCGTTCTTGGTCACGGTCACCGTCCACTCGGTCGGCGAGCCGTCCTGCTTCCAGGCGGCCTCCGAGCCGGGCGCGGGCTTGGTGCCGAGGTTCTGGGACACCCACCAGCTTTCCCGCTTCGGCGAGCGGGCGATCCACGTCTGGCTGCGGCCCAGGCTGTTCACCGTGTAGTGCGTCTCGGTGCCCACCTGCTGGGCGTTGCCGCTCGTGCTCTCGACGTACCAGTAGGCCCCGCTGCCCTGCCGGGCCTTGAGCGACGACTCGGCCGCGACGAGGAGGATCTGCTTGGCCGACAACCGCGTCACCGGCTGCCTGTCCTCGGCGACGGCCGGGGAGCTCGGGGCCGGTGTCGTGCCGCCGGTCGCGGTGATCGTCACGGCCACGGCGGTGGCGGCGGCCACGCTCGCCAGGCCGAGCGCCCACACGGGCCTGGGGACGCCGGCCTTGCGGGTCCGCACCGGCCTGGCCTGAGACATGGCGTAGGAGAGCTCGGCGGCCCGGGTGTGCTCGTCGGCCGGGGTGTCGAGGTGGGCCGGGCGGGCCGCCCGTAGCTGGTCCATCGGGTTCATGACCACTCCTCACTGAGATTGCGCACCCGGGTTCGGGGGAGGACCGCCGGTGCCGACTTCATCGCCTGGACCAGCCGTTTGCGGGCCCGATGGAGCCGCACCCGGAAGGTCGCGGAGGAACATCCGGTGACGCGTGCCGCGTCGCGCGGCGAGAGCCCCTGCCAGGCCACCAGGATCAGCAGCTCGCGTTCGTCCTGGTTCAACGAGGCGAGCGCGGTCATGACGGCGAGGCGTTCGGCCACCTGGTCGGCGTGGTCCTCTTCCGTCCATGCGCGCAGCTCGCCGGCGAGCGACTCGCGCCGGACCTCGGCGCGGATGTTGTCGCGCAGCACGTTGCGGGCCACGCCGAGCAGCCATGGCAGGGCGGGCTCCGGTATGTCGCCGAACCGCCGCCAGGCGATCGCGAACGTCTCGCTCACCACCTCGTCGGCGATCTGCCTGCCCGCCTGACTGACCACGTAGGCCCAGACCCGCTGTCGGCACTCGTCGTACATCGTGGTGAACCGCTGTGAGTCGTCCGTCACCGCCTGGCCCCCCTTCGTCCCGGGTAATTGCTTCAACACCAGGAAGTGGACTGAGGCCTTCAAATGTTACAAAGAACTCCAAATCATCTCTTGATCCGGTATCACAGGGACGTCCACTGTGCGACGCCCCGATCCTTCGGCACCCCGGTGTCCCGCGTCCCCTCGCGTACGGCGACGATCTTCACCGCGAGGCGTACCTCCTCAGCCGATGAGGCGTTTGCGCCAGTCGAGGGGGACAACGGTGATGGTCTCCCGGGGATCGCCGTTCCACTCCACCGAAAGGCCGGTTTCCCCGAGTGCGGCCACGACCTCCCGGCCAATGGACGCCGTCGTATCCGGTGAACCGTCGAATCCGCCGTACAGGAGTGCCATCCCGTGTCCGGCCGCGGCCGAGTCCGTGCACTGGCTGTGGAAGTAGACATAGCCCCGGGCATCCGGTGAGCCTGTCTCTCCGATCTCCGCCTGCCCGCAGGTACGGCAGCAGGTGAAGTTCTCCCTCGCCGTGATGCCCGTGGCCTCCAGAGCGGTGAAGGCCCGGTTGAGCCGTTCCGGGTCCGTCTCCCCCTTCCAGGAGGTCTGCTCCTCGACGCGTTCCAGCCATATTCGGTCCACCAGTCGGCGTGCCTGTTCGGCGGAGACCGGTCGGCGGTTCCCCGACACGAGATGGTCTTGTGCGATCTCGGCCAGTTGTGCCCGCGTCGCGTAACCGCCCAGGATCACTTCGCGGATGCGCGCGTCGAGCGTCTCGCGCTCGTTCTCGTCGAGTTCGAGGGGAGGTGGAGGGTCGGGGAGGCCCAGGTCCAACGAGGCCCAATTCAGCCCGGAGCCCCATTCGTCCTCCGAGCGCGCCCAGCGGGTCATGGCCGCGATCACCGGCGCGGGCCCGTCGAGCGCCGTATGGAAGTGTCGGTCGGGTGCCCCGTCGCGGTGTTCCAGCACGTAGTCGCCTCCATCCTCGTGCCATACCTGAACGAAGACCTCAGGGAGGTCGGGAATCCGCTGGACGACCAGGAATCTGTCACCCTGACCGCCCAGCCGGTCGACCAGTTCGGCGAGTTTCCCAGCGCTTGCCCGGACGTGCCGGTGACCGTCCTCCGTCAGTACGGTGATCGCGAACATGCCGGTCACCCTGGCACAGGGCACTGACGGGTGACCAGAGTTGTTTTCGGGGACGGGTGCCGAGACGGCCCGCGCGTGTGGCGATCCCACGCTCGACGGCCGCGCGTGCTCCCCTTCGGCGGTTCGCCGGCCGAGCGGCGAGGAGGAGGTCATCTCTGACCGAATGTGAACGAATCTGATCAGATACCTTGACCGCGAATCGCCGGGGATGTTTCTTATAGGTCACAACGGATCGCCATTTGTTCGATTGTGACCGGGAAGGTATCACCGTATGCGTGGACGCATCCCCCTCCTGTTAACCATGATCCTCGCCCTGGCCTGGCAGGTCGTCACGATTCCGGCGGCCTCGGCCTATGCCGATCGGCAGGGTCTGCGCGGCGACTACTATCTCAACTCCGCTCCCGGGACGTTCGATTTCGCCGAGCTCAAGGCCACGGTCGTCGACCCGGCCATCGAGCTGGCCGACCTCAACCCGGTGCTCAAGGACCTCACCGGCAGGGAGGACGACGTCGCCGTCCGCTGGACGGGGCGGATCGCACCCAAGTACTCCGAGACGTACACGTTCTCGATGATCGGCGACAACGGCTTCCGGCTCTGGGTGAACGGCCAGGTGGTGATCGACCACTGGGTGGACGACTGGGACGTCGAGCAGGTCGGCACCCCCATCACCCTGGAAGCCGGGAAACGCTACGACATCAAGGTCGAGTATTTCGAGCACTTCGGCGGCGCCCACCTGCGGCTGCGCTGGCAGAGCCCGAGCCAGGCCAGGGAGATCGTGCCCGCCGGGGCGTTCTTCCTGCCCGAGGGCTTCGACCCGCCGGGACCGGCCGGAGCCGCGATCGGCGCCGAGGGCGACACCGTCACGCTCGACTTCGGTGACGTCCGGCTGAGGCCGCTGCCCGCCGGGGCGTACGAGCATCTGGGACTGACCGTCGCGGGGACCAGGTGGCCGGTCACGTCGGCCGCGCTGGACGGTGAAACGAAGATCAAGCTGCGGCTCGGATTCGCGGTCCCCAGCCGGGCGGGCAACGCCGCACGCGCCTCCTACGACGGCCAGGGCGGCATCGTCCAGGTCGACGGCACCCCGCTGGAGGCCTTCACCCATGCGCTGGTGGTCAACAACTCGAAGTACACCCTGCGGACGCGCTGGGCGAAGGATGTCAATCCGCGCAATCCGCTGCCCGAGTACCCCCGCCCGCAGTTGACCAGGGACAAGTGGCGCAGTCTCAACGGCATCTGGCAGTTCGCCGCCGCCGAGGCGGGTGAGGCGGTACCGGTCGGCCGTGATCTGGCCGAGCGGATCGTCGTGCCGTACCCGGTGGAGTCGACGCTCTCCGGGATCGGCAGGCACGAGGACCGGATGTGGTACCGCCGCACCTTCACCGTGCCGCAGTCCTGGAAGAAGGACCGGCTGCTGCTGCACCTCGACGCCGTCGACTGGGAGTCGACCGTCTACGTCAACGGCAAGCAGGTCGGCACGCACAAGGGCGGCTACGACCGGTTCACGCTCGACGTGACCGACGCGCTCAGGCCCAGGGGCGAGCAGGAGCTCGTCGTCGCCGTCGCCGACGGGACCGACACCGGCCGCCAGCCGGTCGGCAAGCAGCGACTCAACCCCGGCGGCATCTTCTACACCCCCGCCTCCGGCATCTGGCAGACGGTGTGGATCGAGCCCGTCGCCAAGGCGCACATCGACGCGGTGCACACCACGCCCGACGTGGCCGGACAGGCCCTCAAGGTGACGGTGGCGGCGTCCGGCGCCTCCGGCCGGGTGGTCGTCGTCACCGCCCGCGACCGGAACCGGGTGGTCGGCAAGGTCTCGGGACCCGTCGGCACGGAGCTGCGGCTCCCCGTCCCGAACCCGAAGCTGTGGTCGCCGGACGACCCGTTCCTCTACGACCTCACCGTCGAGCTCAAGGGCGCCGACCGGGTGAGGAGCTACTTCGGGATGCGCACCATCTCGACGGGCCAGGTGGACGGCAGGACCAGAATCCTGCTCAACGGTAAGCCGGTCTTCCAGGTCGGCCCGCTCGACCAGGGGTTCTGGCCCGACGGCATCTACACCGCGCCGACCGACAAGGCGCTGAGGTACGACCTGGACGAGACCAGGAAGCTGGGCTTCAACGCCGTGCGCAAGCACGTGAAGGTCGAGCCCGATCGCTGGTACTACCACGCCGACAGGCTCGGGCTGCTCGTCTGGCAGGACATGCCGTCGATGTTCGGCACCTCGAACGCGGCCGAGCGCGCTCAGTTCGAGGCCGAGATGCGCGAGATGGTCGACCAGCACCGCAGCAGCCCGTCGATCGTGATGTGGGTGACGCTTAACGAGGGCTGGGGCCAGTACGACCAGGCGAGGCTCGCCGACCAGGTCAAGGGCTGGGACCCCTCCCGGCTGGTGAACAACATGAGCGGCGTCAACTGCTGCGGCGCGGTCGACGGCGGTAACGGCGACGTGGCCGACTACCACATCTACCCGGGGCCCGGAAATCCCGGCCTGCCGAGTGCCACCAGGGCGGCCGTCCTCGGCGAGTACGGCGGGCTCGCCCTGCCGGTGATCGGCCACACCTGGACCGGTGGCGGCTGGGGATACGCGACAGAGCCTGACTCCGAGGCCCTCACCGCGCGATACGTCGCCATGAACAAGGACCTGGAGAGGCTGCACGCCTGTGGCGGGCTCAGCGCGGCGATCTACACCCAGACCACCGACGTCGAGACCGAGATCAACGGCCTGATGACCTACGACAGGGCCGTGACCAAGCCCGACGTCAAGCGAGTGCACGACGCCAACCGGGCGCTCACCGGCGCGATCTCGCCCGCCTGCGGCTGACCGAAGGGCGGGATCGGAAGGCTGGATCGAAGGGCGGGGAGGAGCGTTGTCCGAATGGCTCCTCCCCGCCTGCGCGCTCCCCGAAGGGGGCGCCGACGGTCGCACCTTTCGTTGGAACGAACCGGATACCGGTCGCGCCGAGGCACGACCGGTATCCGGTTCGCGATCGGCCGCTACTTGTTGACGTGCTTGTACAGGTAGACGGCCGCCTTCTTGAGCTGGGCGGGTGTGCCGTTGGCGGTGCGGTACCTCTCGGCGGTGCCGATGGCCTTCTTCAGC
>NZ_JBPJUQ010000100.1:0-22588 GCF_051192615.1 Streptosporangium sp. G11
CTCTGGCCAGGGACTCAGGCCTCGGCTGTCCCGAGCTCGGCGACGTACGCCGCCCCGGCGGCCATCGCGGCAGATCCGACTCTTTACAAACCACCAGATCGGTCTCCTTACCAGGAGGGATACGAAAAAGGACTCTCGTCAGGGGAGCGGGAAGGAAGTGCACAGGCTAGGAGTCACTGCGCTGATACCACGAGTTGGCCAAAATGGCCGGAGGGTGCTTACGGGGTCGGTTATGCCGCTGGCTACCAGCTGGGATGGAACAAAGGGCTCCACGACGGCATGGTGAAACACTGCAGGCCCGCATAGTGGGGGACGGTGATCGGGCGAGCAATCGTCAAGATCTGTGGGTCGAGAGTTTCTAGGCGGCTGCGGATGGGGCCTGGTCGTCAGGTCGTTCGACCAGGAGTCCGTTGACGAAGGTCGCTCCGGCGCAGACCAGGGCGACGAGGTGAGGTGCGTTGACCGCGCGCCAGCGGGCCTGGGCTGACTCGATCCTCTCAAGGAATCGAGCCTCCATCAGACCCGGACCGCTTCACTTCGCCTTCGCCTGCACGTCTATCCGGCTATCGGTGACCGAGGGTTGCGTTCCCTGCGTCCCAGCCTTCTGCAGGCTTTCAGCCGCGGCCTTCAGGTCAAGCTCTCGCCGAACTACGCGCGGGCCGTCTTCTTCCACCTCTCGACCGTTCTCAACGCCGCCGTGGACGACGAACTCATTCCCAAGAACCCCTGTCATGCGGGATCGGTGAAGGCGCCCAGGGGAGAGGCCAAGAAGATCGCTCCGTGGACGGTCGAGCAGGTGCGAGCGGTCGCGAACGGCATCGCCCAGCACTACGAGGTGATGGTGCTGAGTGCCGCCGGGCTTGGTCTCCGCCAGGGGGAGGCGTTCGGCCTGGCCCTCGACGACGTCGACTTCCTACGTGGCATCGTCCACGTACGCCGACAGGTCAAGTTGCTCGGCGGCAAGCAAGAGCGCGTTTTCGCTCCGCCCAAAGGTGGCAAGCTGCGGGACATCCCGCTCCCGGAGAGCGTGGCGCTGAGGCTCGCCGCCCACATTGAAGCCGTCGACCCGCCGGAGCTGACGCTGCCCTGGCGCACACTGGACGGCTCGCCGCACACGGCGCGGCTGCTCTTCAGCACGCGGCAGAAGACCGTGATCGCCCGTAACGAGTTCAACAAGTTCGCCTGGAAGACGGTCCTCGCCAAGGTCGGCCTCCCGGCCACGAGAGAGAACGGCTTCCACATGCTTCGCCACCACTTCGCCTCAGTGCTGCTGGAGGACGGCGTGTCCATCAAGGCCGTCGCCGAGTTCCTCGGGCATGCGGACCCCGGCTTCACCCTGCGTACCTACACCCACCTCATGCCGTCCAGCGAGGACCGCATGCGCAAGGCGATCGACGGTGCCTGGGGGAGTAGCGCAGATCCGGGATGTGCCCTGGATGTGCCCTGAGAGGGACGCCCGGTAGAGAAACCGCAGGTCAGCGCCTCGTGGCACTAGTACATCGAGATGTGCGGGTGGTCGAAGTGGTTGGCCGTGACGCCGCCGCGGTTGGACATGGCGTTCCAGCCGGAACCGTGGTTGATGCGCTGGCGCCAGATCACGTACTTCACGCCGAGTTTGGCCTTGTTCTTGATGGCCCAGGCGGCGATCTCGTCGCCGAGCGCGAGGTTGGCGGCCGAGGGCATCGTGCCGCCGGTGCTCATCATGAAGTCGCAGGCGCGGCCCAGGGGGTGCTCGCCGCCGTCGTTGGCGGACCGGTAGCAGCCGACCGAGTACGGGAGGCTGAAGCGCCTCATGACGGCATCGCGCATGATCCGGGTCCGGTCGGTGATGTTGTCGGCGCCGGTGGGGAGCTGCGGGGCCCAGCTGCCGTCGGAGCGGCGGCCGGAGCCGGTGGGGGCGAGCCGGTCGAGCTTGTCCTTCATGTCGCGGATCAGGTCTTCGGCCTCCTCGCGCCGGTCCTGGACCTCCTTGGCCTCGTCGCCGATCTCGTCGGTGAGCCTGGCGGTCGTCTCGGCCGCCTTCTTCCTCCGTTCGAGGCTGTCGGCGAAGCCCTCCAGGTAGGCGCTCTGCTGGGCGGTGAGCTGCTCCATCACCGCGGCGGCGCTCATGTCGCCGGAGAACATCAGCGCGGGCAGTCCTCCGCCGCTGGTCTGGTAGCGGAGCTGGACGATGGAGTCGACCTGCCTCTCGGCCTCGGCGTAGATCTCCTCGGCCTTTCCCAGGTTCTGCTTGGCGACGCTCTCGGCCTTCTGCGCCTTCTTGAGGGACTCGCGTTTGGCCGCGTAGGCCTCGATCAGCTTGTCGACCTTCTTGCCGAGTTTGGCCAGGTCGGCGCGGAGCTTGGCCTCGGTCGGCTTGGGTTCAGCACTTCCCGCCGTGGGGGCGCCGATGGTGAACGCGACGATCGAGCTCAGGCAGAGGGCCAGAGCCGCATGCCGACGGAACGTGGGGGACGAGGCCGCCACGAACTCTCCTCTCCTTACGCCTACCGGGTTAGCTGACGGGTTCGGGCTGGAGGAAGCCCTTCCACCGAAGTGGTTTCACCCCAGGTGCGGTGGTTCCCCGGCTCCCGGGCAGGGTGCCCGGGATTAGGCAAATCAGCGTTTACAGCTGATGTGGGAAGGATAGTAGTGGTAAACAGCAGGTCATGCGACCTCAAGACGAGACCAAGTGGTAATCAGTTCGTGACAACAGAGCGCAGGAGATGTGCTGTCGCCTCGGGCGACACGTCGTTCACGAAGGCGCCCATGGCCGACTCCGACCCGGCGAGGTATTTCAGCTTGTCCGGCGCGCGGCGAATGCTGAACAGCTCCATGTGCGCGTACGACAGATCGCGGCCGGTGTTGACCGGTGCCTGGTGCCAGGCGGCGATGTACGGCATGGGCACGCCGAACAGCCCGTCGAGGCGGCGCAGCACGTCGGTGTAGAGGGGCCCGAACGCCGCGCGCTCCTCGGCGTCCAGCGCGACCAGGTCGGGAACCTTGCGGTGCGGGTAGAGGTGGACCTCCACGGGCCAGCGCGCCGCGGCCGGGACGAACGCCGTCCAGTGCTCGTTCGAGCCCACGACCCGGACCTCGGCCTCCCGCTCCGCGGCCAGGATGTCGGCGAACAGGTTGCCGCCGGTCCGCTCCCGGTGGCGCTCGGCCGCCCCGAGGGTCAGTCTGGTGCGCGGGGTCACGTAGGGGTAGGCGTAGATCTGGCCGTGCGGGTGGGCCAGGGTGATGCCGATCTCCGCTCCCCGGTTCTCGAAGCAGAACACCTGCTCCACGCCGGGTATCGCCGACAGCTCCGCCGTACGGTCGACCCAGGCCTCCATGACCAGCTCCACCTGTTCCGGGGAGAGCCGGGAGAACGAGGAGTCGTGCTCGGAGGTGAAGCAGACCACTTCGCACCTGCCGATCCCCGGGCGGACCTCGCTCAGTCCCCCGATCCGGCGGTGTTCGCCCGGCTGGTCGGAGAACGACGGGAACCGGTTCTCGAAGACCGCCACGTCATAGGTGGGGGAGGGGACCTCGGTGAGGTTGCCGGGGGTGGAGGGGCAGAGCGGGCACTGGCTGGCCGGGGGCAGGAAGGTGCGGCTCTGGCGGTGCCCGGCCACCGCGATCCACTCCTCGGTCAGCGGGTCGTAGCGCAGCTCGGAGGCGGCGGGGCGGGGCGGCAGGTCGCGCTCGTCCACCGCTCCGCGATCGGCGTCGTCGCGCCGGTCGAAGTAGAAAAGCTCCCGGCCGTCGGCCAGGTGGGTGATCGTACGCTTCATCGGCTCGCGATCTCGCTCTCCCGCTGGGGTTCCGTGATGATCAGTTCGCCCACCGAGGCGGCGAGCTCCTCGCGGGCCTCCTCGGTGAGGCCGGAGTCGGTGACCACGATGTGGGCCTCGGCCAGCTCGGCGATCGTGCTGATGCCGACCGTGCCCCACTTGGTGTGGTCGGCGGTCACCACCAGGCGGTGTGCGGAGGCGACCAGCTCGCGGTTGGTCTCGGCCTCGAGCAGGTTGGGGGTGGTGAACCCGGCGCGGGTGCTCATCCCGTGCACGCCGAGGAAGAGGGTGTCGACGTGGAGCCCGCGGATCGCCGAGACCGCGACCGGGCCGACCAGGGCGTCGGAGGGGGTGCGGATCCCGCCGGTCAGCACGACCGTGCGGTCGGCCCTGGGGGAGCGGTGGAAGACGTCGGCGATCCGGATCGAGTTGGTGATCACGGTCAGCTCGGGCACGTCGACCACGTGGTGGGCGAGCGTCCAGGTCGTGGTTCCCGCGGAGAGCGCGATGGCCGTGGCGGGCCGGACGAGCCGGGCGGCGTGCTGGGCGATCGTCTCCTTCTCCGCCTGCTGGCGTGCCGACTTGGCGGCGAAGCCCGGTTCCTCGGTCGAACCGGGCCCGGCGGCGGTGGCGCCGCCGTGGACTTTCTCCACCAGGCCGCGCTCGGAGAGCACCTCGAGGTCGCGCCGGATCGTCATGTCGGACACGCCGAGCTCCCGGACGAGATCGGCGACCCTGACCCCGCCGCTACTGCGCACCCTCTCCAGGATCGCCTGCTGCCGCTGCTGGGCAAGCATTGCTCCACTCCCCTTAATTCACCAGATTCCATCAAATTACCACAGCGAGGATCGGGTAATGCTGTTGAATCATGGTGACTAACCGCTCACAGCCGATCAAGTTCCGCGGTGATGTTGGCCCTGGCCGCCTCCTCCAGGCCGGCGACGCGGAAGATCACCGGAAGGTCGAGCAGCGAGCGCAGCACGGCGGCCCTCCCGGCCCTGAACGCGTCGTCGGGGACGAAGCCGTACTCCTCGCGCACGGCCGCCGCGTAGGCGGCGTAGACCTCGGGGGAGGCGCCCAGGATCGACAGGTCCGCGTCGGACAGCACGGCCCCGTCCGCGTCGCCGGGCGAGGGGTCGTGCGTGACGGTCAGCCTGACCAATCGGGCGACCGTCGCCACGGCCTCCGCGGACAGCCCCAGCTCCGGCAGCGCGCGCTCGGCCAGCCCCGCGCTCCGCTCCTCGTTGTCGCCGCGCCGCGGATCGTAGACGGCGTCGTGGAACCAGGCCGCCAGCCGTACGAGGTCCGGATGCTCGGCGTGACCGGCCAGGTCGTCGATGTGGGTGAGCACGGCCTCCAGGTGGGCGGCCGTGTGGTACCTGCGGTGCGGCTCGTCGTACCGGGTGATCAGTTCGCGGCCGAGGGGGTCGGCCCCGGTGCCGGCCAGGGCTCGCCAGCGGGCCATCAGCGTCTCGCTCATGCGACGGAGCCTAGAACCCCGACGCCGCCGGAGGTCACGCCCCCTCCCGCCGGGGCGCGGAACGTCAAGGTCGGGGCAATGCCGGGAAAACAGGGTCCACCGGAGCCGGACGGATCGTCGTCCGGGCCTTGTATGACGAGCGTTCCGGGAGGAATGTGAAGGTCTGAGCGGGTGAGATCGAGTCCGGTAGGGGCCCGGAGAAGCCCGGGAGAACCTCGGCGAAGGGGTGGTCGGCATGGGCAAGCGAGCACGCAAGGCCAGGGCCCGCAAGAAGCGCAAGGCCAACCACGGCCGGCGGCCGGCGGGCTAACCGTCCGGTCCTCCCCTGAAGGACGCGGACGAGCGTACGTTCAGGCGCGGCGGCCCCAGGAGGCCAGCAACCGGGCCTGCGCGTCGGTGCCGGAGGGCTCCTCCCGGGGCTCTCCTGGCTCTCCGATCGTCGCGGCCTGCCGGTGGCCGGGCTCCGCGTCGCTGAACCAGTCGGAGCAGGCCTCGACCAGCTCGGGATCGAGCCGCTCGTCGGCGCCGATGGCGCGGGCCAGGTCCCACGTGTGGATGAGCGCGTCGGCGAACAGCTCGGTGACGTACTCCCTGCCGGACACGTCGCCGAACGGCAGGTGGACGAGGCGGTCGAGGGCCCGGACGCCCGTCGCCGCCTGGATGGCGGGCACGGCCGAGGTGTCGAACGCCTTGATGGGGTCGTCGCCCAGCAGGTCCCCCTCGAAGGCGTCACCGACCTCCGCGGCGCTCCCCCCGGCCAGCAGCACGGGAGCCCACAGGTTCTCGCCGACCACGTGGTTGACCAGGGCGCGCACGTCCCAGTCGACGCACGGCGTCGGGTTCTCCCACTGCTCGGGGCCGATCCGGTGGACAAGAGCGCCGAAGTCGTCCAGTGCGCGCCGGTAAGCCTCGGGTATGTCGATGGTCATCATGCCCTCCCGATGCCCTCCCGGGTTTCCTCCCGGCTCTCATCTTGACCGTAACCCCTGGACCGCCAGTAGTCATCGCGTCAACGGACATGACCGGCATGTCCCGAGTGCTCCTGGGAATCCATCCTGGACACACCTGACCATGGGGCTTCATCCCACGGTCATCTTGACGTCAGGGGGAAGTCACAACATCTCGTGAAAATTCGTCCCATGCGCACCACGACTTTCACCCGGGCGGCCGCCGCGGCGGTCACCGGCCTGCTCCTTCTGCCCGTCGCCGTGGCCCCGGCCGCCGCCGAGTCCGGCCCCAAGGGCGTCAAGCTGACCTTCCTCGGCCGCTACACCACCGGTACCGTCGCCGCCGGCGCCTCGGAGATCACCGCGTACGACGCCTCGACCCGCCGGGTCTTCGTGGTGAACGCGCAGGCCGGCACCGTCGACGTGCTCGACATCCGCGACCCCCGCAAGCCGCGCAAGGTCGCCACCCTGGCCACCCCCGGCGCCAACAGTGTCGCGGTGCGCCGCGGCCTGGTCGCCGTGGCCCAGCAGGCGGCCGTCAAGACCGACCCGGGTACCGTCGCCTTCTTCGACGCCCGGAGCGGGAGGAAGCTCAAGCAGGTGACCGTGGGCGCGCTGCCCGACATGGTGACCTTCACCCCGGACGGTGACCGGGTGATCGTGGCCAACGAGGGCGAGCCCTCCTCCTACTGCGAGGGCGAGGTGGCCGACCCCGAGGGTTCGGTGAGCGTCGTCGACCTGCGCCGCTGGACGGTGCGGACCGCGGGGTTCGCGAAGTTCGACGCCGAGCGGCTGCGGGCCAGGGGAGTGCGGATCACCGGCCCCGGGGCCACCGCCGCCCGGGACCTGGAGCCGGAGTACGTCACCGTCGAAGGTGACACCGCCTACGTGACCCTCCAGGAGAACAACGCGCTCGCGATCGTCGATCTGGACCGGGTGGCGGTCCGCGACGTCGTCCCGCTGGGGCTGAAGGACTGGTCGAAGACCGGGTTCGACGCCTCGGACAAGGACGGGAAGATCGACATCAGGCCGCGGCCGGTGAAGGGCATGTACCAGCCCGACGCGATCGCGAACTTCCGCGACCGCGGGCGGACCTACCTGGTCACCGCCAACGAGGGCGACGGGCGCGACTGGGAGTGCCACGCCGACGAGGTCAGGGTCAAGTCGCTGAACCTCGCGCTGCCCGACGCCGAGAACCTCAAGAAGGACACCGAGCTCGGCCGGCTGAACGTGGCCGCCGACTCGCCCAAGGACGCGAACGGCGCCTACACCGAGCTGCACGCGTTCGGCGCCCGCTCGATCTCGATCAGGTCCACCTCCGGAGCGCTCGTCTGGGACTCCGGCGATCAGCTGGAGCGGCTCGTCGCCAAGGAACTGCCCGAGGCCTTCAACGCCGACAACGAGGAGGACGACTCCTTCGACAGCCGCAGCGACAACAAGGGCCCCGAGCCCGAGGGGGTCACGGTCGGCGAGGTGCGCGGCCGGACCTACGCCTTCGCCGGGCTGGAGCGGGTCGGCGGGATCGTCGCCTACGACCTGGGCGACCCGCGGGCGCCGCGCCTGGCCGGGTACGTCAACACCCGTGACTTCACCGGCTCGATCGAGGACGGCACCGCCGGGGACGTCGGCCCCGAGGGCGTGCTGTTCATCCCCGCCTCCGACAGCCCCACCCGCAGCCCGCTCCTGGTGGTCGGCAACGAGGTCAGCGGTACCACCGCCCTCTACGAGATCCGCTGAACATCCGCTGAACCCCGCCCCCCGGCGGCGGCTCAGGCACCCCGAAGCCCCACCCGCGAGAATCCGCGGCGTGGGGCTTCGTCATGGGCCCCGGCGACGCGGAAGGCGGCGCCGGAGCCCGTACGGGTGATCGGGCAGGACTAGGGCAGCCTCTGCTCGACCCAGACGATCTTGCCCTTCGGGGTGAGGCGGGACCCCCAGCGGTGGGCGAGCCAGTTGATGAGGTGCAGGCCGCGGCCGGTGTCGCTGGTGGTGGAGGCCTCCCGCATGACCGGCTCGGACGCGGAGCTGTCGGACACCTCGCAGACCAGCGTGGGCCCGCGCAGCAGCCGCAGCTCGACCTCGCCCTGGCCGTGCTCGACCGCGTTGGCGACCAGCTCGCTGACCATGAGCTCGGTGTTGTCGCAGAGCGAGGACAGCTCCCAGTCGTCGAGCGTGGCCCGGACGAAACGGCGGGCCTGGGAGGCGGAGCGCCGGTCGGGGGGCAGCGACGTCTCGGCGAACTCGTTCTCCGTCAGCTCGGACACCCTGGCCAGCAGCAGGGCGATGTCGTCACGCTCGTGCCCCGGCCGCTGGGCCCTGATCGTGAGGTCGCAGACCTCCTCCAGGTCGTGGTCGGCTCCGGAGAGCAGGCCGCGCAGCGCGTTGATGCCCTCCTCGATGTCCCGGTTGCGGCTCTCCACCAGGCCGTCGGTGTAGAAGGCGAGCACGGTGCCGCCGGGAAGCGTGAACTCCCGCATCTCGGCGGGCTCGTTGCCGATGCCCAGGGGGAGCCCCGGCGGCAGCTCCAGCAGCTCGGTCTCGCCGCCGGGCCGCACCAGGATCGGCGGCACGTGCCCCGCGCAGGCCATCGCGCACCGCCGCGTGACCGGGTCGTAGGTGGCGTACACGCACGTGGCGATCTGGCTGGCGTCCAGGTCCTGGCTCATCAGGTTGAGCCGGAACAGCACGTCGGCCGGGCTCAGGTCCAGGCTGGCCAGCGTGCGCGCGGCCGTGCGGAGCTGGCCCATGGTGGCGGCGGCCCTGATGCCGTGCCCCATCACGTCGCCGACGACGAGGGCGACCCGGCAGCCGGGCAGCGGGATCACGTCGTACCAGTCGCCGCCCACCCCGACCAGGTCACTGGCGGGCAGGTAGCGGGAGGCGATCGTCAGGCCCAGCGGCTGGGAGAGGTCGACCGGCAGCAGGCTGCTCTGCAGGGTCAGCGCGGTGCGGCGCTCGCGGTTGTAGAGCCGCGCGTTGTCGAGGCAGACACCGGTCCTGGCCGCCAGCTCCTCGGCCAGGTTGACGTCCTGCTCGTCGAAGGGCTGGCTGGTGGGCCTACGGGTGAAGATGACGAAGCCCAGCACCCGGCCGCGCGCCTTCAGCGGCACCACCAGGAACGAGCTGTCCTCCAGCACCTTCGACACCGAGTCGCGCTTCCAGAACCGCCCGATCTCCTCGGCGGTCCTGCGCCCCAGGCGGGGGTAGAGGATCGGGTTGCCGGTGGCCATGCACCGGGCGTAGGGGGTCCAGGCCTCGTAGACGGCCACCTCGTCCACGGGGAACGCCTTGGCGTACTCCCCGGGGGAGGGGTCGGCCACGCCGACCGCGATCCGCCGCACCAGCGCCGAGCCGTCGGTGGTCTCCTGGGGGAACTCCCCCTCGGTCACCAGCCGGTCCTGTACGAGGATGCCCGCCGCGTCCGCGAAGCGCGGTACGGCGACGTCCATCAGCTCCCTGCCGGTCTCGAACATGTCGAGCGTGCTGCCGATGCGTTTGCTGGCGGCGTTGAGCAGGGACAGCTGCTCGTGCATGGATGCGGGGCTGCCCATCCTGAACCCTGGCGTCGCTGGATCCTTGGTGACGAAACGGGACTTCACTCGCTCCACCGGGGTGCGGGAACCGGCGTCCACCAGGTTTCCAGTTCGAGGTCTTCTGCGATGGCGTTGGCGCCGTTGTATCCGGGGGCCGCGGAGACCGAGCCGCCCGGATGGCTGCTGGCGCCGCAGAGGTAGAGGCCGTCGACGGGGGTGCGGTACTGGCCCATCTCGGGGACCGGCCGGTTGCCGCCCAGCTGGGACGGCTCGTAGGCCCCCACATGGTGGCTGCCGCGCACCATGTTGACGCAGTGCCGCTCGATATCGAGCGGTGAGAAGACCCGTTTGCCCAGCACGGCGCGTCCCGCCAGGTTGGGGGCGTACTCGGCCCACTCGGCGAGCAGCCGCTCCCCGACCTCCTCGCGCCGCACGTCCCAGTTCGCCGGGTCGCCGCCGAGGTCGTACGGGGCCCACGGCCACCAGAACGCCACGTGTTTGCCGTCGGGCGCGTAGGAGGGGTCGAACAGCGAGGGACACGCGCCGTTGCCGGCCAGCCGGTCGGGCAGCTGCCCCCGGTGGATCTGGTCGAAGGTCCGGCCGAGCTGCTCGCTGTCGTCGGCGCCGAGCACCACGAGGAAGGCACGGTCCACGTCGGGCTCGAACTCGGCGGCCCGGTAGCGCGGCGCCTCGTCGAGCGCCAGGTGGAGGGTGACGAGGCTGTGCCCGGCCCACTTGTAGTCCTCGACCTTGGCCGCGATCTCCGCGCCGAAGTTCTCCGGGCCCGCCATCCGCACGGTCTGCGGGGCGTCCACCGCGCTGGCCACGAACCGGCGGGCGGTGAGCACGTCGCCGGTGGCGAGCCGCACCCCGGTGGCCCGCCCGTCGTCGACCAGGATCCGCTCGACGTGGGCGCCGGTCACCACGGTGCCGCCGTGCTCCTCGATGACGGCGCGCAGCGCGCTCGCGACGTTGCCCGCGCCGCCCACGGGCACGCCGAGCCTGGCGATGCGCGACAGCAGCCGGGGGAAGAAACCGCCGGTGCCGGGCACGTTCTCGATGGAGATCGCGTGCAGGAAGGACTTGAACAGCACCCTGACCTGGTCGCTCTCGAAGTTCCTGTCGACGGCCTCGTACAGAGACAGCGGCATGTAGCTCATCATGTCGCGGCCGAGGTCGCCCTTGATCCGCTCGGCGAGCACCGGGGGCGGCAGCGGCCTGGAGTACAGGAAGCCGTTCATCAGGTCCCTGGCCGCCTCGGCGTAGCGCTCGTACAGCTCCAGCCAGCGCGCGGCGTCGGCCTTGGAGAACCGGGCGAAGGAGTCGGCGGTGCGCTTGGGGTCGGTGTAGACCGTGATCGCCCGGCCGTCCCTGAAGACCGTGGCGTGCTGGGTCTCGGGGTAGATGTACCGCAGGCCGTACCGCTGGAGCTCCAGGTCGGCGGGGACCGGGCCCTCCTCCAGGAAGTGGTAGCTGCTGTGGGTGTTGTGCCGGAACCCGGGGAGCGTGAGCTCCTGGGTGCTGCAACCACCGCCCGCGACGTCGTTGCGCTCGACGACCGCGACCGACAACCCCGCCTTCGCGAGGTAGGCGGCGCACGTGAGGCCGTTATGGCCCCCGCCCACGATGACGCCGTCGAACTCCGACACTTTCCCTCCAGGGGGCACTCTGACTCAGGGGCACTCTGACTGCTGGTATGGAGGATTGTAAAGAATGATCTATATGCGAACCTCGTGTTTAACAGAGATTCATAGATATTTCCAGACAGAGTAGGATTTGGCGGCGTTCGGACGGCAGAGCGATCACGCCGGTTGCCCCCGCACCGCGCCCCAGACTCCCCGCACCGCGCCCAAGGCTCTCTGGACGCCGGTCCGGCGACCTTCGAGGAGAACGGCACCTCCCGCCTCGCCCCCGGCGATCACCCCGGAGCACGAGGCCCCCGCCGGGAGGCGTCAAGAGTCGCGGAGCAGTTTGATCGGCACGACGATGACCAAGGTGACGAGGGCCACGGCGGCGAAGAGGACGGCGAAGGCGACGACACCGATCACGATCGGTTCGGGTGTGCCGGGGAGGAGAGGGGCGTCGCCTTCGTAGGCCGTCACGACGGCTCCTCGGCGGCCGGGGGAGATGCGGAGGATATGCGGCGCGCCCCCGCACGGCGGGTGAGGGGCGAGCGCGGCGGACGGCCCGATTCCCGCGGCCGTCCGGGACCGGCGCCCACGCCGCACGCCCGGACGGCGGTGACGGCCTGCTCGTCCGCCGGCGTGAGCAGGGGCCGCGACCAGGCCGTCGCCCGACCACTCGGGAGGGAATTCAAGAAAGCCCGGGAAAACGGGCCCGAAAACCATCGGGCACGCAGTGGGTACGAAAGTTCCTGAAGTTTTAGCGAAACATGAAAGGCCAGGTCGCCACATACGGGCTGACCTGGCCTTTCACCATCTGAGCGGACGACGGGAATCGAACCCGCGTAGCCAGTTTGGAAGACTGGGGCTCTACCATTGAGCTACGTCCGCGCGAGCCGGCGTCAGTCTGGTCTAGACTTCATCCGTTCGTCAGGGCGTAAGCGTACCGGAGTTCCGGAGCGTGCGCGCACTCGACTTACCGGGGTGTGGCGCAGTTTGGTAGCGCACCTGCTTTGGGAGCAGGGGGCCGCAGGTTCAAATCCTGTCACCCCGACGTATGCCGGGCATCGGTTCCGACCGGTGCCCGGTTCGTCGTCGCAGGGCAAGGAGACGAGAGCTCTTCGCTGCGCGAAGGGCGCGGGGGCCCGGCGTGCGGGATGTGGGCCGAGGGGACTCCGTGCAGGAGCTCGGAGACGTCGTCACAGGAGAAGACGTCGTACGGGAGCCGGAGACGCCGTGCGGGGAACGGTCCCGCTTGGCGGGGGTGTCAGCGGCGAGGGCTGAAGAAGGCCCAGACGGCCTTGCCGCCGCAGTTGAGGTGGTCCCAGCCCCAGCCCTGGCTGTAGGTCTCCACGATGTAGAGGCCCCGGCCGTTCTCCGAGATGAAATCGGGCTCCTTGGGGGTCGGAACCTCGTCGCTCGGGTCCGTCACGGCCAGGAGCACGTGGGGGGAGAGGTGCACCAGGACGAGGGTGATCGGGGTGATCTTCGCCTGACCGGGCGGACACAGTGCGTAACGGACCGCGTTAGTGACGAGTTCCGAAACCACTAGCGCTGCGTCATCGCTGAGCTCTGCCAGTCCCCAGTCGTGGAGCGTCGAGCGTGTCACGTCCCGGGCGGTCTTCACCGAGTCGGCCTGACTGGGCAGGGGACACGCGGTCGCACCGGAGTGGTTGGCGTCCAGCAGCTCGTCAAAGCCCACCTGGCGGGTCGCCTGCAGGTAGTCGGCAGCCGATTTTGGCTCCTCCACCATCCTGCCGGTACCTCCCGCTGTCATCGTGAGTCTCCGTACCACTTGAGAGTTTTCAGAGCTTGTGCACCATAAGCCCAATATGCACTAAGCCATCATGGGTCACCGGAACGTCTGCTGCAAGACCCAAATGCACGTGCAGTTGCAATGTGCAGCCGCATGAGCGGTTAGGGCGGCGACTTGGCGAATTGGGCACGGAGTTGAGACCTTGTCATCGCGGCCGGAAGTAGTGACACTGTGTGCGCTGGCCCAAGTACAGAGGGAGGCGAAGTGACGCAGGTTCAACCGGGATCGGGTCCCACAGCTCTGCGTATCCTTTTAGGCTCCCAGCTGCGTCGCCTGCGCGAGGCCAAGGGGCTCTCGCGCGAGGAGGCGGGCCACCTGATCCGCGGATCCGAATCCAAGATCAGCAGGATGGAGCTCGGCAGGGTAGGCCTGAGGGAACGCGACGTGGCGGACCTGCTCACCTTCTACGGGGTGGAGGACGAGCACGCCCGGTCGGCGGTCATGGACCTGCTGCTCAGAGCCAACGAACCCGGCTGGTGGCACCGGTTCAACGACCTGCTGCCCTCGTGGTTCCAGACGTACGTCGGCCTTGAGGAGGCCGCCTCCCGGATCCGCACCTACGAGGTGCAGTTCGTGCCCGGCCTGCTCCAGACGAGGGAGTACGCCAGGGCGGTCATCACCGCGGGCAGCGCGGGCGTCGCGCCCGAGGAGATCGCCCGCCGCGTCGACCTGCGGATGCAGCGCCAGCAGGTGCTCGGCCGGCCCGACGGCCCGTTCTTCTGGGCCGTCATCGACGAGGCCGCGCTGCGGCGCCCCATCGGCGGCGCGGACGTCATGCGAGCCCAGCTGGAGCACCTGCTCGACCTCATGCGGCAGCCGAACATCACGATCCAGGTCATGCCCTTCAGCTTCGGCGGCCACAGCGCGGAGGGCGGGGCCTTCAGCGTGCTCCGCTTCAACGACAACGAGCTCCCCGACGTCGTCTACGTCGAGCAGCTGGCCAGCGCTCTTTACCTGGACAAGCGCGAGGACGTCGACCGCTACAGCGAGGTCATGGAGCGGTTGTGCGCGGTCAGCACCACGCCCGGGGAGACGAACGACATCCTGCGGCGGATCATCAAGGAGGACTGAGCGGCCATTGGTCGCTCCATGGTGCCGCTCTGCCCTAGACTGGCCAGCGGCGCTGAACACCCGCCGCTGTGGAGCATGCCCTGATCTCGTGTGTCTCGACGGCTGTGCCAGGTGCCGCTCATGTGGGCGCGGCGCGCGAGCTTGCCGCGGTAGCCGTTACGACTTGACGCGCCCGCGATCACTCAAAGCTTGATCAAGGAGACGACCCCGTGAAGACCGCTGTGGAGGAGCTCAGCCCGACCCGGGTAAGGCTTACCGTCGAGGTGCCGTTCGAGGAGCTCGGCGAGAGCCTGCAGGCGGCGTACAAGAAGGTCGCGCAGCAGGTGCGCGTCCCCGGGTTCCGCCCCGGCAAGGTTCCGGCCCGCATCATCGAGCAGCGGTTCGGCCGCGCGGTGGTGCTGGAGGAGACCCTCAACGACGCGGTGCCCAAGCTGTACGGCCGGGCCGTCGACGAGAGCGATATCTTCCCGGTCAGCCAGCCGGAGATCGAGGTCACCAAGATCGAGGACGGCCAGCAGGTCGAGTTCACCGCCGAGGTGGACGTTCGTCCGGGCTTCGACGTCCCCGACTACCAGGGCATCGAGGTGACCGTCCCGGTCTCCGAGGTCTCCGACAAGGACATCGACGAGCAGCTGGACGGCCTTCGCCAGCGTTTCGCCACGCTGACCGGCGTCGAGCGCCCCGCGGCCACCGGCGACTTCGTCGTCATGGACCTGGCCGCCGCGATCGACGGCGCCAACATCGAGGAGCAGCAGGCCAACGACGTCTCCTACGAGGTCGGCGCCGGCTCGGTGCTTCAGGGGCTCGACGACGCCCTGGTCGGCCTGTCCGCCGGTGAGACCAAGGAGTTCACCACCAACCTGGTCGGCGGCGAGAACGCCGGCGAGGAGGCCGTGGTCACCATCACCGTCAAGAGCGTCAAGGAGAAGGTCCTCCCCGAGCTCGACGACGAGTTCGCCCAGCTCGCCAGCGAGTTCGACACCCTTGACGAGCTCAAGGCGAGCATCAGCGAGACGGCCCGCCGCAACAAGCTGATCGACCAGGTCGTCCAGGCCCGCGAGAACGCTCTCGACGCCCTGCTCGGCAAGATCGACATCCCGCTGCCCGAGAGCGCGCTCAAGGCCGAGGTCGACAACCGCAAGCACAACCTCGAGCACCAGATCGCCGACAGTGGCCTGAGCAAGGAGGCGTACTTCCGCCTCTACCAGACCACCGAGGAGGAGCGCTTCGCGGAGTTCGACGAGAGCGCCGCCAAGGCCCTCAAGACGGGCTTCGTCCTTGACAAGATCGTCAAGAGCGAGGACCTCGGCGTCAGCGAGCAGGAGCTGACCAACTTCGTGGTGCGCCGCGCCATGCAGATGAACGTCGCGCCCAACACGCTGGCCCAGCACCTGGCCGACAACGACCAGCTCACGCTGGCCATGGTCGAGATCGTCCGCGACAAGGCCAAGAGCGTCGTCGGCGACGCCGCCAAGGTGGTCGACGAGGCCGGCAACGAGGTCGACCTCAAGGCCATCTACACCGAGATCAACGGCGAGGAGCCCTCCGAAGACGGAGAGGCCGACGAGACCACCGAGGCCCCCAAGGCCGAGGCCGAGGCCGCCAAGTAGTCCCAGGCCGAACGGAGGGACCGGGATCGTCCGGTTCCTCCGTCGCCCGACGCCCCCACCGCGCTCCGCGAGGTGGGGGCGTCCTCGGTTTCCAGGGGCGGTGGACGTGCCGCAGGGCGGCGCCTGGAGGCCTCCGGAATCCCTCCGGCACTCTGCCCTCCGGGGAGAGCTCGCGGGCTCCTGAACCCTCTGAGAGCCGCAGGCCCTCCTCGCGGCCCCACCGGCGCGACGCCCATCCCCTTCGCGGGCCCCGCCCCGGCCCCTCGCGGCCCGCGACACGCCGTACGGGGTCCGGCTTCGGAGCCTCCGCCGGAGCGCGTGACAGGGGCTTCCGGACGTGGTGGGGCGGCGGCGGCCAGCATGCGCCGTCAGCGAACAGTGCGTTGAGGGGGCATGTCCGGTAGGTGGCGCGCGTTAAGGTCACAAGCAAAGCCAATCGATTACGACGCATCGGAAGGTGACGCTGTGACCAGCCCGCCGACCTTCTACCAGCCGACCGGCTCCGGGCCCGAGTCGATGAGCCAGCCGAACGGCTCGTTCAGGCTCGAAGACCAGCTCTACCAGCGGCTGCTGCGTGAGCGCATCATCGTGCTGGGCACCCAGGTCAACGACGAGATCGCCAACCGGATCTGCGCCGAGCTGCTCCTGCTCGCCGCGGACGACTCAGAGCGCGATATCTGGCTCTACATCAACTCGCCAGGTGGTTCCGTGACCGCCGGTATGGCGATTTACGACATGATGGAATATGTCCCTAACGATGTGTGCACGGTCGCGATGGGTCTGGCCGCTTCCATGGGCCAGTTCCTCCTCTGCGCCGGCGAGCGGGGCAAGCGCTACGCCCTGCCGCACGCCCGCATCATGATGCACCAGCCTTCGGGCGGCATCGGCGGCACCGCCGCCGACATCGCCATCCAGGCGGAGCAGATGCTTTACGTCAAGAAGACCCTCGCCGAGCGCATCGCGTTCCACACCGGCCAGAACATCGAGCAGATCGAGGCCGACTCCGACCGCGACCGCTGGTTCACGGCCGAGGAGGCCAAGAACTACGGCTTCATCGACCAGGTCGTGCGCAGCGCTCGACAGGTGCCCTCCACGGGCGCCGTCTCCTGAAGGGGCACAAGGTGAGTGAGTTGATCCGGCCGGGAGACATCAACGGCCGTTACGTTCTTCCGTCCTTCACCGAGCGCACGTCCTACGGCATGCGGGAGATGAACCCGTACGCCAAGCTCTTCGAGGACCGCATCATCTTCCTCGGCGTGCAGGTGGACGACGCGTCAGCCAACGACGTCATGGCGCAGTTGCTGACCCTGGAGTCGCTCGACCCCGACCGTGACATCAGCATCTACATCAACTCGCCGGGCGGTTCTTTCACCGCCATGACGGCGATCTACGACACGATGCAGTTCGTCCGGCCGGAGATCCAGACGGTCTGCCTGGGCCAGGCGGCCTCGGCGGCGGCGGTCCTGCTGGCCGGCGGCACGCCGGGCAAGCGTTTCGCCCTGCCGAACGCCCGCATGCTGATCCACCAGCCCTCCACCGAGGGCGGCGGCCAGGGAAGCGACATCGAGATCCAGGCGCGCGAGATCCTCAGGATGCGCGCGCAAATGGAGACGATCATCGCTCAGCACTCGGGCAGGGCACCGGAGGCGGTCCGCAAGGACATCGAGCGGGACAAGATCCTTGACGCCGTCGAGGCCAAGGAGTACGGACTGATCGACGACATCATTCCGTCCCGCAAGAAACTCGCGAAGGCCGTAGCCTCCTAACGAGGCATATCGCACCGGAACCGTGCCGAATCAGGCACGTTCCGGTGCGACTCGCCGCTAGGGGGCTCACTGAGGGCTCAGAAGACGGTAACGTCGAAACCTAAGCGGGATGACTTTTCGATCGGGTATCGGGCCGGTCGGAAGAAACGGACCGCGGCAGCCAGGGCGGTCCCACGCAAAGGAGTATCTGGGGTGGCACGCATCGGCGACGGGGGAGACCTGCTGAAGTGCTCTTTCTGTGGAAAGAGCCAGAAGCAAGTCAAGAAGCTCATCGCCGGACCCGGCGTATACATCTGCGACGAGTGCATCGACCTCTGCAACGAGATCATCGAGGAGGAGCTCAGCGAGTCCTCTGAGCTCAAGTGGGACAGCCTTCCCAAGCCGAGGGAGATCTACGAATTCCTCGACGCCTACGTCATCGGTCAGGACCAGGCGAAGAAGGCTCTCTCCGTGGCGGTCTACAACCACTACAAGCGGGTGCAGTCCGGCGAGCGCGGGCGTGACGACGGCATCGAGCTGTCAAAGTCCAACATCCTGCTCCTGGGCCCAACCGGTTCCGGCAAGACACTGCTCGCCCAGACGTTGGCGAAGATGCTGAACGTTCCGTTCGCCATCGCCGACGCCACCGCCCTGACGGAGGCGGGCTACGTGGGCGAGGACGTCGAGAACATTCTGCTCAAGCTGATCCAGGCCGCTGACTACGACGTCAAGAAGGCCGAGACCGGCATCATCTACATCGACGAGGTCGACAAGATCGCTCGCAAGAGCGAGAACCCGTCGATCACCAGGGACGTCTCCGGCGAGGGCGTGCAGCAGGCCCTGCTGAAGATCCTGGAGGGCACGACCGCGAGCGTGCCGCCGCAGGGCGGCCGCAAGCACCCGCACCAGGAGTTCATCCAGATCGACACCACCAACGTGCTGTTCATCTGCGGTGGGGCCTTCGCCGGTCTCGAAAAGATCATCGAGTCCCGGGTCGGCCGCAAGGGGATCGGCTTCAACGCGATCATCCGCTCCAAGGAAGACATCGACGGCGCCGACATCTTCGAGAACGTCATGCCCGAGGACCTGCTGAAGTTCGGCATGATCCCCGAGTTCGTCGGCCGGCTCCCGGTGATCACGAGCGTCCACAACCTCGACCGTGAGGCGCTCATCCAGATCCTCACCGAGCCGCGCAACGCCCTCGTCAAGCAGTACCGCCGGCTGTTCGAGCTGGACAACGTCGAGCTCGAATTCACCGACGACGCGCTGGAGGCCATCGCCGACCAGGCGATCCTGCGCGGCACCGGCGCCCGCGGCCTGCGGGCGATCCTGGAGGAGGTCCTCCTCTCGGTGATGTACGAGGTGCCGTCGCGACAGGACGTGGCGCGCGTGGTCATCACCCGCGAGTCGGTTCTGGAGCACGTCAATCCCACGCTCGTCCCGCGCGATCAGCTCAACAAGCAGCAGCGGCCGCCGCGCGAGAAGTCGGCGTAGCAGCTCACGCGAACCGCTTTCTGTTCGCACGACCGGCGCCCCCCTCGGGTTCTCCCGAGGGGGGCGCCGCCGTTTCCGGCCGTCCGGTTCTCCTGCCGGTGACGTACCGGTGGCCCGTCGGCGTCCCCACCGGCCTTCACCCGTCTTCACCCGTATCCAGCCTGTGCCCGCCCGTCTCCGGCCCCATGGTCACCGGTGTTCACCGGTGCTCGTCGGCGGGGGATGATCTCGTCGGCCGTGAGAAGTCATGGGAGAAGCGGCCTGTAGAGACGATCCGTGGGACAGGGGACACCTGGACATCCCTAGACTTGGGCATCGTGACGACGCCAGAGCTGCCCACCCAGTACGCACCCGCCGACGTGGAGACCCGGAGCTACGAGCGCTGGGTATCGGAGGGACACTTCACCGCCGACCCGAGCAGCGAGCGCGAGCCGTACAGCATCGTCCTGCCCCCGCCGAACGTGACCGGTGTCCTGCACATCGGCCATGCCCTCGACCACTCCATCCAGGACGCGCTGACCCGCCGCGCTCGCATGCGCGGTCAGGAGACGCTCTGGCTGCCCGGCATGGACCACGCCGGAATCGCCACCCAGAACGTCGTCGAGCGCGAGATCGCCAAGGACGGCCTGTCCCGGCACGACCTCGGCCGGGAGGCGTTCGTCGAGCGTGTCTGGCAGTGGAAGGAGGAGTCCGGGGGCCGGATCCTCGGCCAGATGAAGAAGCTCGGCGACGGTGTCGACTGGTCGCGAGAGCGCTTCACCATGGACCCGGGCCTCTCCCGGGCCGTCCAGACGATCTTCAAGAAGCTCTTCGACGACGGGCTCATCTACCGCGCCGAGCGCATCATCAACTGGTGCCCGCGCTGCCTGACCGCGCTGTCGGACATCGAGGTCGAGCACAGCGACGACGAGGGCGAGCTCGTCTCGATCCGCTACGGCGACGGCGACGACTCCATCGTGGTCGCCACCACCCGGGCCGAGACGATGCTCGGCGACACCGCCGTGGCCGTGCACCCCTCCGACGAGCGCTACGCGCACCTGATCGGCCGCGAGGTGGAACTGCCGCTCACCGGGCGCCGCATCCCGATCGTCGCCGACGAGCACGTCGACCCCTCCTTCGGCACCGGAGCGGTCAAGGTCACCCCGGCGCACGATCCGAACGACTTCGAGATCGGGCGTCGCCACTCGCTGCCGTCTTTGACGATCATGGACGAGCGTGGGGTGGTCACCGCACACGGCCCGTTCCAGGGTCTCGACCGCTTCGAGGCCAGGCCCGCGGTGGTGGCCGCGCTCCGCGCGGAGGGCCGGATCGTCGCGGAGAAGCGTCCCTACATGCATTCGGTCGGGCACTGTTCGCGCTGCAAGACCGTGGTCGAGCCGCGGCTCTCGCTCCAGTGGTTCGTCAACGTCTCGCCGCTGGCGAAGGCGGCGGGCGACGCGGTCCGCGACGGCCGGACGAAGATCCACCCGCCGGAGCTGGCCAAGCGCTACTTCGACTGGGTCGACGACATGCACGACTGGTGCATCTCCCGGCAGCTGTGGTGGGGACATCGCATCCCGGTCTGGTACGGCCCGGACGGGGAGGTCGTCTGCGTCGGCCCCGACGAGCAGGCGCCCGCGGGCTACGTCCAGGATCCCGACGTCCTCGACACCTGGTTCTCCTCCGGGCTCTGGCCCTTCTCCACCCTCGGCTGGCCGGACAAGACGCCGGAGCTGGCGAAGTTCTACCCGACCTCCGTCCTGGTGACCGGCTACGACATCCTGTTCTTCTGGGTGGCCCGGATGATGATGTTCGGCATCTACGCCATGGACGGTGAGCCGCCGTTCCGGACCGTGGCGTTGCACGGCATGGTCCGCGACCAGTACGGCAAGAAGATGTCGAAGTCGTTCGGCAACGTCGTCGATCCGCTCGACTGGGTCGAGCGCTTCGGCGCCGACGCCACCCGCTTCACGCTGCTGCGCGGAGCCAACCCCGGCTCCGACGTGGCGATCAGCGAAGAATGGGCCGGAGGGTCGCGCAACTTCTGCAACAAGATCTGGAACGCCACCCGCTTCGCGCTGATGAACGGCGCCGTGACGGGCGAACTTCCGACCGAGGAGCTGACCGCCGCCGACCGCTGGATCCTCTCCCGGCTCCAGGAGATCGTCGAGTCGGTGGACACCGCGTTCGAAAGCTTCGAGTTCGCCAAGATCTCGGACCTGCTCTACCACTTCGCGTGGGACGAGGTCTGCGACTGGTACGTCGAGCTCGCCAAGATCCAGATCGCTTCCGGCCAGGAGCACACCCGGCTCGTGCTGGGCCACGTCTTCGACTCGCTGCTCCGCCTGCTCCACCCCCTGGTGCCGTTCGTCACCGAGGAGCTGTGGCGTGCGGTCACCGGGCGCGAGTCGATCGTGGTCGCGTCCTGGCCGACGGTCCAGGAGTCGCTGCGTGACCCCTCGGCGGAGGGGGAGATCCTCGCCGTCCAGGGATTGATCACCGAGGTGCGCAGGTTCCGTTCCGACCAGGGCCTCAAGCCGGGCCAGCGGGTCGCCGCACGGCTTTCTCTCGCCGGTACGGCACTCGCCTCCCACGAAGGGGCGATCCGGTCGCTGCTCCGGCTCGACCAGCCGTCCGAGTCGTTCGCCGCGACCGCCAGCCTGGACGTGGGCGGGGTCGCCGTGGAGATCGACACGGCGGGGACGATCGACGTGGCCGCCGAGCGTAAGCGTCTGGAGAAGGACCTCGCGGTGGCGCGCAAGGAGGCGGCCCAGGTCGCAGCCAAGCTCGGCAACGAGCAGTTCATGGCCAAGGCGCCCGACGACGTGGTGACCAAGGTGCGTTCCCGTGCCGCACAGGCAGATCAGGACATCGAGCGACTGCTCGCCCAGTTGGCGGCGCTGCCGGCCGGCTGACGGTCCGGGAGCGTGAGCTCGCGGCAGGGCTCGACCTGGCAACCGTGAAGAGGGCGGTCCCGAACAGGCAGCCGTCTTGACGAGAACCCGGGGTCTCTTGACCCCGGGTTCTCGTGTTTGAGGGTTGGCGGCCCAGGGAAGACCTAGTTCTTACCGGGAAGTTGGTCATCACAGCCCTAGGGGGCTGCTAGAGTTCTTCATGCAGGGCAGCGTCCTGCACCCCCCTCTAAAACCCCGACAAAACGGGCATGTCCGCACGATTGGACAACAACCGGATGTGGGAGTAAGTTAGAGGGGTTGCCCTGGAAACGGGGTAGTCGCAATCCTAGCGGGTTCGGCGGGTTCGAGTCGATGGTCGAAAATCCGACAGTTTGACACGAAACCGGCACTCCTGATAAGATAGTGACACGAAAATGGAACGCCCCGGAGTTCGGGTCGGCCGATCTGGCCGGTCAGGGTGATGGTGTACGCGTCCGTTTCTTGAGAACTCAACAGTGTGTTAAAAGCCAGTGCATGATGCACAACCCCGTTCAACCCACCTTTTGGGGTGGGGGACGGATTCCTTTGGTTGAACATCCACTGCGTTCCTTTTTCCGCCTTGTGTGGTGGTGGGGGATG
>NZ_JBPJUQ010000101.1:0-21979 GCF_051192615.1 Streptosporangium sp. G11
CTGCGGCACCTGTTCAACCGTCTGATCGGCTGCCTCTATCACTGCCTCAAAACGCGCCGGACCTACGACGAGTCCATCGCGTTTCCACCTCCTCTCACCGTCGTCACTTGACACCACAACGTGCTCGGATGTCTGGGGACATGCTCGGGAGCGGAGGGCCGGCACGGATGAGTTACCGAACCTTCGGGAGGGATGTCAGAAGGCCGCAATCCTGTAATAAATCTACATTGTAAAGGCATTCGGTCGGTTTCAAGATCATTTACAATGGACTAAAGACTCATCAACTACAAACAAGGCGCGCTCGACGGCAGCCTGCTTGGTGGTCCGACGAAACTGGACGGCGACGGCCAATACGAGTTCGTCCTCAAGTGGGACCCCTCCAACGCCAAGGACAACTCCTTCGACGGAAACACCGGCAACGTCTACATCGACGCCTACAAGCTGAACGGCACCCGCCTGTGGCGGATCAACCTCGGCCGCAACATCCGCGCGGGCTCCCACTACACCCAGTTCCAGGTCTACGACTATGACGGCGACGGCAAGGCCGAGGTCGCCATGAAGACCGCCGACGGCACTGTCAGCGGCACCGGCGTCACCATCGGCAGCGCCTCCGCCGACCACCGCAACTCCGACGGCTTCATCCTGACCGGGCCCGAATTCCTGACCATGTTCAACGGCCAGACCGGCGCCGCGATGTCCACCGTCTCCTACACCCCGCCGCGCGGCACCGTCTCAGACTGGGGCGACTCCTACGGCAACCGCGTCGACCGGTTCCTGGCCGCCACCGCCTACCTCGACGGGAAGCGTCCCAGCCTGATCATGGCCCGTGGCTACTACACCCGCAGCGTCATCGCCGCGTGGGACTTCCGCAACGGCACCTTCACCCCGCGCTGGACGTTCGACTCCGACGTGTCGGGCTCCCAGTACGAGGGTCAGGGCAACCACAACCTGTCGGTGGCCGACGCCGACGGGGATGGCAAGGACGAGATCATCTATGGCTCCATGGCGATCGACGACAACGGCGCGCCGCTGTGGAACTCCGGCAAGGGACACGGCGACGCGCTGCACGTCGGCGACCTCATTCCCAGCCGCCCGGGACTTGAGATGTTCAAACCCTCCGAGCGCACCGCCCAGCCCGCGGACTGGATGGGCGACGCCAAGACCGGCCAGGTCATCTGGCAGCACGCCTCCTGCGGTTGTGACAACGGGCGCGGCGTCTCCGGCGATATCTACGACGGCAGCTCCGGCGCCGAATCCTGGTCGACAGCGGTGGACGGCCTGTCCAGCGCGACCGGTGCGAACATCGGCCGTAAACCTTCCTCCATCAACTTCCTCGCCTGGTGGGACGCCGATCCCGTCCGCGAACTCCTCGACGACACCCACATCGACAAATACGGCACCAGCGCCGACATCCGCCTGCTCACCGGCAGCGGCGTCGCCTCCAACAACACCACCAAAGCAACCCCCGCCATCTCCGGCGACCTGCTCGGCGACTGGCGCGAGGAAGTCGTCTGGCGCACCAGCGACAACTCCGCTCTGAGGATCTACTCCACCGGCATCACCACCACCCAGCGCATCACCACCCTCATGCACGACCCGATGTACCGCGTCGCGATCGCCTGGCAGAACACCGCCTACAACCAGCCGCCGCACCCGAGCTTCTTCATCGGCAACGGCATGCCCACCGCCCCCCGCCCCGTCATCTCCACCCCCTGACCACCCCCGGGGCGGGCCTCGCGAGGGCCCGCCCCACCGGACCGGAAACCTCCGGGTAGAGCGATCACACGCCGAAGCTGGACCTCACCCTTCGCGCAAGATCATTCTCGGCGCCAATGACTGTTTCTGGGTTCCCCGACCCCGAGTCGGCTGACCAAGGCCCTGCCCTCTTTCTGCTCACCAGCCCAGTCCGCCCGTTTGGGGCTCGTGACACGTTTCTTACCGGCACCCCTGTTAGCGATGTGCTTGTCCTGCAAGGAAGTAATCGTCGGCTCGGTCACACCACTGCGTTGGCCCAGGCCAGACTGAGCTTCCAGGCCGCGGCGCGAGTGGCGGGGTCGTAGGAGATGTCGGGTGAGCGTGTCTCCTGGTCGCGGACGTAGTAGCGGCCGGTGATGCCGGCGAGGTCGGGGGCGGTGGCCAGGCGCAGCGCGGCCTCGGCCCCCTGTTCGGGAGTGAGCAGGCGTCGGTGGATCAGTGACCGGAACGGCGCGAGGACGGCCGGGACGAGGTCGTCGATGATGCCGGTGCTCACGATGCCGGGATGGACGGCGTTGACGGTGACGCCCGCGTCGTGCCAGCGTGCGGCGAATTCGTAGCCGCAGATCGTGGCCAGCAGTTTGGCTCTGGCGTAGGCGGCGAAGGGGACGTACCCGTCGGCCGGATTGAGGTCGCGCGCGTCGGTGACGCCTGAAAGGTCGAGAGGGACGGGCTGAGGGCGGCCGAACAGTGGCACGGGGCGGGCGTCGGACATCGTGGCCGACACGACGTTGACCACGCGGGCGTTCCCGGCCGCGAGGAGGTGGCTCTCCAGCAGGTGGGTGAGCGTGAATCCGGCGAGGTGGTTGACCGCCAGGTGCGCTTCCACGCCGTCGGTGGTCAGCTGGCGCTCGCGGTAGTGCGCGCCGGCGTTGTTGACGAGCAGGTGCAGGCGGTCGTGGCGCGCGGTGAACTCGGCGGCGAGCCGGTGCAGGTCCGCGTGGGAGGCCAGGTCGCCGGTCAGGACCTCGACGCGGTCGGCGCCGATCTCCTGGGCGATCCGTTGTCGCAGCATCTGGCCGCGGTCATGGTCGCGGCTGGTGGTGACGACGTGCGCGCCGGCCCTGGCCAGCGCGGTGGTGATGACCCGGCCCATCCCGCCGGTGCCGCCGGTGACGAAGGCGGTGCGGTGGCGCAGGTCGACCGGGACGCCTGCGGCGCTCACGATGCGATCCGCGGGGCGCGGCGCAGGTAGGCCGGTTCGATGGTCTCCTTCACGATGAAGTCGGCCAGGTCGGCGCGCGAGACGGCTGTGGTCAGCCGGATGCGCAGGTCCGTGCCGGTGCGGTAGCGGCCGGTCGGCGCGGTGTCCCTCAACGCGGGTGGCCGGACGATCGTCCAGTCGGTGTCCGACGCGCGGATCAGCGCTTCCATCGCCTCCTTGTCGCGCATCTTGGGCCCGACCGAGGCCCACAGCGCCAGCGAGTAGGGGGAGCGGTCGCGGCTCTCGGCCGCGCCGTGGGCGCTGACCGCCACCAGTCGGCGGACGTCGGCTGCCTTCATCGCACGCAGCGCGGAGCGGGTGCCGTCGGCGCACACCGTGACGGGGCCGCGGGCCGAGGGGCCCAGGGCGCTGACGACCGCGTCGTGTCCCGCGACAGCGTCGGCGAGACGCTCGTCGGCCGGGTCGGGGAGGGCCAGGTCGGGGATCACCGCGACGGTGAGCCCGGGGGCGGGCGGCAGGGCGTCTGCCCGGCGGGTGACGGCGGTGACGGCGTGACCGGCGCGCAGGGCGACTTCGACGACGGCCCTGCCGGTGCCGCCTGTGGCGCCGAGGACGACCATCCGGACAACTTTTGAGTCATTCTGTCTCATAGTCGAAGCTTGGCATCCACCCGACTTTCGAGTCAACTTGTCTCATAAGATGAGGTATGGCCGACAGCCCTGATCCGCGCGTGACCCGCAGCCGCGAGGCGATCCTCGCCGCCGCGCGAGAACTACTGCGCGAGGAAGGCCCCTCCGCCGTCACCCACCAGCGCGTGGCCGCGCGAGCCGAGGTCGGCCGCGCCACCGTCTACCGCCACTGGCCCCACCCGGAACAACTGCTGACCGACGCGATGGCCGACGTCCCGATGCCCTTCTTCCTCGACCCGGCCACTCCCGTGCGGCCGTGGCTGGAGCGGCAACTACGCGTACTCGCCGACCAGCTGGCCCTGCCCGACGTCCTGGCGGTGACGACCACGCTCGTGCAGGGCGCGCGATCGGAACCCCAAATCACCACCCGCCGCGACCGGCTCGCCACCACCATCGGCCAACAACTCCGTGCGGCGCTGACCTTGGCGGAGCAGGCAGGGGAACTCCAGGCGGCGAGCGATTCCCGCGATGCCCCGGCCCTGATGATCGGCCCCCTGCTCTATCGCAGCCTGCTCGAACCCGGTCCAGTGTCCAACGACCTGATCGACCGCCTACTCGACGCCGCGGGCACGTGGACCACAGACAGCCCCATCGAAAACCCGGCCTACGAAGCACCCCATCCGCCCACCACCGAACCCTGACACCCACATGCCTCGCGACCCGCGTCGCCGACACCATCGACCCGGCGTCCCCTCCCGAACGTGCCCCTAACCCCAAAAAGGCCGCTGGTGGGCGCGCGACCGGCGAGCCGGCCGTCGCCCTGGTGGCCGCGCTGGCCGTAGGCGACCCATCCCCGCACCGCGCCGACGGTCTCGACGACCGAGGCGGTGAACACCTCCTCGACGACGACCGAGACCGCCGGGTCGCCCAGGCCGTGCAGCACGCTGACGCTCTTGGCGACGTCCACGGTGAGGTCGTAGCCGCGGTTGCCGATGCGCGCCAGCGCCGCGCAAGAGCCAGCTGCTCGGCGTCGTAGACGGCCGCCAGGTCCAGCCCGGCGGCCTTGGTGAGTCGGCGGAGGCCGCCAGCGGGGGGATGGCATGCCTGCGCCGACGGCCCCGAGGCAGGGAGCGAAGTCCTGATGTGAAGCGTGCGCTTGCCCTCGCCGGTGGCGGAGTCGCCGGCGTCGCCTGGGAGCTGGGAGTGCTGCTCGGGATCCGCGATACGAGTCCGGTTTCGGCCTGGTGGGCGCGGTGACCGCGAGCTGCGCCGTACCCGGCGTGTGGCCTCCCGTGGCGATCGGCGGCCGCCGCTACTTCGACGGCGGCCTGCCCTCGCCCAGCAACGCCGACCTCGCGCGGGGCTGCGACCGGATGCTGATCCTCTCGCCGCGGCCCCAGGGCGGGGCCCCGCCCTGGGGGAGCCTCGTCGGCGAGATCGTCGAGCTGCGCCCGGCCGAGGTGCTCGTCGTGCACGCGGACGAGGCGTCGGTGGCCGCCTTCGGGCAGAATCCGCTCTCCTCGGCCACCCGCCGCCCCTCCGCCGAGACCGGCCGGGCCGTCGGCCGGGCTCGGGCCGCCGGCGTCGCCGCCTTCTGGGCGGCCTGACGCGTGAGCGGCCCCCGTCCTTGGACGGGGGCCGCTCACCGGCTGACGAAGTCGCCTCTCGGGGCGGCCGTCACCCCTGCCCGGCGGCGGGCGCTACTCGCCGCCGGCTTTCACGATCATGAACTTGGCCGTGCCCACCGACATGTTCCCGGCCTTGTCGGTGGCCCGGTACGACAGGGTGTGCGCGCCGGGCTGGTTGGCCGACAGCGGCTTCGTGTACGCCGCGAACGGCTGGCCGTCGAGCGAGTACTCCACGGTGTCCAGCCCGGAGCCGACGTCGCTCGCCGTCAGCTTCACCGTCGCCGAGCCGACGTAGTTCCAGGCCCAGTCCTGGGTGCCGGTGATCGCGGCCGACACCTGCGGCAGCGTGGTGTCGTCCTCCGGAGCCACCACGGCGAACCTCAGCGTCGCCACCGGCGAGGTGTTCCCGGCCTTGTCGGTGGCCCGGTACGACAGGGTGTGCGCGCCCGCCTTGTTGACCGACACGGGGGAGGGGTACTCGGTGTAAGGCCCGCCGTCGAGCGAGTACTCCACCGTGGCGACCCCCGACCCGGTGTCGCTCACCGAGATCATCACGGTCGCCGAGCCGACGTAGTTGCCCGCCGAGTCCTGCTCGCCCGACAGCTGCGCCGAGACCTGCGGGGGGGTGGTGTCCTCCCCCTGCGAGGCCGCCACCGTGAACTCCACCGAGCCCACCGGCGAGGTGTTGCCCGCCTTGTCGGTGGCCCGGAAGGTCACCGTGTGCGCGCCGGGCTGGCTGACCGGCAGCGGCTGCGTGTACGCCGCGAACGGCTGGCCGTCGAGCGCGTACTCCACGGTGTCCACCCCGGAGCCGGTGTCGCTCGCCGAGACCGTGACCGTCGCCGCGCCCACGTAGTTGCCGTCCGCGTCCTGCTCACCGGTCACCTTCCCGGTGACCACGGGCGGAGTGGTGTCCTCCCCCTGCGGAGCCACCACCGTGAACTTCACCGAGTCCACGGGCGAGGTGTTGCCCGCCTTGTCGGTGGCCCGGAAGGTCACCGTGTGCGCGCCCACCTGGTTGACCGACACCGGGGCCGAGTAGGCCGCGAACTGCCCGCCGTCGAGCGCGTACTCCACGGTGTCCACCCCGGACTCGGTGTCGCTCGCCGAGACCGTGACCGTCGCCGCGCCCACGTAGTTGCCGTCCGTGTCCTGGTCGCCCGCCACCTGCGCGGAGACCTGCGGTGCGGTCGTGTCCTCGCCCCCGCCTTCGGTGACGACGAGTTCGCCGGTCATCTGGCCGTGACCGGGGATCACGCAGTGGTAGCGGTATTTGCCGGGGGTGAGGTTCACCTGGGCGGTGTGCCGGCCGCCGTCGGCGTCGAAGGGGCTGGCGATGATGTTGAGGCTGACGTCGTGGTTGTAGCCGGGGGTGGAGGTGTCGAACGTCAGCGTGTGCGTCATGCCGGTGGTGTTGCCGGTGGCCGCGCTGTTCTCGAAGACGATGGTGGCGGGACCCGCCGTCGCCGATTCCGGCGCCGACTTGTACGCGGTCATGCTGTTGTCGGCGGTCCAGGTGAGCACCTGGTCCGCCGCCTGCGCGGCGGTGAGCTGCGTACGGGGCTGCGCGGCGGCCTGGACCGACGACAGGAAGAGCGCGGGAAGCGCCACGGCGAGCAGCGCGACGGCGAGGCGCGGCGCCGTCACCGCTCCGGACGCTCGCCGTAAGGCTCTGATCACGAGGGAGGGGAGAGATCCGACATGCATGTGTCGATGCACCTTTCCGAGCTGGGGTGGAGTGCCGGGCACGGGGAACGCTCCCCGGCCCGGCACCCGGCCGGTGTACCGTCCTAGAGTTCGCGCACGCGGATGTTGCGGAAGTCGATCACGTCGTTGTTGCCGTGGTTCTGTAGCCCGAGGAACCCGCTGATGAACTGGCGCAGGTCCGTGGGCGGGTCACCGGCGCGGGACGACGCCTTGCCGGGCGTGTTGTCGAACTCGCTGATCACCGTGCCGTTGCGGATGATCGTGTAGTGCTGGCCGACCGCCCGGACCTCGTAGTCGTTCCACTGGCCCTTCGGGGTCACCCCGGCCCGGTTCAGGCCGTTGGGTGAGAAGTTGTAGACGGAGCCCGTCTTCTGCGGCTCGCCCGTGTCGCCGTCGTAGATCTGGATCTCGTGGCCACAGAAGATCGCGACCCACGCGGGTGACGTGCGCGCCGCGCCGACCGTGCCGCAGCTTCCGGCGGGACGCTGCTCCAGCGGGGTCCTTGGGTCCGGGAACCGGACGAAGACGCCGCTGTTGGCGCGATGCGGGTCGGGCGAGCTGTCACGGAACTGCAGCCGGACCGAGAAGTCCGCGTACGCCTTGTCGGAGTACCACAGCATGCCCAGACCGCCGGAGCTGCGGATCGTGCCGTCCGCCTGGAGGGCGAACCGCCCGGACGGGGCTTGGCTCCAGCCCAGCAGCGACGACGCCGTGCCGTCGAAGATGGGCTGGTATCCGTTCACCCTGCCGACCTCCGACTTGGCGCCGGCGGTGCGCAGCGCCTCCGCCTCCTGGGCGGTGATGACGCCGTCCTTGAGGAGCTGCTTCACGACGGTGTCGAGGTGCTGGACGAACTGGTTGCGGTTCTTCCAGTCGCGCTCGTCGTCGATCAGGTCGTTGATCGTGCAGCCGCCGCCGGCCGCCTTGTTGCGCACGCCGGTGAAGGCGTCGAGCAGCTGCACCGTCGGCCGGGCGTCGGGCGCGGCGCAGCCGACCGTGACAGCGATCTTCCCGGTGGCCTGCTCGCCGTCGGCGTAGGTGACCTTCAGCGTCGCCTCGTAGGTGCCGAAGCCGGCGTAGGTGTGCGTCGGGGCGGCCTCCTTCGACGGCGCGCCGCCGTCGCCGAAGTCCCACTCCCACGCCACGCCGCCGGCCTTGGCGCTGGAGAACGTCATCGTCCTGGGCTCGGCGTTCTGCCGGGCGGGACGCGCCACGGCGGCGTCCGGGTTCGGCGTCGCCGGGCCGCCCTTGTAGGTGACGCGGACCAGCTTCTGGTTCGCGTGCAGGCTGAAGAAGCCGCTGCCGTAGTCGAGCATGTAGAGCGCGCCGTCGGGACCGAACTTCGCGTCCATCCACGACTGGAGCTGGTTGGCGCCGTTGCCGCCTGGGATGATGCTCCGCAGGTCCTCGGCGAACGCCGGCCGGCCCGCGTCCCGGGCGGTCTCCGGGTTCACGGTCACGGCGATGCGGTTGTTGCCGTTGGACTGGTCACCGATGAACCACTTGTTGTCCCAGTACTGCGGCCACGCGACCCCGCTGTCGGTGTCGGTCTGGGAGCGGTGGTAGGTCGGGCCCGACATGACCGCCTGGCCGCCGCCCTTGAGGTAGGGCATGGTGAGGGTCTCCTCGCCCTGCTTGTACGTCGGGAGACCGCTGCCGTCCTGCCGCTTCGGGTAGACCGGGCCGCCGCCCTGCGGCGAGTACCAGATCATGTTGTCGCGCGTCGGCGGGATGTCGACGAGGCCGGTGTTGCGCGGCGAGGTGTTCTTCAGGTTGTCGCAGTCGTACCACTCGGCGGGCTGGGTGGCGTTGCTGTTGCTGCGGTCGCGGTAGGGCTGCTTGTTGCCCATGCAGTACGGCCAGCCCTGGTTGCCGGCGGAGGTGAGAACCGTCACGGTCTCGTACTTCGCCGGTCCCCACGTCTCGCTCGGGCCGCTGGCGTCCGGACCGACCCAGCCGGCCGTGATCCAGTCGTTCTCCTTGTCCCACTGCAGCCGCGCGATGTTGCGGACGCCCATCACCCAGATCTCCGCGCGGGTCTTGCCGCCGCCCTCTTCCTCGCCGGTGAACAGGTTGCCCTTGGGGATCGTGTAGGTGCCGTCGGGCTCCGGGTGGATGCGGAGGATCTTGCCGTTGAGGTCGTTGGTGTTGCCGGAGGTACGGCGGGCGTCCTGGAACGAGGTGCCCTTGTAGTCCTGGGTCCAGTTGTTGCCGGAGTAACCGCCGGATCCGCCGGAGGAGTTGCTGTCACCGGTGCCGATGTAGAGGTTGCCGTCCTCGTCGAAGGTCATGCCTCCGCCCGCGTGGCAGCAGCTGTGGATCTGGGTGTCCCACTGCAGGAGGTCCTTGCGGCTGCTCTGGTCGATCGTCTGGGTCCGCGAGTCGTAGTCGAACCGGGAGACCGTCCGCTTGCCGATGCGCCTGTCCCGGTCGATCGACGCGTGCGGCATCCAGTACGCGTAGATCCAGCCGTTCTCCGCGAAGTCCGGGTCGAGGGTGATGCCGACCAGGCCCTCCTCGTTCTTGACCAGCTCGTCGCCGCTGCCGCGGTTGCCCATGACGGGCAGCGTGGTCAGCAGCTTGACCTGCTTGGTCCTTGGGTCCCACTGGTGGATGGTGCCGCAGCCGAGGCCCACCTTCGGGTCGTTCCAGCCGGGGATCGGGCCGGTGGCGCATGCCGCCTTGCCGATGTAGAACACCTTGCCGTTCGGCGCGATGGTCAGGCCGTGCGGCTCGCCGATCTGGTCGAGCTGGCCCTGCGTGTTCGGCGTGGTCAGCCGTTCCGTGGTGTAGTTGGCCGCGATGGTCGCCTGGCAGTCGCCCCGGACGATGCCGGTCGCCCACCGGATGGCGCCGGCGAGGTGTGTGCGGAACTGCTTGTCGCCGGTGTAGCTCGCCGCGGTGCCGCCCATGCCGGTGTAGAAGGACCGGCCGCCGTCGTAGTCACGGCACCAGGAGACCGGATGGAACGGGCCGTTGCCGTTCATGCTCGGGTTGTAGGTCCACTCCTCGACCTGCGCGATCGTGTGGACCTTGCCCACCGGATTGGGGTTCCAGCTCAGCCACTTGTCGGTCCGCGACAGGGTGAGCGGAAGTCCCTCGTTCGCCGGATGCCGGCGGTCGAGGATGTCCACGACGGCCTTCTGCTCCTTCGCCACGGGGGGAGGCGCGGAGTCGGGCCCGAACAGCCGCAGCTCGGCGAGCTGGGTCAGGGGCTCACCGCCGTTCGCGGTGATGTTGAGCCGGTAGTACTGGTACGCCGTGGTGTTCTCGAACTTGTATTCCTTGCTCTGGGACCGCTGGGGGAAGGTCTCCCCGCTGCGCTTGTCGAGGTCCGTCCAGGTCGTCCCGTTCTGCGAGCCCTGGAGGGTCCAGTCCTTCGGGTCCCGGCCGGCGGAGTCGTTGGCCGACGTCAGCGAGTAGTGCGCCACCGCGGCGGGCTTCTCCAGCTTGCCCTGCACCCACCCGGTCGGCGTCCGGGCCAGCCACTTGGTGTCGTTGTCCCCGTCGAAAACCTTGTCCTTGGTCTCGTTCGGCGGGTTCTCCGCGCTCGCCGCGGTCTCCGTCACCTTCTCCGCGATGGGGAGGGCGCCGACGGGACGGGTGCCGATCAGTTCGGTGAACCAGGCCGAGTCCACCTGCGCGCGGGCGGCGTCGCGGATGCCGACGAACCCGCCGCCGCCCCTGATGTACGCCTGGAAGGCGGCGAGCTGCGATTCGTCCAGGCTCACGCCGTTGGCGGACAGGAACACCACGCCGCGGAACCGCGCCAGGTTGTCGGCGGTGAAGACCGCCGGATCCTGGGCCTCCTCGACGGAGAACCCGTTCTTCTTGCTCAGTTCCCTGATCGCCGTCGCGGCCGCCCGCACCGGGTCGTCCTGCTGCGCGGCCTGACCGCTGAAGACCAGCACGTTGACGGCGGGCTTCTTGGCGGCTGGGGCGGGGGCCTGTGCCTGTAGCTGGGCCTGTGCCTGGGCCGGTACGGCGGTCGGGGTCGCCAGTCCGAGCACCAGGACGGCACTCGACATCGTGATCAGTACGCGTCGCCAGGCGGGTGGCCGGGGCGGTGAATAGCCTGTTCGACCCATCATTGCTCCTTGGGATCGAGGGGGGTTCGGGACCATTTGCGGACGAGTTCGGGGGTCGGCCGCGGCCCGGGGTGTCGACGTCCGCGTGGGGCCGTGCTCGTACGGCATGGGGCGACCGGATCCGGTCTCGGGGGGAGCCCGGGGCCGGGCCGGCCGTGCGCGGCCGTCAGTGGCCCGCGTGGTCACCGCCCGAGTGACCGCCGCCCGGTTGACCCGGCACCTTCCCGTCCGCGTCCGTCACCGTGAAGATGCCGGCCATCCCCATGTCGGAGTGGCTCTGGACGTGGCAGTGGTACATCCACGCCCCCGGGCCGACGCGCTCGCCCGCGATCAGCTGGAAGCCGAACGACTCGGCGGGCCCGGTGATCTTGGTGTCGATGATCCGGCTCGGGTCCTCGAGGCTCTCCAGCATGCCGGTGCGGTTGTCGGCCCAGCGGTGCCCGTGGATGTGGAACGTGTGGTAGAACTCGCCGTGGGTGATCACGATCCACTCCACCCGCTCGCCGACCTTGGCGACGAACTCCGGCGCGTGGTGCGCGTGGTGATTGTTGATCATCATGTCGTTGAAGACGACGGTGAACGTCTTGTCCGGCCTGACGTCCTTCTTCCGCCGGACCACCAGCGGGCCGTACAGCCCCTGCCGGATGCCGCCCGTGCCGTGATCGGTCCCCACCACGTGGTCGTGGTAGTGCCAGTAGCCCGCGCTGCCGGGCTCGATGCCGGCGCCGCCCCCGCGCCTGCCCTGCGCGTGGGTGCGCCAGATGTAGGTGCGCCGGCCCCCGGGCTCGACCACGCTGGCGTTCAGTCTCGTACCGTCGCTGGCCACGTCGTAGTCCACCCCGTGGACGTGCAGGCTCGCCGTCACGTCCAGGTTGTTGACCATCTCGATCTCAAGCGTGTCGCCCTCGACCATCTCGATGAGCGGCCCGGGAATCGTGGCCTTGCCGGGCTCCAGGCCGTAGCCCAGCTGGCCGTCCTCCAGCCGCTCGGCGTACAGGGTGATGCGGCGGACCGCGCCCATGGTCGTGCCGGCCTGGGTCGACGCCGCGGTCTGATTCGCTGTGACCAGTGGTGCCAACGCGGCAGCCGCCGCGGATGTGGTGAAGGCACGCCGGGAGAGCAGGCTTTTCGCCATGCCTCTGCCTACCTCGGTCATGGTTCCCCAATCGGTGACGCTTGCGTGAGGGTGACTTGCGGGTGCTCGGGACACTGCTTTCGCGCGCGACGTGGGTCTGGGCCTGGAGCGGTCGCGTCGTGATCGGTGAGGCTGTGGGGGTTAGTGAGATCGACATTCGATCGAAGTACGCGACATTTTCAGCGAAATGTCAAGAAGTACCGCTGGAAGAGTCAGAACTTCTGCTCATATCTGGCCAAAGGTGGATGCGGCTGTTACGGTGACCCCAAGATCGAAGTTCCCCGCATCCCCCACGTCCGCGCCCCCGCCCCATAACCTCTGGTCACCGCCCCTCCCGGCGATCCGCATGGTGAATCCGCATGGTGAATCCGCCCATACCCGCACCAACTCGGCCACACGCCGCCGTCCTGCCGCCACCTCTCGGCGGCCCTCCTGCTGACGGCCCGTCACTGCCTGTGCCGGCCATCGGCTCGTCCCCGCCCCCCGCCACCTGGCGCGCTTACCGGCTGCGACCCATGCGCCCTGGTCTTCGGGCGGATAGCGTGGGGATGCCGAGGACGCGCAGGGGCCGAACACGGTGCCCAGCCGCTCCGATCCCGTTGCGCAGCGATTCAGGGCTTATGTCGAAGCTCACACAAAAGGTGCCGATGATCGCGCCGGAAGTGGCCATCACGGCCCACAGGATGTCGGCGGAGGCGATACTGCGTGAGGGGCAGGCTCATTGCCGAAGTCCCAAGTGCCGTCCTGTGCGCGCGCCGGTCCGCTCCGGCTTCCTTCGTGACAGAGCGCAGGCGGCATCCGTGCCCTGTCAAGGGCCCGGCGTAGGTGCCGTTGACGGTCGTAGGAGTACGGCCGAGCGAAGCGAGGGCGATCCGGGGAACAGTGGATCGCGTCGGCCCGGCGTCCGAGCATGCCGGGGATGAACCTGGCGGTAGTCCGCGGCGGTGGCGGCGTGGCCCCGGATGGGGCAATCACTTACCAGCCCGATGCCTCGATCTCTCGCAACGAAGAGACCATGAGCATCACGGCCACGATGGAGTCCTCGGGACCGTAGGACACCGGATCCACACGATGAGCCGTCGCGTGCCGGTTGAACCCCGGCCGCGGAGGGTCAGCCGGATCGAAATCCGGCTCATCGCAGAAGAGGGTGTAGCCGGGGTCCGTCGTTTTCGAGGTCGCCCGCACGGATTTTCACGCTCGGCCGCACTCCTATCCGAGCGCGACGAGACGTGCGCCGGAAAACGAGCTATGCGCCGTCGTTGCCATCGCGCAGGGAATGGATCATGCTCTGCAGGATCCGGAACGCGTCTGACTGCTCGGTCTCGGTCATGCCGGCCAGCATTCTGACCTCGACGGACCGGACCGCTACGGTCGCCTTCTCGAGGCTCCGTCGTCCGCGAGGCGTGAGCCGCGTGGGAAGAACCTTTCCGACGGATGCCTTCGCAGGCCTGGTCACGTAGCCCTCTCGTTCCAGGGTTTGGAGCAGCACGTTCATCGACTGCCGTGTCACGAACGCGCCCCGTGCGAGCTCGGAGTTCGACAAGCCCGGTCGTTGAGCCAGCAGCTCGAGGCAGGAGTAGTGCGTCACGCTCATCCCGAGCGGCCGCAGCACCTCCTCCATGGCTGCGCGGAGCGCGCTCGACGCCTCTTTCAGCAGGTAGCCCAGTGACGTCTCCAGGTCGACGCCGACACCGTTTTGACTCATGTCAGTATTCTGACATAGATTTACCTGTGTCAGAATACTGACACGCAAAGAAGGAGCATCGTCATGCCCGCCACCGGCCCCGACTTCATCTCGCTCCAAGCGCGCGACCTCGACGCTTCACAAGCGTTCTACGAGCAGTACCTCGGCCTCGTCCGCTCGCAGGCCGGACCTCCGCACGCCGTCGTCTTCGAGACGAAGCCGATCGCGTTCGCACTCCGCGACGTCGTTCCCGGCACCGATCTCGCATCCGTTGCCCAGCCCGGCATCGGTGCCGCGATCTGGCTCCACGCCACAGACGTCCAGGCCATTCACGATGCTCTCGTCGCCGACGGTCACACCATCGTCTCCGCACCGATCGACGGCCCCTTCGGTCGGACATTCACCTTCGCCGACCCCGACGGCTACCAGGTCACTCTTCACGACCGCGCCTGACACCGGATGATCACCGGCCCCCGAAGACGGCCCGGAACTCCTATAGCTACGGCGAGGGGCAGAGTAGCGGTGAGCTATCTTGCCGGTCCGTGGCGTATTGGCTGCAAGTAGATCAAGCCGGTCTGGTGTTCATCAACACCCAGCTCCTGCAAGCCGTCCTACGAGATTCGGTCTGGGCGGCCGAAATCACCGACGAAGACCGGCGCGCTCTATCGCCGCTGTTCTGGGCCCACGTTAACCCCTACGGCCGGTTCCGCCTCGACATGGACAGCCGTCTCGATCTCGGGGTCAGCGTGTAGTGATCGCCAGGGAGCCGCGTGGAAGGGTGGTGATGTTGTTGACCTTCCCCTTGGGTGAAGCCCCAGCATCGTTGACACCGGTCATCGTGGCCGGGACGAGGAGGAGTGGTGCGGGAGCTGCTGACGATCGGAGCGTTCGCTCGGGCAGCTCGGCTGTCGCCGAAGGCCCTGCGGCTCTACGACGAACTCGGGCTCCTGTTGCCGGCCGCCGTGGATGGCGATTCGGGATACCGGTTCTACGATCCGGAGCAGTTGGAGCGAGCCCGGTTGATCGCCTGGCTGCGGCGTCTGGGCATGCCCTTGACCCGTATCCGGCGTGTGTGTGATCTACCTGCGGAGACAGCGGCCGAGGAGATCGCGGGCTACTGGGAGCAGTTCCTGGCCGAGACCGCCGCTCGCGGCCGGTTGGCGAACTTCCTCGTCGACTACCTGACGGGAAGAGGCAGCTCTGTGGACGATTCCGCGACCATGCTCGGGATCCGTTACGTCGCCCGCTCGGAGTCGGGACTGGTGCGGACGAGTAACGAGGACACCGCCTATGCGGGCCCTCGCTTGCTGGCGGTGGCCGACGGCGTCCGTGGCGGGGCCGGAGACCTCGCGAGCGCGACCGCCATCGAGGCGCTCAAACCGCTGGAGGCTCTCGCCATGCCCGCCGAAGACCTCCTCGGCGCGCTGGCCGACGCGGTCGACGATGCCGACGCGGAGATCGGAACGATCGCCGCAGCATCATCGGATGGCGAGGCCGTCACCACCTTGACCGCACTGCTGTGGTCCGGCTCCCATCTGGCGCTGGTGCACATCGGCGACACTCGCGCCTACCGCCTGCGAGACGGTGAGCTCTCCCAGATCACCCATGACCACACCTTCGTCCAGTCCCTGATCGACGATGGACGACTGACCCCCGATGAAGCGGCCTCACACCCGCAGCGCTCACTGCTGGTGCGAGCACTGACCGGCACAGGCGGGACGCATCCGGACCTGTCACTTCACCAGGCCGCTGCCGGTGACCGCTACCTCTTGTGCTCCGACGGGTTGTCGGCCGTCGTCTCGGCCGCGTCCCTGCAGAAGGTGCTGACCGAGGAGGACGGCCCGCAGCAGGCACTCGACGCATTGATCGCGCAAGCGTACGCCGCAGGTGCTCCCGACAACATCGCCTGTGTCGTCGCCGACGTCGTACCGCTGGACGCCGCGGATGCCGTCCGGAACGTTCCCAGCCGGTGATGCGCGCCCCTAGGCTCACGGCAGGACGCGGCATCATCGTCGATCGTCGGCCGCTGGGGGTCGACGCATTCCGGCGGTTGTGGGTGGCGTCGGTGGTGTGCGCGGTGGGCGGGTCGTTCAGCCTGGCCGCGATCCCGACGCAGTTGTTCACCATGACCGGGTCATCGGCGGCCGTGGGTGCCTCGGCCGTCGTATCGTTCGTCGCGCTGGTGGTAGCGGCTCTGTGGACAGGTGCTCTCGCCGACGTCAGAGACCGACGAACAATACTCCTGGCCGCGCACTGCGGCCTGACGTTGACCTACGCGGCCTTGTGGACTCAGTCTGTGCTGGACGCCCGATCTGTCCCGATCCTGATGATGCTGGTGGCTTGCCAGGGACTGACCTTCGGATCGATCATGACGACGATGGGTGCCGTGGTGCCCCGCCTCGTCCCGGTCGAACTGCTCCCAGCGGCCAACAGCCTCAACTCGCTGGCCCGCTACGCCGGGTCGATCTTGGGCCCCGTGCTCGCCGGCCTTCTGATCCCGCTCGTCGGGCTCGGCACCCTGTACCTGTTCGACGCGCTCGCGCTGCTGGCCGTCGTGTGGGCCGTCGCCAAGTTGCCCCGCTTGGAGCCGGCCCGAGCATCGAACGTTCCGGCCGAACCGCACCGCGGGGATCATCCGACCATCGCTCAGATCCTGGCTGGGTTCCGGTACCTGGCCGCCAGCCGACTGCTCGTGGCAGTGCTGGCGGTCGACCTCTCGGCGATGGTCTTCGGCATGCCGATCGCACTTTTCCCCGAACTGGCCCAGCGCACCTACGGCGGCCCGGCTGGCGGTGGTCCGGCACTGGGACTGCTCTACGCCGCCTACCCAGCCGGGGTGTTCGCGGTCGGTCTCCTATCGGGCACCTTCACCCGCGCCCGCCGCCATGGCGCTCTCATGGCGGCAGCCGCTACCGCGTGGGGCATCACTGTGGTCGCACTCGGCTTGGCGGCGCAGCTGTGGATCGCGCTGACAGCACTCGTCCTCGGCGGAGCCGTGAACTTCGTGCTCAGCACCTTCCGCAACGCCATCTCCCAAGCCCTTACCGACGACGCCATGCGCGGCCGGATCCAAGGAGCGCTCACCGTTGTCCTCATCGGTGGACCGCAGCTCGCGAACTTGCTGCACGGGACCACTGCGTCGCTCCTCGGGCCCCGAACAGTGATTTGCATCGGAGGTCTACTGACCACCATGGCCGTCGCCGCGATCGCATGGCGAGTTCCCGAGCTGCGTTCCTACACGATGTCCACCCCCGAACCACGTCGTGACCCAGACCGCTCAGCGTGATCCGCGTTGGCCTCGCTCCAGCTTGGAACGCGATCGGTGTTCCGTTAGGGGATTCCCACCGGAACACCACCCAGCTCGCACGGACCCACAGGTCAGGATGTTCCGTATAGCTGTTCCGGTAAAGGGGCCCTATCCGGAACACATGCAGGCGTGAACGGAACACGGGTCGGCTACGCGCGCTGCTCCACCGACGAACAAGACGTCGTTACCCAGACCGAACAGCTCCTCGCGCTCGGTGTCCCCGAGGAACGGATCTACAGGGCAAGCAGCCCAAACTGCCCGAACCCGCCCGCCGCTCCATCCGCCGCCGCTACGCCGACGGCGAGGTCTCCCTCACCGACCTTGCCACCGAGTACAGCGCCGGACGCTCCACCATCCACCGCATCATCCACCGAGCCCTGGAGAACCCCAGGTAGAACGCGGGATCACCACCTACTCTGCCCCTCGCCGTAGCCATAGGAGTTCCGGGCCATTACTACCGGGACCCCTGGTCGGTCGAGTGTGCGCATGGTGACCTCGCCCCCGCTTTTGGGATACGACCGTATCCATTCATGAATGGATACGGTCGTATCCCAAAAGCGGGCGGCGCTGACCGTAGCGGGGGTCCGGTCAGGTCGGGATGGTGGCCAGGCCGCGGCGCGCGATCAGCTCGCCGAGCACCCGCCGCGTGCGATCGACCTCCGTCAGGGCCGCACGCTCTCTCTCCTTGGCCTGCCGGTAGACGGCGTAGGTGCGTTCGCACGCCTCCGCCTCTTCGGACAGTCCCGCCTCACGCAGTTTCCGCACCATCGCCGCGTGCGCGAGGTCCGCCGTGCTCTCGGCGTTGTCGCTGACCGCGGCGGCCTCCCCGGCCAGCCAGGCCAGGTTCAAGTAGTACGGCGCCTCCTTGATCCGGTTGATCTCCGCCTCGACGCGCTCCGTCTCCCGCGACTCGGGGACGGATCCGCCCAGGTCCCGGATCACGGACGCGGCGAGGTCGGTGAAGAGGGCGGCGTGGTCCGCGTCGAGGAACCGGGTCGAGAGCCGATCCCGGTGGGCCGCGAGGCCTCGCGCGCGGATCTCCGTGCCCAGCTCGGCCAGCGCGTCACCGAGCGCGTCGTCGCTCAGCACCGGGTCGGTGACCAGAGGAATGATCCTGTTTCGATCGGCGGACGTGGCACCCGGATCACTGCCGAGGCCTGCCGCTCGCTCGACCAGGTGAAGACGCCGCTCCGGCTCGGAGGGACGGGGCTCCACGTCCGGCAGGTACCGTCGCGCCTGCTCCATCAACCGGTAGATCGCCGACGACGAATTCCCGCTCATGGCCGCGTGCAGTTCCTCCTGTATCCGGCCGGCCTCCGGCGTCTCACCCACCTGTTCCAGCGCCTCGTACACCGCCACGCCCGCCGTGAGGGCCTGGTCGAGGAAGTAGACCTGTGCGTCGTCTCCCACCGCCATCGCGTGCAGTTCGACCGGTTGCGACAGGTAGGACTCCCGGTCACCGCCGTCGTCGTCGTTCAGGTACGCGGCGAAGTTGCTCTTGAACGCCCCGGCCTGCTTCTCCCTGGGGTCACCGGCCAGCCGTCCCGCGTCCAGATCGGCGACCAGGCTGTACTGGTAGTTGTGCGTGCCCTCGTGCAGCACGGTGTTCACCGCTTCGTGGAATTCCTCCCAGCCGGGCGCCTTTGTGATGAGTTCGAGCACTCTGTCGGCCTCGAAGTACTGGCCCATGCTGTTGCCGGGGATGGGCTCCGGTCCGTCCCCCAGGAGCTCCACCGTGGGCACCCGGTCTCGGCCCATCTCCAGCACCTGGCACTGAACTTCGAGGATCGAGCGGACGATGTCCCCGCGTTCCTTCGTCGAGGCGTTCCGCCAGCGGCGCGGCGCGTCCGGCAACTGCTCGGCGACCGCTTCGAAGACCTGCGACTGCCTGAGCCTGTCGTCCTCCGCGAAGCCGGGGTCGAGCGTCTTCATGCTCCGGTAGAGGCTGCCCAACTGCGACGAGTACCGGCCGACGGGGTCGGGTTCCGACGCCATCGAGCTCAGCAGGGAGAACTTCCGGTCGAGGGACAGGGGGTGCAACCCCTCCTGCCCACCGTCGATGAAGGCGGCCGCCTCCTCCTGCGTCTGCGGGCCGCGCGTCCGGACGCTGCCCGGGCGGGGCGTGGCATCGGGATTCGCCTCCCCCGGGCGGATCTGGGGTGCCGGAGAGCGCAACTTCTCGCGCTTGGTCGTCTGCAGGAGGGCGGGAGCCGACTGCGATCTCGGCCTTCCGGGGGTGGTCATCGCGGGTCCTCGCTCTTCGCGTTCGCGCCGCGCGCGGCCGCGCGCACCGCCTCGGCCTGCGACTGTGCCAATACCTCGGCCCTGGCCGCCCCAGCGGCGCGGGTCGTCGCGGCGAGGTACGCGATCGACCCGTGGGCGAGGTCCGCGTACCCGTGCGCGGCCCGGGCCGCGGCGGCCGCAGCGTCGCGGAACAGCTGCGCCTCAGCCGCCGCGTCCGCCGTCTCCGCCTCGTTCGCGGCGGCCTCGGCGTGGGTGATGATACTGCGGGCAGCGGCGGCGGCCAGCGCCGCGGCCTGCTCGGCGCCATCGGCGAGCTCGGTGGCCGAGGCCGCCTGAGCCCGCGCGGCCGCGACCGCCGACTGGACGGCCTCGTCCATGACCCCCTGGCCAAGGTCTCGCGCGCGGGCCACCGCCGTGGCCGCGTCCTCAGCGGCGGCCCGCGCCGCCTTGGCGGCATCGCCCGCGAGGCCGTCCTGCCGCTCCGCGGCCAGCCTGAGCCGCTGGAAGGCGCCGCTCTCGGCGCCATGGGCCTGGGTATCGAACATCCGCCTGAGCGGGCCCTCCCGATGGCCGGAGTCGAGCAGGGCACGGACCGGCGCGAGCTCCTGATCCGTGAAACCGGGCCGCTCGTCGAGCCACTGCAGGATCTCGACCTTGAAGCGCTCGACGGGGTTCTTCGCCGCCAGGTACCGGGCGGTGAGGTCCATCGCGGTGACCATCGGGGCCGCGACCTCGCCTTCGAGCGCCGCGCCGAACCGCCGCAGCATCGCCTCGGGCGGACGGGGGGAGGCGGCGAGCGCCACCTCGAAGAGTGCCTGTCCCTCCTGCTGGAGGGCGCCGGTGAACGCGTACCTGGCCTCCAGTCCGGCCTTCATCGCCTGCCGTTCCAGGGGCTGGTTCAGGTACGCCAGGTGGTCGCCGCCGCCGGGCCGGGTGCGCACGTACCCGCGGCCGATGTTGACCGCGAACAGCTCGGCCTGCAGGTATCGCGGGTCCGCCGGATCGAGTCGGCCGGCCCGCAGCTCGCCTATCAGCCAGCCCTGGTAGTTGTGCGTGTTCTCGTGCACGAGGGCCTCGACGACCAGCGGGAACGACTCCCACATCGGGGTCCGGGTGTTCATCTCGATCGTCAGGCGGGCGTCGACGAACGCCGCCAGATCGGTCACGGACCGCTCGCCGTCACCGACGTCGACGGAACCCTCGCCGAGCACGATCCGGGGCAGGCGCCCCAGGATGCCCAGCCGCTCACAGTGGAGCCGCACCGCCTTGTTCAGGACGCCGGCGCGTTCCTCCGCCGGCATCCCCGGCCATCGGCGGGTGACTCCGGAGAACTCCGCCACCAGGGCGGCGCGTGCCTGAGCGCGCAGCGGGTCGTCGACCTTCTCGAACTCCGGGTCGAGCGGCGTGTCCTGCAGGATCCGTACGCGCGCGGCGTGCGCGGCCTCGGATACGGGCAGGCCCCCGCCGAGCAGGTCCGTGAGCAGGCCACGCCGCTCAGCGAGCGTGAGCTCCCCCTCCCGCTGTGCCCCGGCGATGGCGGCCTCCCGCCGGGCGGGTGCCCCGGCGGCGGCCTTCTCCAGCACCGCCGCGATCATCTGGGCGTCCTCAACGCTCGTCGCCGACTTCATGAACTTCGCGACGGCCGGGATGTCCAGCGGCCGATCGGCGAGCACCGCCGGCAGCGACCCGGCCACGTCGAGCATCGCGTAGTACCGCTCCGACTCCATGAGCCGGAGCTGGTAGTCGTCGGAACCGGGGTCGGGGGGCTCGCGGAACCTCTCCGACTGCCCGGGGAAGGCCTCCTCCAGGGGGACCAGCCGGCCCTCCTCCAGTGCCTGCGCGAGGTCCCACAGCATCGAGGTCAGTGACAGGGCCGGCGTGGCGTCCCGCGGAACATCCTGGGAGGCGGCGGACGGGGCCGGCAGATCGCGCTTCGACTTGACCCAGTCCGGCGCGGCCGGGGGAACATCGTTCGTGCGGCCGTCCGCACCCGTCGCGCCGTCCGCGCCGTCCGCACCCGTCGCGCCGGTCAACGGTGCGTGCGGGCGTACGACCGGTTTCGTGTCGGGAGGCGCGGGGGCGAGTGTGCGTGGCGAGGTCGCCCGGGGATTCTTCTTCATTCGGCCTCATATGACGTGGAACGTTCCCTGATCATCCGCCCCCAAGATAGGTGACACCCAACATGCCGTACAGACCCGTTATCGGTGGCTCGTCCGCACCCATTGTCGGGGCCAGAGCTCGATCACGGATCTTGATTTCGTCAGGGGCAGAGCGTCGTTGGGGCAAGCCTGGCCGACGGCTCGGGCCGTCCTGGGTGTGCCCACTCCCGAACAGTCCGTCTGCGGCCTACGGAAGGTCATCCGCGTCCGGGATCCACCGCGCCCGTATCTGTTGAGCGGCGTCCAGGGCAGCCTGTCCTGCCGCCTTGCCCGACTTGTCGTCGGTGGTGTCCAGCACGACGTGGATCGCGGCTTCGACGGTCTTCCACTCCTGCTCGAGTTGCCGCCGGGTCAGCCCGTCGTGCCGCTCCAGCTCCCGGTAGATCCGGCGGGTCTGGCGCATCTGCGGGAAGAGCGGATCGAGCCGCCGGCCCGGGACCGGATCCGGCGAATCATCGGGACGGCGCTACGGCAGGCC
>NZ_JBPJUQ010000102.1:0-21260 GCF_051192615.1 Streptosporangium sp. G11
GTGCGACCGCACTCGTACAAGCGATTCTCGTCCTGCAGCTCGTCGAAGAGGGCCGCTACTCAAGATGAAAAGGGCTCTCTGCAGGTGGGGCGTCGCGTCTCGGGGTAACCGGGCCGTTCATTCCCAATGCGTTCCCGTGAAGGCGTACGAACCTGCATAGGCGCAGGTCAGACTTTTCTCGCGGTGGGTCTGTAAAACCGTCGGCTCAGCCTACGCAGGTTCAAGTCCTGCACCTGCCACACCAGCAGAAACAGCCCTCTCACCAGCGGAAACGCGGTGCGAGGGCTGTTCTCGTATGTCCGGCTGTCCCCGACTCTCAACGGGTAGCTACGGCTCGCTACGGCCAATACACGGCCAAGTTTTCACGGCTTAGTTGCGTCCCATATCCGGCGCATCGCCTCCCCGCTCTGCCCGTGGATGCACTTGGCGTACACACGTAGGAGCACATCCACGCTATGCCCCGCCCACTCGGCGACCTGGGGCGCGGGAACGCCGGCATTGAGCCACGTGGACACGGCAGCGTGTCGAAGGGCGTAGGGCACCTCCATGAGGGGCGAAGCCCCTTCTTCCTCGGTGAATGCCTTTGTCCTGGCCTCGTGAAAGACCTTGAGATAGGCGCGATCGGTCATCTGCCCGCCGCGAGGGCCGACAAAGACGCGTCCGTCCGGGCCGGTACCAAACTGCTTGAGATGTGCTCGCAGGAGATCAACCAACTCAGGATGGATCGGCAACGGGCGCGTCTCGCCTTCCGCGCGGTGCTTGAGCGCGCGCCGCTCCCGCGGCTGGCCACTGTTGGTCCAGCGGCTTCCAGCTCGTGGCTCGGCGTTGGTGAGCCGCATTTCTCCCCAGCCGTCATCGGGCAGGCTCACCAGGTGCGTGCGGCGGAGATCCACGACTTCCTCCGGGCGGAGCGCGGCGTAGTACATGCAGCCGAAGAACGCTTCCATGCGCTCCCCGCGTCCGCTGTGTTTCCGCACGGAAGTGAGGAAGCGTCGAGCCTGCTCGATATTGATGACCGTGCGAGGGTCCACCGCGGTCAAAGTCCGAGGCCGGACCCACTTCACGGCCTTGAGCGGATTGGCCGGCAGCGCTCCAATCTCCCGGGCGTACTCCATCGCGTTATTGAGCACCATCCGCTTGCGATTGGCCGTGTTGCCCGCGGCCAACTCCCCGGCTTTCGTGCGGCTGATCCTGTCCAGTACCCCCCGCGCGAGCACAGCCCCCTTGCCGGGCTCGTTAAACGCACTGAGCGGGATGGTGTGCTGTTCTAGCCAGTGAAGTGCTTCGGAAAGATCAGCGGGTGGCCCTCCGTTGTTCCGCACGCGGGTGCTGTAGGTCCAGCGCAGGGCGGCACGGCATACGTCCCGCGACGGCGCGCCGCTCTCACTGGTGAAAAGCGCCTCGGTGGCGTCGGTGAGTGCTTCGGCGATTCCGCGGCGGTGGTTGGGCGAGGCGTAAGGCCATTTGATGTCCACGTAGGCCACCGTGAAGGTGTACCAGGTCAGGGCGGATTCCTCGCGACGCCACGAGAGCGGCAGTCCCGTCCCCAGATCGAATGCCTCACCGGCGCGAGCGGCCGTCATCAGACGAGCGCGGAAGCTCTCAGCTTGCGCCGCCGCGCGAAACGGCTCCTTCCGCTCTTTGCCCCCCACAACCCACCGAACGGTGTGGGTGGTGACCTTCTTGCCCTTGTAGGTTTTGGTCTTCCAGAAGCGGACGTCATAAGTGGTGTTGTTCATCAGGCGGCGAGATCCTCCCGCTCGTTCAGCCAGCGGTCCAGGTCAGTACGGCGGACGCGAAGACTTCCGTTCGGGAGCGTGATGCACCTGGGTGCGCGTCCCTTTGCGCGCCAGTCGTAGAAGGTGCTTCGGCTAATCCGGAGCTCTTCGCAGACTTCCGGGACGGTGAGTTTCTTACTGGGGTTGGCCGTAGCCATAGGTGGTGTCTCCTTATGGGTGGCATAGGTCGGGGTGGACGGCGTAGCGCAGGGAAGGACGCCGGCCGGGGCCAAGGCGAGGCGGTTCGGGCTCCCGGCGGATCCAACCGAGCTGCTCTAGCAAGTCGAGGGCAGGTTCGAGGTCGGCGACCTTACGGAAGCGGTTGCGCGGGAGAGCGGTGAATGCTTCGCGGACGGTGAAGCGTTCGGAGCGGGTGCGGGTGAGCCATTCGTGGAGGGTGCGGGCGGCTTCTTGGTCGGGGTCGGTGCCCATGGCGTCGAAGGCGGCGAGGGCGTGGGTGGTGAAGTACTCGCCGAGTTCCATGGCGGCGGCCATGGTGTCGCCTCCGATGGGACGGCGCCATCCGTCGTCGATGTGGCCGGCCAGATGCAGCAGTCCCGCCAGGCGAGCAACGGCGCCGTCGAATTTGGCGGCCCAGTCGGCGATGTGACCCAGGTCTCCGCTCTCGGGTCGTAGCCGTGGTTCGGTGCGTTCGCGCTGGGCGGTGAACAGCTCAGCGGCCTCGGGGCTGAGGTTGAGGCGGGCGGGATCTTCCCAGCCGTGCATGGTCAGCACGAGGCGTTCCAGGTTCGCGGCGTAGGTAGCGGAGATGAGGTCGGGGATGGGGGGTGAGTCGATGCGGCGGTATCCGACGTTGGAGGGCGGCAGGCTGTAGAGGATGCGGCCCAGCAGCCCTCTACCGCGAAAGCCGGGTGATTTAGCGATCTCAGTGATGATCTCGGGTTGGACGGCCAGGCCGAGGGTGAGGGCGGGGTTGTCGACACGTTCGCGGCGGTCACGTCGGTCGACGATGAGAAGGTCGCCGGCGTGGCCTTTGAGGAACAGATCGAGGTTGGGGGTTCCGGAGTAGCGGCCAGCGAGGGTAGCGAAGATGCCGCCCTCGGCCGAGAGCACGGCCAGGCGCCCGCCCTGCTCGGTCAGCAAGGTGGTGGCGGTTTCGGGGGTGGCATCATCGCTCACGAGCCGGGGGGCAATCGGAACGGTGATGTGCTCCACCGCCAGGGCGGCGCTTTGGGCCTCGGCCAGCGCAGTGGGGGCGCTGTCGCCGCGGGCGGTGGTGGCTTTGTGGGTGGCTTTCTCGGCGGCTTCCTGGGCGACCTTTTGGGCGATGCGGGCTTCGGTGATCTGCGGTTTGATCTGCTCTTGGAGGAGGTTTTCTGCGGCGAGCAGCGGGGTGGTGATCGCGCGGAACACGGGGCTTTTGCGGGAGCCGGGGGGCATGGCGACCACGGTGTAGATGTTGACCGGCTCGCTCCAGGTGCCGCGGACGTTGATCAGGGCGCGTCCGCCGGCGGCAGTAGAGATGGCAGCTAGCGCGATACAGCCGGCCAGATCGGGCGGGGTTTGAGTTTCGTCGGCCAGCGCGGCAACGAAGTCAGCCAGCCAGGGCGGAAAGACGTAGGTGGGAAAGACGGGCAGCGCGCCGCGGGCACCGAGGGGAACCGGCTTGTCCCAGGGCGGCCGGTAGCCGGCCGGCATGGCAGGAGGGGGCGGGGTCGGCTGCACGGGGCTCTCCGTCACACTCGCGGTCGCGGTCGCGGCCTCGGGTTTGGTGTCGGTGTCGGTTTCGGTGAAGCAGCCGCATCCGCCCCAGTCGGTGGTGTCGACGGCGCCGCCGGTGATGCGCTGACGCAGCTCGATCAACGGCAACGGGTAGGTAATCCCGCCGATCCGCTCGCGCAGGACGGCCACGTCTTTGCCGAGGTGGGCGCGCAGTTGTTGTTCGTGGGCTTCCTCGGTGGTGAAGCGTTCGGGGTTGACGTTGTGCAGGTGCGCCCATTGCGCCTGGCCACCGCGCACGCACGCGCCACCGCAGTTGTTGTGCGGAAATCCCAGCTCATACAGGCGCGGAGTGGCCAGGCCAACGGCGTTAGCCTCAGCGATCAGGTCATCTTTGCTGGCATACGGCGGCTCACACAAAGGAGCGCGGGCGGCCCAGGGCTGGTAGGCGGCCTCGATCGCGGGCAGGCGGTGGGTCTCGGTCCAGTCGATGCCGACATACACCGTGGTCGTAGCCGGGTCAGTGTGCTCTTCGAGCCATTGGCGGCACGGCACCTGCTTGAGGTACTTGCTGCACGGGGCGACGCGGGAGTTGCCGATGAAGCGCACGTCCTGGAAGACCTGCCAGGGGGTACGGCCATCGGCCACCTGCACCAGCCGGGCACCAAGCTGAGTGGCGGCCTCGTTGAGGAACCGGTACAGGTCGGGGTCTTCGACCAGGGTGTCGGCGAACAGCAGGACGGTGGAGGCGGCGCCGTGCTGGGTGATGACGCGGCGGGCGGTGGCCCAGGAGCCGATACCGCCGCTCATCATGACCACGTGCCGCACTTGGGTGAACTCGTGCTCGGTAGCGTCGGTCACCGTGTGAGGGGTGGTCATGCTGCGCCGTGCCGGGGGCGGCGCTGGCCGGCGTCCAGACCAGAGCGCACGGTGGGCAGTACTTCCCAGGCCGAAAGGCCAGCGGCTTGTCCGGCGGCGTGTAGGGCGTCTTCGGCGAGCGGGCGGGGCAGGAGGCCGGCGCCGATGAGCTGGCCCAGGGCGAACGCGGCGGTGTTGAGGGCGTGGTTGCGGCCACCGGGCGCGGTGGTCTTCACCCGCTGCACCTCGCTGTGCAGCGCGGCCAGCGCATAACGGGTGGACCGCTGCCCCTGGCCGAGCAGGGTCGCCGCGGTGGGGCCGGCCGGCGGCGGGTCGGGGGGCGCGAGCCGGGCGGTGAGCCAGTGGGGCAGCGGCGCGGGGTCGCGGGAGTCGATGACGTGATAACCGCCGGCGCCGTCAGGCAGGTGGACGTAGCTGCCGGGGCCGACGACGTAGCCGCCGGATGCGCGGGTGTCGATGAGCCAGCCCAGCGCACCGCTGGTGTTGCGCAGCTGCACGCCGGCGGGGGCGGTGAAGTACAGGTGCGCGCCGCCGCGGCGGGTCAACACGGTGAAGGTGTCGTCTGGGCGGTCCTGCTTGGCCTGCTCGCACAGGCGGGTCAGGACGGCGGAGCCGTCGCAGATGCCGGGCAGGTGCCAGGTGGGCGGGGGTGCCTGGCGGGGCTTGGGCATGTCCAGGTCGAGCACCACCAGACCGGAGGGGCCGCAGGCGATGCCGATGTTGAACGGCGCCCGCGACCAGAGGCGGCGGATCTGGTCGGGGTCGGTGGTGGCGTGGCGCTCCCAGTCGGTGAACCCGCGCACGGGGCGCTTGTCGCGGGGGGTGAGCGGGAAGATGTGCCAGCCGCGAGCGGCGGCGGCCAGCGCGTAGCGGAGCAGACCGGTGCTCGGCCCGGTGTTCGGCATGGCGGGTTTCCCTTCCGGGTGCGGGTAACGGCAGATGGGGATGTCAGCGCGCTCGGCCAGGTGGGCGGCGTGGGTGGCGCCGGGGCTGGCGTCGCGGATGAAGGCCAGGCAGAGGTCAGCGCCGAGGGCGACCATGTCGGCGTTGCGCAGGATGCCGGCGCGCTTGCCGTGGGCATCCCAGTCAGCGGGGTGGCGTTCAACGTGCCCGCCCTGCTCGGCCCAGAGAGTTTCGGCGATGGCATCGGCGCCGCGCGGGCAGGCGCCAGTGACCAGGACGGCGGTGCCGTCGCCCCAGTGCTCGGCCAGGGCGGCGCGGATCGTTGCGGTGTCGGTCCAGGTGCGGGAGCCGGTGAGCAGAATCCGGCGCGCGCTTTGGCGGTTGGGGACGCTCATGCGGCGCGCCCTTCGATCGTGGCCGGGCCGCTCTGGGCGAGAGCAGCGGCGGTGATGGCGATTTCCAGGCAGGTCTTGTGGGTGGGGCGGTCGTCATCATCGAGGTAGTGCGCGGTCTTGCCGCATGACCAGCACGGGTCGGGGCGCGGACCGGTCCAGGTCATGCAGTGGGTGCAGTCCTTGGGGTGGCGCGGTGGCGAGCCGGGGCCGGCGGTGACGCGCACCCGGCAGCACAGCACGCAGCCCTCGCGGTGGTGCAGAACGGGCCGGGCGGGCTTGTGCCAGTTGAGCAGGATTCGGCCCTCGTACAGGCGGTAGCGCTTGCCGTGGTAGCTGAGGATGGCTGTCATGATGAGGTGGCCTCCATCGATGTGTTGGTGGGTGGCTGAGCGGCCCCGGCGGTGTGCTTGCCGGCTATGCGCCGGGGCCGTGTCATGGATGGTCAGCAGCCCTTCGCGTCGTCGCCGGGCTTGTCGCGGTCGCGCTCGATCGGCTCGGGCGGGGCCTGGTCGCGCTCGGCCTGCTGCTCGCTGTCGTCGCGGTAGCTGCCGTCCTCGATCGGCTCTGGAGGAATCTCGCTGTCGTCGTGGGTGCCGTCGCGGTAGGTGCCGTCTTCGATCGGCTCGGGCGGGGTGGCCATCGCCACCGCGGCGGCGCACGCGGACTCGGCGGGCTGGCAGGCGGTGAGGGTGAAGGCCGCGGCCAGGGCCAGCAGGATGGCGGCGGTGTGGCGGGTGATGGTGGGCGGGGTGGTCATGGCGAGGTCTCCGGTTCGGTGGTTGGCCGGGGTGGTTGTGGTGGTCATGCGGCGTTCTGCCTGCTGCTGGGCGGGGTGGGCAGCCAGCCGGTCAGCGGGTCGGGGGCCTCGGCGTGGACTTTGCTCAGGTCCATGGGCATGACCAGGCCCAGGAAGTGGGTGCCGCAGGTGATGACCATGCAGCGTCCGGCGGGGCGCATCTCGATGCCCAGGCCGTCGCGGGGGGCGGAGCGGAACCGGGCCAGGTAGGTGGGGTTCAGCACGATGCCTCGGGCGGCGGTCAGTACCGGTTCGGGTGTGGCGGTCAGTCGCTCGGCGAGCCAGGTGCGCCAGTCGGGCAGGACCGGGCGCGCATCGGAGGCGGGCAGGTGGTAGCGGACCTGCGGGTCGAACTGGTCGATCGTCAGTGCCTCGGCGCTGAGGGTGAGCTCCACGCTCGCGCGGAGCTTGATGTGGCTGATGACGGCCCGCACCGCGGCGGCCGGCACGCCCAGGGTGAACGCGCCGGGGGTGCCCGATGGGAGCGGGTGGCGGGCGATGCCGAGGGTGTAGCGGTCGGTGGCCAGCGCGTGCAGCACACCGCCGGCGACGTCGAGGGTAAGCATGGTGATCGGCGGGAGGGTGTCGTCAGTGCTGGCGTGCGGCAGGACGGCACCGAAGAACAGGCGTAGCTCCCGCCCGCTCATGGTCGTGGTGACGGTGCGGGAATGGGTGCCGGCGGGTAGAGCGGTCGGGACGGTCATGGCAGGTGGTCTCCGTTCGGGTGAGTTAGCGGGTGCCGTTGCGGTGCAGGCGGCGGAAGTGGACGAACAGTTGCCAGCCGAGGCGGGGGCGCATTCCGGTGCCGTTGCAGCGGCGGCAGGTGCGGTTCTTGCCGCCGGGCCGGCACCGGGTGCAGGTCCCCCACGGGGAGATCAGGCATCGGCCGATGTAGCAGAGAGTGACGGCGAGTAGGCAGAGTCCTAGCAGGACGATGGCGGTTGCCATGGTGGCCTCCGGGGCCGTTTTCGGGGTTTTCGCAGGTGGCGCTCTAGGCGCTAGGTCGCTGGCAGGTCAGCGGATAGGGGTCTAGCGGGGCCTCTAGGTCTAGAGGGGTGAGCCTCTAGACCTAGAGGCGAATCCGGGCTCAGGAGACGGCGCCGGACCCCTTCTTTCCATCACGCTCGGTAATGGCGTTCAGGATGTCGTCGCGGACGATACCGATCCGGTTGGCGCCCTTACCGCCCTCCTTGGGCGTGCCCCACACCTGACCCGACTTGATGCCGTAGGGCTTGAGCGCGTTGGTGAGCTGAGCCGTCTTGGCGCCGCCCTCCTGCTCGGCCCACGGCCCGTAGACATCGGGCCGCAGCTCGGCGAGGCGGTCCACCACGATCTCGTTCCACACCTTGGTCTCATCCGCGGCCAGCACGGCAGCGATGTCGGCCAGCAGGTCGTAGGCGGGGGCGGTGGCCTCGGGCTGCTCTCCGGCGGCCTGGCCGGACAGGGTTCCGGCGGCCTTGCGCAGCGCGTACGCCCGATCAGCGATGAGCTGGGTGTTGGGGGTGTCGAGGTAGGCGGCCTTGACGACCTTGGGCATCGGGGTGGCGCCGACCAAGTAGCCGGTGCCGGCGTCGCCGCCGTCCTTCGGAGGGCCGGGGACGAACAGCGTGGAGCGGATGCCGTTCTTGTAGGCCGAGGTGCCCAGGATCATGTCGTTTTCGATCTGGCCGGCCACCCGCAGGCAGAACCGGATGGACACGTTGGCGGAGATGCCGGTGGGCAGGCTGTCCTTGTCGGGGCGCTGGGTGGCCAGGATCAGCACCACGCCCAGGGCGCGGCCCAGTTTGATGACGAACTCGGCGTCTTCGCCGCCCTGCTTGCCGTACTTGGGGTGGGCGAACAGGTTCTGGCACTCGTCGATGATGCACACCAGCGGATGCAGGCCCAGGGAGCGCTTGTCGGCGATGGCCCGGGTGACCTTGCGGTCCGGGCACAGGTCCGGCGGCAGCGTCTTGAGCACCCCAGCCCGACGCATGACCTCTTTGCGCAGCAGCACCAGCGAGGTGGCGGCATAAGCGATGGATTCGTCATCGATGCCGGAGACGTAGCGGTGGCAGACCTTCTCATACGGGTCCAGGTCACCGGAGCCCTTGAGCTCGTGAAACCACGGCTCGGGGGTGGGATCGAGCACGATGCCGGCGGCCAGCTCCCGCACCGAGGCGGTCTTACCCTGGCCAGGCAGCGAGCCGATCAGGATGTTGTGCTCGATGATCGGCACCGTGATCAGCCGTCCACGGGGGTCGTTGCCGAACGGGATGCCCTTGAACACATCGTGCGAGGTGGCCTTGAGCAGGGGTGAGGTGACGATGGTCTTGGACAGGTCCTTGTCACCGACCCACAGGATCAGTCGTCCCTCGTGTACGGAGGAGTCGCCTTCGGGCCAGATGCAGCCCAGCGGGCGGCGCAGTGCTCCGGACAGTTCCTTGCGTTTGTCCATCACGTCGGTGACGGTCACGCCGTAGGGCAGGTCCACATCGGCGCGCCAGCCGGGACCCTCGCGGGTGATCGGCGCCACGAAGGTGACATCGGCCTTGGCGTTCAGCCCGGACACGCCCAGCACGGTCAGCGCGCGCACCACGATGTCGCTGGTGAGCTTCTCCACCCGGGTCGGCAGCACCGCACGGTCGATCAGAGGGCGGTCGGCGGGCCGGCCGATGACGCCCAGCACGGCCAGCGCCACGGCCAGCGCCGACCACTGCGCGACGGTGGGCGCGGACGCGACGATGAGAGAGAGGATCAGCAGGGTGACCAGCGCGGCACCGGTCACCCACACCCGCATCCGCACCCGGGAGTCGCGCTGTCTGCTCAGTTTCAGGTATGCCTCGGGGTCGGCTTTCTGTACGGCGGTCAGCCGGACGGGCTCGCCTTCCAGGTCGAGGGTCCAGCGGACCATGCTGTAGATGAGGCGGGCCAGGCCGCGTGGGGAGCGGGCGGCCAGCCGTCCGGCGTACAGCGGGGTGCGGGTGAGCTGGTAGCCGGCCACGTAGGCGCCGTACTGGCCCGCCCAGGTCAGGGTGTCGAGAGCCTCGGTGCGCGAGCGCAGCCACAGCGGGACGACCGGGCGGCGGGTGCGGTTCTTCTCCTCCAGCTCGGCCCGCCAGTCACGGTCGACTCCGCCGGGCAGGTCCACCCGGATGACCTCGCCCTGCAACACCGGGACGTCCTGGTCCGGGGCCGCGGGGGTGAGCGGGTAGGGGTGGCGGCGCTCGCGGGCGGTGTCGAGGGATACCACCTCGGCCACGTCGGCGGGCGGCTTGTCGGCGGCGGGTCGGCCCTGCTGGGGGATGGGGGTGAGGTCGAAGGGCCATTCCGGGCGGTGGCCGTTGGTCTCGGTCGGGATGTCGGTCATGATGAGGTCACCTCGTGTGCGTTGCAGTGGGCGGGGTTGCGGGGCGCGGCCACGTTCTTGGCGGAGTGGGGCCGCGTCCCGTCAGGACGGTTCGGGGACGACGTGCGGTCGGGGGTCTCGGCGTCGGTGGTGATGAGGTCGAAGCCGTGGGCGGTGGGGCGGAAGCGGTCGAGCAGGATGCGCGTGGTGAAGCCGCGCATGTCGCGGGTGTTGTGCAGCGGGCTGTCCTGGGGGCGTTTGGCGGCCAGGGTGAGTTGCCGCTGTACCTCGTAGGAGTTGGTCAGCGTGGTGCAGACGGCGCGTCCGTCTTCGATGCGCTCCACGCGTAGCGTGCGCGTGCCGAATAGGTCGCGGCGGTCGCGCCAGATGCTTCCGGGGGTGACGGGGTGGGTGGGCGGGATCTTCGTGGTCATCGGGTTTCTTCTCCTCTCACAGAGATGGTTGGCGGGGTGTCGGTGCTGGGGTGGTGGGTCATGTCGCTTCCTTGACGAGGGCGTCGCGGACGACACGGGCGTCGTCCATGCCGCACCGCAGCGCGCGCTGAAGGCGGTAGGCGCTGGGGAGTTCCGGAAGCTCTCCGGCGGCGATGAGCGTCCGTGCCCGGTCGATCAGGCGGGCCACGTCCGGCCCGGGTGCCCTTACCGGATCATGGGCGTTTGCGCTGTACGTAAGGCCAGTAAGCCCCCCTCCTCCTTGGCTGTGATCCAGCGCGGCGAACGCGCTCAGAACGATCGGCAGGGCGAGAACGATGGCCACCGCGATGGTCGGGCCGAGGATGTGCAGCACCACTCCGGAGACCTTGAACGTCTCCCCCTGCGGCAGGGACCAGGGCAGGTAGGGCCAGACGTTCATGCCGAACGTCAGCGCTAGGAACAACCCCTCGATCCGTACCAGGGTGCGCGAGATGATCGGCTGGCCGCGGGTGGCGAGGTAGGCGCGGGCGCCGACCACGAACAGCAGCGCCATGCTCATGAACGGCTCGACCAGCCAGGCGAACATCCACGCGGGTGACCAGGCCGGGGCGTCTTCGGCGGCGAACGCCTGGACGCCGGCCGTGGACCAGGCCAGCGCCAGGGTCAGCGAGACCATGGCGACGGCCACCAGCAGCCGCCGCATCCGGGCGGCCTGCCAGGCGCGCATCGCCGGGTCTTGGCCCAGCTCGTGCAGCCGGGCCGCTTCCCGGGCCTGCTTGCGGCGCTTGCGCACCTTGGCGGTGTCGAGCAGCAGCGGCGCGTCATCACCCTGCAAGGCGGCAAGCTGGTGGGCTTCGGCGACCTCGGCGCGCAACCGCTGCACGCGCTTGGTCTCCCCGCCGCTCTCCACCGGCAGCGCTTCAGGGAGGGTGGGGACCTGCTCGGCCAGGTGGCGTTCGAACTCGGCCAGGCCACGCGCGACGTCGTCGGGGGATGGCTCGGGGGTGGGGGTGGTCATCATGTTTCAGTCCTCCTCGTCGGTGTCGATGGCGTTGACCTCGGGAGCGATGCTGTCTAGGGGCAGGGCGGTGATGCCGACCTGCCGGCCGTCGATGATGATCTGGCCGTTCTTGGTGATCGTGACCGGGCCGTGGTGGTTGTGGACGGGCATGGGTCTCACCTGCCTTTCAGGCGGCGATGATGAGGGCGGCGATGAACAGGAAGCCGATGTGCCAGGACTGGTCGAGGGCGTAGGCGCCGGTGCCCAGGTGCGGGGCGTCGGTGGTGCCGGGGCGGGGGGCGCCGAGGCGGTAGAAGTCGCCCTTGCCGAGGGTCTCGGCCAGCCGGGCGAGGGGGATGCGCCGGTCGGCCCAGTAGTGCGAGAGGGCATCCACCGCCAGGCCGGTCAGCAGCGCGATCGGGTGCAGGGTCAGGCCGGTCACCAGGGCGAGCGCGGCCAGGGCGGCGGTCTTGGTGGCGGTGAGGGTGGCCACGTGCCGCAGGCAGGCCAGCCGTCCGGCGGCGGTGGGCGCTCCCTTGGCGCACGCCTGGTGGTGGGTCTGCACCCAGTGATCCCCCACCGAGTGGGCGGCGAACAGGGCGACGAAGACGGCGGCGAATACGGCCATCACGCACCCGCCCCGGTGGGCGAGGGCAGGACGAGCGTGCCGTTGTCGCGGTGGTGGACCCGCGCGGACCAGGGGTCGAACAGGTCGAGCAGGTCACGCAGCATGTCCTCATGAGCGGCGAACACCCGCCCGGCGTAGGCCGTCTCCAGGTGCGCCTCCAGCACGGGGTAGGTGTGGGCCGATACCCACGCGGCGCGGCGGGCGTCGTCGGCTCCGGTGACGGCGGGGAGTTCGTCGACGAGGCCCAGTTCGGCCACGGCGGGCGTGGTCACCATCCACGCCTCGTCCGTCGCCCTCGGGTCCGGCACCACCCGCACCGGGTACACCGTCCAGGACGCGCCGGGAAGGTACAGGCCGGTCTCCTCTTCCAGCTCGCGGATCGCCGCGGTCAGCGCGTCCTCGCCGGGGTCCAGGCAGCCGCCCGGGATCGCCCAGCCGTGGCCGTCGTCGCGCTCGACCATCAACAACCACCGGCCACCACCGCAGGTGCGGGCGAAGACCAGGGCGTCGGCGGCCTGCTTCTCGCCCCAGTGGCCCAGCTCACCGCGGCCGTAGCGGATACCGGTCGGCGCACCAGGACTGACCGGGCGGCCGTTGACCACGCGGAACGGGATCGCGGCGCCGGCCTGGCGGGCGGCCCAGTCGATGCGAGTGGGGTCGGTCTCGGTCTCGGCCCATCCCTCGGCGATGCCCCGGGTGAGGACGTCGGGGTGGGTGTATGTCGTGCACATGTCGATCTCCTACAGGTCAGATGGACTGAGAACGGGCGAGAGTGCGGCACAGCCGGCAGGCGGCTTGGCAGCGGGCGCCGTGGACGGGGCAGCGCTGCACCTGACGGCCGGTGGTGGTGCCGCAGCGGCGGCAACCGATGGCGCTGGCCGAGCGGGAACGGCAGTCCAGGCAGAAGAAGCGCGCCATGTCAGGCCACCTCCTGTCCGCTGCCGGCCGGGGAGCGGCGATACAGGGACAGGGCGCGGATCTCCTCGGCGGTCAGTCCCGCCCACACGCCCTCGGTGGGGCGGGTGAACAAGGCGTAGGCCAGGCACTCGGCGCGGGCCGGGCAGGCAGCGCAGATCTGCTTGGCCGCGGCCTCCCGCTCCTCGCGCACCGCGTCCGGCTCGGACTCGAAGGCGTCGGGAGCGGTGAACAGGTCGGCGGTGGTGTCGTCGCAGGCCGGTCCGGCGGCGAACATCGCCACCCGCAACGCCTTCCGATGCGCCTTCTGAGCGAGGTAGACGCGGCGCAGCGTGGACAGGGAGGTCATCGCCGGCACCTCTGACACGTCGTCGAGGTACGCGGGTTGATGCCGCCGCACCGGCACACCCAGGTGCTCGCGGTGCCCGGCGGCAACCAGGGAGAACCGCTCGCGGTCCTCTTCCTGATGGACCTGTGGGTCATGATGGTGGTGCTCCTTTTCGGGGAGTTCGGGAGCGGCCCATGTCCTGGCAGATGGGGGCCGCTCCCTCTCGTTTGGGCGAATCAGCCGAGAGCGCTGGCGAAGGTCACCAGCGAGTCGGTCACCGCCAGCAGGCCGGTGAAAGCGCTCGTCGCGAACTGCGCGGCGTGGGCGGGCTCCCGGACGATGAAGAACAGCGCCAGAGCCATGAGCAGGAACGGGAGAAGACGACGGGGCTTCGGGGGTGGAAGCATGGTGATAACGCCTCTCTTGAGGGGGCGGGATGAGCTGGTTCGGCAGCTTGAATGCCTCTGACCTGCCGCTTCCACTTGCCCAACTTTGCTAGGCAGGTTGGATAAGTGCAATGCTGTCTGGCTTGGCTAGTCATGTCAAGGGGCATGGCTAACTTGCTTAGAAATGTTGGGCAGGTAGCAGTAGTCTTACTGCGTGGAACTAGATCCAGATGACCCGCGCCCGCCCTACTTGCAGGTGGCTCACCAGCTGAGGGCCGCCATCCTGACCAGGAAGTTCACGCCAGGCGAGAAGCTTCCCTCTGGTCCCGAGCTGGCCAAGCGCTTCGGCGTTGCCCGCATGACCGTGCAGCAGGCCATCCGCGAGCTCCGGGATGAGGGGCTTGTGATCTCTCGTCAGGGAAGTGGCGTGTTCGTACGGGAGCGCACCGCGCGGCCGGTCGGACTCCGCCCACACATCGAGCAGGCATTCAAGAAGCCTGACGTCTCGATCGAGTTCGCCGGGTTCTCCGGAGAGACCTTGCACGGCGCGATTCAGGAACCGCTCGACAGCATCCGTACCGGCCGGTTGGTTCCCGAGAGCATCACGATCCGAATGCTCGTACCTGACACAAGCCGTCCTTGGTCTCTACCGGTCAGGGCGGACAATCTTGAAGATGAGCCGCTCATTAGAAAGCGCATGGAGCGGATTTCATCGCGACATGCTCAGGCCATTGTCGATTCCGTACAGGAGTTGCGAGATCTTGGCCTCGTCAAGGCTGCCTCAGCAGAGGTTCGGATCAATGGGGAACCCCCGCGTTTCAAGCTTTACGTTCTCAATGGCGAAGAGGTATTCTTTGGCTTCTATCCGGTCTTTGAGCACACCGTCACGCTTGGCGGGGAGCCGCGGGCTATCTACGACATGGGTGGCAAAGACGCAGAGCTTTTCCACTTCGCTGTGAGCGACGGGGGAGACTCCACCTCCGGGCAGTTCGTCAACCAGTCCCGCATGTGGTTCGACAATATGTGGACCACTGTGGCGAGAGAGATCCCGTGACAACGCGAACAGGACCGCAGGCCGTACGGGATGTGATGCAGAGCGCCCGGTACGTTCTTCTCGACTTCGACGGGCCGATCTGTGATGTCTTCGCCGGATTCCCCGCGCCGGAAGTCGCTGACAGGCTGCGCATAATGCTTAAGGCTGCCGGAGTGGACTTGCCCCAGAGCGTGCAGGAAGAGGACGACCCTATGGAGGTTTTCCGCTTCAGCGCTGATCTCGGCAAGGACCTTAATCATGCGACGCTTAACGCGCTGACTGATCTGGAAGTTGAAGCGGCAGCGACCGCAAGACTGACGCCGGGCGCTGCCGATCTCATTCGGAGATTGGGGGAAGCAAACAAGTCGGTTGCTGTGGTCAGCAACAATTCGGTAGCCGCTGTCACCGCATTCTTGGGGGCGCATGGGCTTCTAACGGCCGTTGACCTCATCTCGGCCCGGATGGACCCTGACCCGGGGCTCATGAAGCCGAACCCTCATCTCGTCCTGCAAGCACTCGACCAGCTCGACGCGGATGCAGCCGTCTCGCTCTTGGTAGGCGACTCGGTGACCGATATGCAGGCGTCCAAGAGCACGAACATCACCGCCGTGGGCTACGCCAACAAACCGGGCAAGGCGGAGCAGCTCGCGGCGGCTGGCGCTGATGTCATCGTGATGAGTATGGAAGAACTGGCTACTGCCCTATAGAAGTCTGGACCAGCGGCATGGGCTTCATCAACTCCCAGGACCGGGTAGGTCCTGCCCTTGCTCATTGCGCACATCACACCCGGCAGCTGCCTGACCCAGGGAGCGCGTGACCGTCGCCGAGGGTCACGCCTGGCCCACCCGGATGGTCGCACTGTCAAGCCTCTGCACGCCGTCTGGGACAGCATTCTCTGGGGGCCGTCGTCGTGCACACGCCAGACCTACACCCTTCGTCGATGGAAGAACGAACCGGGACACTTTGTCGATCTTCTTGTTTTTGGCCCTCAAGTGAGGGAGGATTTCATGAAGTCGAGACAGAGGAGGTGCCTATGCAACGGGTCATCCATAAGGAAGGCGCCGCGGTCAACCGGCTCACGCAGCTAGGGCTGACCGTGGACGACATCCACGCGGCCCTGAGTGCTGGACAGGGTGAGGCGCGGGCATGGTCGGAAGCGGCGCCCCGGGTGATGCCTGGCATGGCCCGATGGGGGCGGATCAACGAGCATTTTCGTATCCGGACGGGCCGCAAGGACTGGACGTACGAGAACCCGGGCGGGCTGCCGCTCACGATCGACCCGTCTGGTGAGCTGGCGATCGTCGCCACGACCGGCGACTCCCAGACTGGCTGTCTGACCGGTGCTCCACCCACCACGAAGTACGCCAAGGGGGCGACGTACCAGAAGGTCGTCGAGGACAACGAGCAGCTGCCGTTGTTTTTTGTCGAGGCCGAGGTCGGTCCGAAGCTGCATGACGCCGCAGAGGCACCGCGCGCTACCTGGATCCTGCTCTACCACGTCACCGTGCGCGGCATCGCGGCTGAGCTTTCCCTGCCTGGCGAGATCACCCCGCAGGGATACGTAAGCCGCTGGACGGAGCGGATCCTGGTCCCGTTCTACACCTTCGAGGACGTGTCAATCGGCGACGACGAGCGCGACGAGGACGGGCAGGGCTTCGACGTTGCCGTTGAGCGCCGCTGACGCCCGATAGGGTGAAAGACGGCACTATGACTGATAAACATTCATTTACCCCATCGCGGTTGAAAGTGGCTCGAAAGCGTCGAGGCATGACCTTGGTGCGCCTGGAACAGGTCACTGGAATCACCACGCGAACTCTGTCGGACTACGAGAACGGGCGAGGTAAAGAACGACAACTAACCACCAAGACCCTAGAGACGCTGGCCAAGGCGTTGGGAGTACCTGTGGCATTCCTCACAGCGGCAGAGATCGAAGAGATCCCTGTGGAAGCTGTGAGCTTCCGGGCGCTCAGCAAGCTCACCGCAGGACAGCGGGACACTGCCTTGGCTGCTGCTCGCATCGCCATCATGATCAACGAGTGGATAGAAGAACGTTTTCTTCTGCCGGCTCCCGACGTCCCGAGCCTGACCGGAAAAGATCCGGACTGGGCTGCTGAACGAGTGCGAGGGTTGTGGGACCTAGGTGTGGCTCCCATCGGCAACCTCGTTCACCTGCTCGAAGCTCACGGAGTACGGGTTTTCTCTCTGGCAGATGAATGTCTGGAAGTCGATGCGTTTTCCTTCTATTGGAAAACAACTCCGTATGTGATTCTTAATACTAGAAAGTCGGGGGAGCGCGGCAGGTTCGATGCCGCGCACGAGCTCGGCCATCTGGTTCTTCACCCGGAGCATGAGATTCCGCATGGCAAGGAGGCTGAGCAGCAGGCCCAACGCTTCGCATCGGCCTTCCTAATGCCGGAGAAGGCGGTGCTTGCCAAACGCCTCAACAATGCGACGGTGGATCGGGTCTTGGCGGCGAAGTCCACTTGGAAGGTCTCGGCAATGGCCTTGACCTACCGCCTCCATGAACTCAATCTGGTGACCGAGTGGGGTTATCGAAGTCTAGCCACTAATCTGTCCCGTATGGGATATCGCCGGGAGGAAGTGGGGGGAATTGCCAGAGAGTCCTCTCAGCTGCTCTCCAAGGTATTCACAGCCCTGCGCGCAGAGGGTGTCACGCCTCTACAAATTGCGGATGCGCTGCATATCACGTGGGACGAACTAAGTGATCAAGTCTTCGGGCTGACGTCGGCAATGCCCGTAAAATCGCTGCCCGGCGGCTCACAGACGACCCCTCCTGCCTCTCCTTCGCTGCATCTAGTGAAGTAGCCCTAGATCGTGCGACAGGCCCCTGTCCATTTGGGCAGGGGCCTCACGTTCCGAGCTGTCGGGAGTGGCATGAGTGGGTTGATCAGGGCTGGCTGCACCGGATGCCCTTGTGTCCTCGGCCTCGACTGACGGCATGGACCTCTGAACTCGCCGCAGAATCCGCAGAATCTACAGAATTCTCCGGTTAGTGGCATCCTCGCAGGTCAGCGCATGTATGGCTCGCTATTGATCATTCTCCGCAGAATACCGCAGAAATCCGCAGAATCGAAGAGTAAGCCGCTCAACGAACCCACGGGCCGAATTCTGCGGAATATTGCGACATTCTGCGGAAGCTCCCCTTGGATGATGGCGTACGCCTCTGGCCAGGAGGGATAGGTTCCCGGGCAGCATTCTGCGGATTCTGCGGATTCTGCGGCGGTGCTTTGAGTCTGCCGGCAGTCTGGGATTCACAGCCTGCCTGACTGCTCACGTCTACGGTCCATCGGGAGGCTGCCGGCGTACAGCCGGTGGTCCCTCTGAAGTGAACACTCACAGGACAAAGTCAGCCTTGCTGGCGCCGTAACCGCCCTTGATTGGCCACACGATCACGATGTTCTGGCTGTGGGCGAGCGCGAGCAGGTCGGTGCGAGGCTCGGCTGGCAGCAGGATCGCCCGAACCGCGTCTGGCAAGAACCGGCCGTAGTCGGCGAGTTGACCGATGGCCATCCGTACGTTCTCACGGGTGACGCTGCCCTTTGCCTCCACCAGGAGGTTCAGGTCCTTGTCGTACAGGTCTGTGAACAGCGGCCGTGTCTCCCCCTTAGGCAGCATCTGGTGTCGGCTGATTGTGTGCCCCTTGTTGCGCAGGTAGTCGGCCATTGCCTGCACCAGGCTGGATTCCTTCCGCTCGGCCTCGTAGGGCTCCTGGGCGGGATTGACGAAACTGCGCTCGGTGAGCTGCTGCTCCAGCGGCAGTTCCTGCACCTGCTCTTCAATGTCGGCGCGGTTGGTGGCGGCGAGCAGCCGGGCTAGTTTGGTCTGCGGTGCCTGAGGCGCAGTGTCCAGCGGCTTCAGCCGGAAGACGATGACCTTGCGCAGCTGGGCGCCTCCGCTCTCCGGGGCATCCGCCTCATACCAAGGGTCCTTGTCGTACACCTCGAATTCGCCGAGGTAGGTGACGGTGCCACGAGCGCCCTGGAAGACGTGCAGAGCACGGCCTTCCCGCCGGTGATTGAGGATACTGGCGTTGCCGGAGATCATCCGCTGATCACCGTACTGGCCTTCGCCGCTGTAGTGAAACAGGCCGTCAGGCATCCAGCCGTCGAAGTAGCCGTGCTTCTCGCCAGCGATGGGATCGGTGAAGACGAAGACGTTCGGGGTGCGGCTTGACGGACCGATGCCGCCCTGCGTGCGGCCACCGAACTGTTCGTGAAGCCTCTTGCGCTCGATGGGCTGACCAGGTGTGAGAGTCCACGAGGGGGGTGTCGGGGGGACCGGCGTGGCCATACTGCCTCCAGTAGATCATGATCGCCACGCAACCGTATCCTGGACTTCATTTTTAGGTCAAGTTCATGCATTGAAATCCGACTAGTGGATCGGATGCCATTTTTCGGCATCCGATCCAGATGGGCCAGCGGACAAGGTGTAGGCAGAATCGTGATGCTTCGACTGCATAGAGTAAATGTAGGAGCATCTTGATCATCTGTATGTGTCGCCTTCCTGAGCGCCAGGTTCAACGGGGGGGCGGCACTTTTTGGTCGAAAACTCCTCGACTGAAGCCGCTGGCCAAGGATCGTCCTCCGGGGGACTGCTTCCTTCAACCAACGTGGCACATCGCCCACCCTGAACTGGGTTTTCCTTGCGTTGACCTTCAGGACTCGGGTACGCCATCGTGGCAGACGAAGCAGTGTGAGCTGCTCATGACCTCGCAATTACCTACAAGCCCCTCATCTCGGACCATCTGGTCGAGCTTGCCGGATGGTCCGGCTGTGAGGGGAGATCGGTATGAGCGAGGAGCTTCACAAGAAGGAAGAGCGTGCGCGCAAGATCCGAGTGATTGTAAGGATCATTAGGCTCGTCGTCTGGGTCATCTGGATGACGGTCGACCCGCGCAACCTCTTCTAGAGGTTGGGCCTCCTACCGGCCAGGCGTCAAACTTGAGCAGGTAGGAGGCCCTTCCACTGCTCAGCGTAGGTCCATCATGTCTCTCTTTAAAACCAGCGTAGAACTCTTCTTCACCTGGGGGAGTCCTGCCTTACACCTAGATGGCAAGCCTTCCTAGCCTCGCTAGCGCCGTGATCCCTTGTCGTGCTTGTCGCGTCGGAGCGCTGCCTTCCTAGGTGATCTTCAGAAGATCGGCCCTACGGCCCATACGCGGCCAAGCACAGATGCGTTAGAGAGAATCCGCAGGTCAGAGTGTTTTTGTGGCGGGTCTGTAAAACCGTCGGCTCAGCCTACGCAGGTTCAAGTCCTGCACCTGCCACGCCAGCGTAAAGAGGCCCCTCACCAGCAGAGATGCGGTGAGGGGCCTTCTTCGTTCTTGATCCGTGAGTCCCCGTGATTCCCTGTTGTTTCCCGTGAGATCTGGCACGCCTGTGGCACGTGATCAACCCTCAGATCATGCGCGAAGGCGTACGCTTCCTCGGCCTGATCTTCCCGTCTACCTTGACCCACCGCGAAGTGGCAGCGGGCTGGCGACGGAGGGGCAAGCCTGTCTTCGTGTGTCCGTTCACCGGCGGATGTTCCTCGATCATGAGATGCCAACGGTCACAGACGGGCTTGAGTCAGAGGATCCGGTCTGCTGGGCTCACCTGGGTCGTGGCGGGCGGGACGATCAGACACCCCCCATCCACTCATGATCCCGTAGCCTCGCGTTAGCGATCATCCTGGAGCCGAGCGCCCCAGCCGGGGCATGGCAGTTTTCACGAGCGCTGCGTTTCACGTAGCGATAGGGCCTTTGCCTACCTGGAGGGCAAAGCTGACGCGACGCGTATAGACCTTGAGCGACTACTTGCAAACGGGAGCCGGTCATGACGTAGAGAGCTTCGCGCCTTGCTCAAGCGGTAGGCAGGGACCGGAGTCCGGCCCGTCTGCCCGGCCGGGCGGCCCGATCAGCACGCCGATCATTGCATCCGCACAAACAGATCGCGGGCGTCGGGCGGGCTGACCGTATCCGGCGAGGGCATCATGGCGAAGCTGTCCTCCAGCTTGGTGAGCTGAAGCAGTCGCCGTACCGCGGCCGAGACCCCGGCCAGCATCAGCGACCGGTTCAGCTCGGTGGCGTGCCGCCGGCTCACCATCAGCGCCGATAAACCTTGGGCGTCGATGAATGACACTCCGGACAGGTCGATGACCAGGGGGCCGTCACCAGTGCGCAGGGCATCGTCGATTCGCGTGCACAGCAGTGGCTTGCCGACGATGTCCAGCTCTCCACGCACTGTAACGACCATCGACCCGTTCATCTGCATAGTGGAGATCATTAGTTCGTCCATCGCCGCTCCCACCACCCAGGCGTTAAGCGGGGTCGGGCGGGGCACTCTCCAGGAACTCTCACCTGGAGTTGCGCCCTCGCCGACGCCGCACCTACACGTGTGTCGCGGGTCCGGGCGGCACGGTCCACCACGAAACTTCGTGATAGACCACATGACCAAATCATTACTTTAGGCGATCGGTCATATACATAGCGCAGCATACGCCTTGGGGGGTAGCGGCCACACCCCCTGTTTCGGAGCTCTCACCCGGGAGGACAGACAGTGAACCAGTTATGCGCCGGATCTGTCGCTGGGAGAGGGCCGCTGGGTGTGCAGCAGTTCTGCCACGATCGCGTCCTGGTTGATCACCTGGCGGGCGACGGTCGACAGCTGCTGGTTGTGGTTGCGGGCATAGGCACGCAACCGGACGAATGCCTCGCTGACGTCGATCTGGCCGCGTTCGGCCAGCATGCCCTTCGCCTGTTCGATGACGATGCGGCTG
>NZ_JBPJUQ010000103.1:0-20842 GCF_051192615.1 Streptosporangium sp. G11
TGCGTAGTGCGAACTTTGGTCGGTTCAGCACGGCAACCTACGCTCGTTCTCTTTTACACCGCATCTCGGACGCGACCGTGTCACCGCCGTCGACCCCGAGCGCCAGGTCGTCGCCGTGGCCGACGCCGTACGGAACTGGCTGGAGTTCGGACTCAGTGGCCGAGGATCCGCGACGGTGGACAAGTGCTCGATCCTCGCGAACAAGCACATCATCCCTGGCTTGGGTGCGCGGAAGCTCGTCGACCTCACCGCGGATGACATTGACCGCTGGCTGGCCGACAAGGCGAAAGAGCTGAGCACGCGGACTCTTCGCGAGCTGCGCTCGATCCTTGTCCGGTCCATCTCCCGCGCACAGGCTCGCGACAAGGTGAAGCGGAACGTCGCGCTGCTCTGCGAGATCCCCAGGGGAAAGGAGGGACGTCCGTCCAAGTCGCTCACCCTCGACCAGGCGGAAGCCGTGCTCAAGGCGTCTGAGGGGACGGTGCTGCATGCCTACATCGTGCTCTCGCTGCTGCTCGGGGCTCGTACAGAGGAACTGCGAGCACTTGCCTGGTCACACGTCGACCTCGACGGCACTCCGCCCTCCATCATGGTCTGGCACTCGGTCCGAGAGGGCGGCGACACCAAGACCCGTAAGTCCCGGCGAACGCTGGCAATGCCGAGGCGCTGCGCCGACGCGCTCAAGTTCCACCGTGAGCGTCAGGAGGTGACCAAGCGGGCGGCCGGTGACGACTGCAGGACAACAGCCTCGTGTTCGCGTCCAAGGTCGGCACGGAGCTCGACGCGCACAACGTCCGGCGCTCGTTCCGGGCCGTACTCAAGAAGGCCAGCCTGAACGAGAAAGAGTGGACCTCCCGGGAGATGCGGCATAGCTTCGTCTCACTGCTGTCGGACTCCGGGGTCCCCCTGGAGAACATCTCCCGCCTGGTCGGCCACCGCAACACCACGGTCACCGAGACCGTCTACCGCAAACAGCTCCGCCCGATGCTCCTGGAGGGAGCTGAAGCAATGGACCGCCTCTTCGAGAATCGCCCAGAACAATAACGGGCGGTATAAGAGGGGACAACACATCACTACTGTTCAGAACCTCAGCGTAGATCTCCATCGGAGACTGGCAGCCACGGGTCTTCTGAAGCCATGCAGTTGTGAAGAAAAAGCTCCTTTAATGAGTATTTTCAGTGTTTAGTGCGATCTGCCATATGCGAGGCTTCATGATCTGAAAAGCAGACGCAACGGCTCGCTGTTCTCGGCCGTCGGTGGTCGGATGGCTCCGCCCGGCCGCCCCGAGATGTGATAGCCGATCGGAAAGGACGGTGCACGGTGCCCGATACGGGTCAGCGGGACACGGGTGATCCCAAGGCACTCAGCCACGACACGACCGAGCCGCATGCGAGTGCTTCCCCTGACCCCGGTCAGGCTGTCCCGATCGCCCGCCGACGCCTTGGGTGGATCGCCGCAGTGACGGCCTGCGTGGCGCTCGGCGCGCTCGTCGTGTCCGTTGCACTCTTCGCGATCTTCTGGCCTTCTACAGGACTGTTCGGCTATGACGATGTCGTCAACTTGGATGACACCATCGAGGCGGTGGCGGTCGGGCAGATCAACGGCCGACCGATCGCCGTCACCGACGACTATGACGGCACCATGCGGGTGTGGGACCTGACCACGTACAAACCCATCGGCGAGCCGATGACCGGCCGCACCGAAGCCGTCCAGGCGATGGCGATCAGCCAGGTCGACGGCCGACCGATCGCCGTCACCGGCGGCTACGACAACACCGTACGGGTGTGGGACCTGACCACACGCAAACCCATCGGCAAACCGATGACCGGCCACACCGCCATCATCCATGCGGTGGCGGTCGGGAAGATGAAAGGTCAGCCGGTCGCCGTCACCGGCGGCTACGACAACACCGTACGGATATGGGACCTGACCACACGCAAACCCATCGGCAAACCGATGACCGGCCACACCGACACCATCCATGCGGTGGCGATCAGCCAAGTCGACGGCCGACCGATCGCCGTCACCGGCGGCTACGACAACACCGTACGGATATGGGACCTGACCACACGCAAACCCATCGGCGAACCGATGACCGGCCACACCGACATCATCCATGCGGTGGCGGCCGGGCAGATGAAAGGTCAGCCGGTCGCCGTCACCGGCAGCCGAGACAACACCGTACGAGTGTGGGACCTGACCACACGCGAACCCATCGGCGAACCGATGACCGAGCACGCCAAGGATGACTTCACTCACACGCTCCGGGCGGTGGCGGTCGGACACGTGAACGGCCGACCGGTCGCCGTCACCAGCGACGACGGGCGAGTCTGGGATCTGACCACGCGCTTACCCAGCGGCGCGTTGACGACCGGCCACATCGAGGCCGTCCATGCGGTGGCGGTCGGGCAGGTCAACGACCGCCCGATCGCCCTCACCGGCGGCTACGACAAGATCGTGCGGGTGTGGGACCTGACCACGCATGAACTCCTCGGCGAACTGGCGAACCAGGAACCGACCCCATCGACCCCGTAGCCGCGGTCGGCCAGGTGAACGATCAACCGATCGCCCTCACCGACGGCTACGACAAGATCGTGCGGGTGTAGGACTTGAGTTCCTACACCTGACGAGGCGGCCGCCACACAGCTGAGCCGAAAACCTGACTCCGTTCGCTGCCTGGGCGGCGCCTCCCTGACCCATAGTCACTCAGTTGGTCACCCGGCAACGCAAAAGGCCACTCCCGATCTCTCGGAAGTGGCCTTTGACCTGGTGGAGATGAGGGGATTCGAACCCCTGACCCCTTCGATGCGAACGAAGTGCGCTACCGGACTGCGCTACATCCCCAAGACGTGGACTAGATTAGCAAACTTCCGGGGGCGCTCGCGCCATCCGGGGCGCGGGTCAGTCGCCGACCGCGCGCCGGGGCGTCTCCGCGTACTGGTCGAAGAGTTCGTCGCGGAGTGCGGCCAGGTCGATGATCTCGGCCACGGGGCGCTGGGCCTCCAGGAGGGCGGCACGGCGGCGGGCGCGCTTGGCACGTTCCGCGCGGGCCTGGGCGACGGCTCTGCGCCTCTCGGCGTCGATCTGGACCGTGACCCTGAGAATGGCCATATAGACGCCCAGGAGCACCACTGAGGGCGCCACGCCCCACCAGGGGATGATCTGGACGGCGGCCGTCACCACGGAGGCGAGCAGGAGCAGCACGCACCAGAATGTCAGCCGCCTGCGCTTGGCCACCTGCTTGCCCCGGCGGCGGAGTTCCGCGCGGCGGCGCTCGGCCGCGGCCCTGCCGGTCGCGGGCTTCCCGGCCGGGGGCCGGGCGGGCTGGACCTCGATCCCGGTCTCGGGCTCGGCCTGGGCGCCCACCGAGACTTCCTCGGCGCCGGGTGACGGAACGTCGTCTCCCAGCGGAGACGGCGAGGACGACGGGGACGACGGGGACGACTCGGCGGAGGGCACCGGCAGGGGTTCGGCGAGGGTCTCGGCGGAGTCCTCGTCGATCACCCGCTCGTCGTAGGCGTACGGCTCGGTGTCCTTGTGATCCTCGGTGAGGGTGTTGCGGTCGCGGTGCAGCCACATGGGCACCAGCACGCACAGCCACATGACGACAATGGCCAGATAGAGAACGACACCGCTGCTCACGGCCACCTCCGGGCAGCATGAAGACGCGCGTGGTCTCCCGGCGTCCTCAATCTGCTCATGTCACGCACCGTAAGACCGCGTGTCACTATTTGACGAGCATTCGATGCGGTGTGTCGCGAGATCTTCAAACCTCTTCATGCGGAGTGCCGCCATGTGCGGCCGCCTCACGGGCCCGCCGCCACCGCACGAGCAGCCCTCTCGGCGCGTCTTCGACCGTGAGGGCGTAGCAGATGTGGTCGCGCCAGGCACCGTCGATGTGTAGATGCCTGCGTCTGATCCCCTCTTCCCGAAAACCTAGCTTTTCAACCACTCTGCGGCTCGCGTGATTTTCCGGCCGGATATTGGCCTCGACGCGGTGCAGCCCGGTGGTGAAGAAGCAGTGGTCGACAGCCATGGCGACCGCGGTGGGCGTGATCCCGCGACCGGCCAGCGCGCCGTCCACCCAGTAGCCGATCTGGGCCGACCTGGCGGAGCCCCAGACGATGGCGCCCACGGTGAGCTGCCCGGCGAAGGCGCCCTCGTAGGTGACGACCCACGGCAGGGCGAGACCCTGCCTGGCCTCCCTGCGGAGGGTTCCGGCCATGGAGATGTAGGGACCGAGGCCGGTCTTGAAGAGGGGGGTTTCGGGGTTGCTCGGCTCCCAGGGACGGAGCCAGTTCGCGTTACGCAGCCGCGATTCCCGCCAGACGCGTACGTCCCGCAGCCGCAGCGGCCGAAGTCCTACCGGGCCTTCCGTCAGGGTCACCGGCCAGCCACGAAGTCGATCCACGCCCTCCATCATCCCCCCAAGAAGGCCCACCGTGCCATGGAAGCAGGGGAGGTGGATCAGCGGGGGTGATCTCCTCCCCGGATCTGGTCCACGGCGTGCCTGAGCACCGGGGACAGCACGCCCATGCCGTCGCGTACCCCTCCCGAGGAACCCGGCAGGTTGACGATCAACGTGTCACCGGCCTGTCCGGCGAGCCCGCGGGACAGGATCGAGGTGGGCACCCTGTCCCGGTTGACGTGGCGGATGGCCTCGGCGATGCCCGGAACCTCCCTGTCGATCACCCGCCGGGTCATCTCCGGGGTGAGGTCCGCCGGGGTCAGACCGGTGCCACCGGTGGTGACGATCACGTCGTACCCCTCGGCGACCCCGGACCGCAGCGCCGCCTCGACCGGATCTCCGTCGGGGACCACCTTGGGACCGTCCACGTCGCACCCGGCCGCCGCGAGCAGCTCGGCCAGCAGCTTCCCCGAGGTGTCCTCGTACGTCCCGGCGGCGGCCCGGTTGGAGGCGGTGATCACCAGAGCTCTCATGGGATCATCCTCCCAGCCTCCTGGCGATCCGGCGTCTTCGGGATCCGGCGTTCGTCGCGAAAGGACCCCACCTCAGGGGCGGGTCCAGATCCCCGTCTTGCCGCCGGTCTTCTCCTCGACGCGGACGTCGGTGATCACGGCCGCCGGATCGACCGCCTTGACCATGTCGATCAGGGCGAGCGCGGCGACCGAGACCGCGGTCAGCGCCTCCATCTCGACGCCGGTACGGTCGGCGGTCTTGACCCGTGCCGTGATCTCCACCCCGTCGTCGGCCACGGTGAGCTCGACCTTGACCCCGTGCAGTGCGATGGGGTGGCAGAGCGGGATCAGGTCGGGGGTCCGCTTGGCGCCCATGATCCCGGCGATCCGCGCGGTGCCGATCGCGTCGCCCTTGGGCACCTCCCCCGACCGCAGCAGCGCCACGGCCTCGGCGGACAGCAGCACCCTGCCGGTGGCGGTCGCCGTACGAAGGGAGACGTCCTTGGCCGAGACGTCCACCATGCGCGCCGCGCCGGTCTCGTCGATGTGGGTGAATCCGGTCGCTTCGCTGTGGTCCCGATCGTTCACAGGGGGATGACCTCCACGTTCGTACCCTCGGGAAGCTCGGTGACGTCCTCGGGCACCACGATCAGGGCGTTGGCCGCGGCCAGGGCGGCGAGCTGGTGGGAACCCTGCCTGCGCACCGGGCCGACGGTACCGCCGGGGCCGAGCACGCCGCGCAGGTAGGAGCGTTTGCCCGCGGGCGAGCGGAGCGGGCCCGTGGTGACCGCCCGCACGGTCGGTGTGGGCTCCTCGGGCAGGCCTCGCATCTTGCGCAGCGCGGGCCGGACGAACAGGACGAACGACACGAACGACGAGACCGGGTTGCCGGGCAACGCGAAGATCGGCACCTGGTCCTCGCCGACCACGCCGAAGCCCTGGGGCATGCCCGGCTGCATGGCGACCCGCTCGAAAAGGACCGTGCCGAGCGGGCCGAGAGCCTCCTTGACCGGCTCGTACGCGCCCATCGAGACGCCACCGCTGGTGATCACGAGGTCGGCCCGCAGGAGCTGGGCGTCGAGCTGGTCGAGGAGTCCCGCGGCGTCGTCGCCGACGATCCCCGCACGGTAGCCCTCGCCACCCGCCTCACGGACGGCGGCGACCAGGGCGAAGCTGTTGGACTCCCAGATCTGGCCGGCCCCCAGGGGCAGGCCGGGCTCGACCAGCTCGGCTCCCGTGGATATCACGACCACCCGCGGGAGGGGTCGTACGAGAACCCGGCGGCGGCCGATACCCGCCAGCACTCCGAGCTGCGCGGGCCCGATCAGGGTGCCCACGGGCAGGACGACGTCGCCCGCCCGCACGTCCTCCCCCGACCTGCGGATGGCGTGCCCCTCCGGTGCCGAGCGGCCGATCACGACCTGCGCGGTGCCGCCGTCGGTCCACTCGACCGGGATCACGGCGTCGGCCCCGGCGGGCAGCGGCGCCCCGGTCATGATCCGCATGGTCATACCGGGACCGATGGCCTGCAGACGGCCGTCTCCGGCCGCGATGTCGTCGATCACCGGGAGCGTCACCGGGGCGCCCGCGACGTCCTCGGCCCGCACGGCGTAGCCGTCCATCGCGGAGTTGTCGAAGGGAGGCAGCGCGACCGGAGCCGTGACCTCCTCGGCCAGCGTGGTGCCCAGCGCCCGTTCCAGCTCCAGCTCCAACGGGGCGAGCACCCGCACGGTACGCAGGATGTCGGAAAGGTGGTCGTCGACCGATTTCATGGAGCTCATCGCGAGGCCAGGAACTCCTTGAGCCAGGGCATGAACTCAGGCGCCAGGTCGGGACGCTCGGCGGCGAACTGCACCACCGTACGCAGGTAGTCGAGCTTGTTGCCGGTGTCGTAGCGGCGGCCCCTGAACAGCACCCCGTGCACGGGTCCGCCCTGGTCGCCGCCACGCCCGGCGAGGGTTCGGAGGGCGTCGGTGAGCTGGATCTCGTTGCCGCGTCCCGGCGGGGTGTTCTCCAGGACCTCGAAGACGGCCGGGTCGATCACGTACCGGCCGATGATGGCCCAGTTGGACGGGGCCTCGTCCGCGGGGGGCTTCTCCACGAGGTCGGTCACCCTGACCACGTCGTCCTCGGCGGTGGGCTCGATGGCGGCGCAGCCGTACAGGGAGACCTGCTCCTTGGGAACCTCCATCAGCGCGATGACGCTGCCGCCGTGCGTGCCGCGCACCTCGATCATGCGCTTGAGAAGCTCGTCACGGTGGTCGATGAGGTCGTCGCCGAGCAGGCAGGCGAAGGGGTGGTCGCCCACGTGCTGCTTGGCGCACAGGACCGCGTGGCCGAGGCCGCGCGGCTTGCCCTGCCGTACGTAGTGGAGGATGGCCAGGTCGGCGGGCTCCCGCACCTGGGAGAGGCGCTCGTCGTCGCCCTTGGCCTCCAGGATTTCCTCGAGTTCGAGGGCGCGGTCGAAGTGGTCCTCTATGGAGCGCTTGTTCTTCCCCGTGACCATGAGGACATCGAGCAGTCCGGCGGAGACGGCCTCCTCGACGACATACTGGATCGCGGGCTTGTCGACGATCGGCAACATCTCCTTGGGGGTCGCCTTGGTCGCCGGAAGAAAACGGGTGCCCAGACCCGCTGCGGGAACGACGGCTTTCGTCACAGCTTCGAAGTCGGCCATAACCGAAACCATAGTGGAGGGATCTGTGGACAAGCTGACGCTGCGTTCCACGATCGAGGCGGCACGCGCCTCGATCCCCGGCGAGAAGCGGCATGCGGCTTCCGTCCAGATCAGGGAATTCCTGCTGGACCGGCCCTGGGTCCAGATGGCCGGGCTGGTCGCGTGCTACTGGTCGACCGGGACGGAACCGGCCACCCACGGCCTGGTCTTCGCCCTGTGGAAACACGGCGCGACCGTGATCCTGCCCGTGCTCCGCGACGACGACGATCTCGACTGGGCGGTGTACGACGGCCCCGACACCCTCGCCCCCGGCCGTTTCGGGATCATGGAACCGGTCGACACCCGGCGCGGGGTCGACGCCGTCAGAACCGCCGCCCTGGTGATCGTGCCCGCGCTGGCGGTGGACAGATCCACCGGGGTACGGCTGGGCCGCGGCGGCGGCTCCTACGACCGGGCGCTGGCGAGGGTCGGCCCGAACGTGCCGACGGTGGCGTTGCTCCACGAGGGCGAGCTGCTCGACGGCGTGCCCGCCGAGCCTCATGACCAGGCGGTCCGCTACGCGGCGACCCCCGGGGGAATCTTCAAGACCACCACTGCGGAGATGTGACCGACCGGCGGAATCGCCGCCGGATACGGGGCTGAAGAGGTCAGGACCGTGACAGGGGGCACGCACCACCCGTGCGTGGCGGTCCTTTCGAATGCGACACAATGGTCCCCGGAGTCAGAGAGGGGACCAGATGGGACCGGACGTCTGGCTGCTTCTCGGTGCCGGAATCGTCATCGCGGCCATCGTCGCGGTGCGTGTCGTCCATCGGAGCGGGCTGCCCAGCCTTCTGATCTTCCTGGGCTTCGGGTTGATCGTCGGCGAGTCCGGGTTCGGGCTGCAGTTCGAGAACCCGCAGCTCGCACAGGAGATAGGCCTGATCGCGCTGGCGATCATCCTGGCCGAGGGCGGTCTCACCACCACCTGGAGCCACGTCAAGGGAGCCATTCCCACCGCCCTGGTGCTCGCCACCGTCGGCGTGGGGGTGAGCATCGTGGCCGTCGCGGTCCCGGTGCACCTGATCCTCGGCATGGACTGGCGGACCGCGCTCCTGCTCGGCGCGATCCTCGCCTCCACCGACGCCGCCGCCGTCTTCTCCGTACTGCGCCGCCTGCCCCTGCCCTCGCGCCTCGCGGGCGTCCTGGAGGCCGAGTCGGGTCTCAACGACGCGCCCACGGTGATCGCCGTCATGCTGCTGAGCGCCGCCACCTCGACCAGCCTGGGGGTGGCACTGTTCGAGGTGTTCTTCGAACTGGTGGTGGGCGCGGCCGTCGGCCTGGCGGTCGCCCCGCTCGGCGCGTACGCGCTGCGCCGCATCGCGCTGCCCGTCTCCGGCCTGTACCCCATCGCGGTGCTCGCGCTCGCGTTCGTCGCCTATGCGGGAGCCATGCTGCTGCACGGCAGCGGCTTCCTCGCGATCTATCTCGCGGCGCTGGTCATGGGCAACTCCCGGATGCCGCACCGCGCGGCCTCGCGAGGTTTCGCCGAGGGCGTGGCCTGGCTGGCGCAGATCGGCCTGTTCGTCATGCTCGGGATGCTGGCCAGCCCCTCGGAGATGCCGGCCGCGATCGTGCCCGGCCTGGTGGCCGGGCTGATCCTGGTCGCGGTGGCCCGACCTCTGTCGATCATCGTTTCGGCGCTGCTGACCCGGCTGACGCGCATCGACCGGCTGGGCTGGCGGGAGCAGGCCTTCCTGTCGTGGGCCGGACTGCGCGGCGCGGTGCCCATCGTGCTCGCGACCATCCCCTGGGCGGCCACCTCCGTTCCGGACGGCACCGCCAAGTTCGTGTTCAACGAGGTCTTCGTGATCGTCATCGTCTACACCCTGCTGCAGGGGCCGACGCTGCCGTTCGTGGCGAAACTCCTCAAGCTGACCACGCCGGACGAGGCCCGCGACCTGGAGGTCGAGTCGGCGCCGCTGGAGGAGCTCAACGCCGATCTGCTCCAGGTCAAGGTGCCGCCGACGTCCAAACTGCACGGTGTGGAGATCTTCGAGCTGCGGCTGCCCACGGACGCCCAGGTGACGTTGATCGTCAGGGACGGCCGGACGTTCGTCCCCACCGACTCCACGAGAATCAGGGTCGACGATCAGCTCCTGGTCGTGACCACGGCCTCCTGCCGTGACACGGTCGAGCGCCGGATGCGCGCGATCAGCCGCAAGGGTAAGCTCGCCGGCTGGTTCGGTGAGCTGGGCACCTGATCGGGATCCGATGGCCCTGACCAGGACCAGGCTCAGTGGCCCATGACCGTAACCAGGCCCGATGGCCCCGACCGGAACCAGGTGGCACCTGACCTGGGCTCGGCGGTACCTGATCCGGGTCCGGCCACATCCGATCGGAATCCGGCTACGGAATGCGAGGACTCCCACTCGCGTTTAAGCTTGTCAGCCGCATACCATTAGCAGTCGCGTCACTAGAGTGCCAATCGGCGCGGATCACACGAGGAGGAGAGCGTGCCCACCTACCAGTACGCCTGCACTGCCTGTAACAACCAGTTCGAAATCGTCCAGAAGTTCTCCGACGATGCTCTCACCGAGTGCCCGAGCTGCGCTGGCGACCTGCGTAAGGTGTTCTCCGCGGTCGGGATCGTCTTCAAGGGCTCCGGTTTCTACCGGACCGACAGCCGGTCCTCGTCGTCGAGCACGGTGAGCTCCGCGAACGGCTCGTCGAGCTCCTCAAGCTCCTCAAGCTCCTCAAGCTCCTCGGACTCCTCCGGTTCGTCCTCGTCGAAGTCGTCTGACTCGTCGAGCTCGTCCGGTTCGTCCTCGTCGGGTTCCTCGTCCTCGTCGGATTCCAAGCCGGCGAAGACCGCGAGCAGCCCGGCCGCCGCGGCCTCCTGAGCCGCGGACCCCCTTTCGCCCTCTTCCCCCTCGCCCCCGAACCCCGCTCTTCAACCGGCCGTTCATGGGCGGCCACCTGGTCGGCCGCCCCGGGCCGCGGCCTACCGCCCCGCCCTTCCACCGGCCAAGGCGGGGTTGACGAGCCTTTCCGCCTGTCGCGCCGGTATCGCCGGACAGGCCGCGGCCTCCTGCCGACGTCCCTCCGGGCCGCCGAGGGCGACCGGGCGATTACCCGGGGAACAGGGTTATCCACAGGCCGTCACCGGGGCTCCTCAGGGACCGGTCCGTGGCGCTAATCTCACCTTCATGGTCACTCGCGCGGACATCGGGGTCATCGGCGGCTCGGGGTTTTACTCCCTGCTCGACGACGCCACAGAGGTCGAGATCACCACACCGTACGGCCCGCCAAGCGACGTCGTCACCGTCGGCAGGATCGGAGAGCGCTCGGTCGCCTTCGTGCCCCGCCACGGCCGCGACCACCGCTTCCCACCACACCGCATCCCCTACCGGGCGAACCTGTGGGCACTGCGCTCCCTCGGCGTCCGCCAGGTCCTGGCCCCCAGCGCGGTCGGCTCCCTGCGCGCCGAGATCGGCCCCGGCGCCCTGGTCGTCCCCGACCAGATCATCGACCGCACCTCCGGCCGGGTGCAGACCTACTACGACGCGGACGGTGTCGTCCACGTCGCCTTCGCCGACCCCTACTGCCCCTCGGGCCGCGCGGCGGCCGTCTCCACCGCACGCTCCTCCGACTGGGAGGTGGCCGACGGCGGCACCCTCGTGGTCATCGAGGGCCCGCGCTTCTCCAGCCGCGCCGAGTCCCGCTGGTTCAGCGGCAACGGCTGGTCGATCGTCGGCATGACAGGCTTCCCCGAGGCCGTCCTCGCCCGCGAGCTGGCCCTCTGCTACACCACGATCTCCCTCGTCACCGACCACGACGCCGGGGTCGAGGCGGGCGAGGGGGTCACCCACGACGAGGTCCTCGCCTTCTTCGCCACCAATGTCAGCCGCATGCGCTCCCTCGTCGGCGACGTCGTCGCCGCACTCCCCGAAGAACGCACCTGCCCCTGCCCGAACGTCCTGGACGGCCTCAAGCTCCCCTTCGACCTCCCCGGCTGAGCTCCCGAGGTGATCGAGTCGCGGTGACCCCAGGCATCACCACCGGGTGGGTCACCCGATGAGAAAAGCAGAATCTCGCTCCCCCTCCACGCCACCCGGATCCGTCGAGAATCGCCCCGCCACCCGGCGGGGCGTCTCACCCATCACGGGCACCGCGCCGCCACCCGGCGGAGCGCCTTATCCACTACGGGCACCGCGCCGCCACTCAGCGGAGCGGCCTTATCCATCACGGGCACCACACCGCCCTTCGGCGGGGCACCACATCCACCACGGGCACCGCGCCGCCCGACTCCCACCCCTGGAGTCAGTCATGCGCGCTCTGCGCCGCTTCCTCGGCCGCCGTCACCGTCTCATCGCCACCGCCGTCGCCGCCCTGGCGATGGGATGCGCCGTGCTGGCGCTGCGCCCGGACACCGCCTCGGTGACCGTCCTGATCGCCGCCAGGGATCTTCCCGGAGGCGTGCTGGAGCCGGCCGACCTGACACCGGCTCCGCTGAGACCCGGTACGGTCCCCGACGGCGCCCTGAGGCCCGGCACGCCGTACGCGGGAAAGATCTTGACGGGTCCCGCGCGACGCGGGGAACCGTTGACCGACGTCCGTCTGCTCGGCCCCGGTCTGCTCGCCGCCCACGGTCAGGGAACGGTCGCCACCCCCGTACGCGTCGCCGATCCCGAGACCGCGCGCCTGCTCTCGCCGGGTGACGTGGTGGACGTGCTCGCCGCCACCTCGACATGGGACGGCACCGCCCCGGCGACCACCGTGGCCGAGGACGTCACGGTCCTGGCCACCCCGGGCGGGGAGTCGGAGCGGGGCGCGCTCGTCGTGCTGGCCACCACGTCGGCCCAGGCGACCGAGCTTGCCTCCGCCCAGGCCGGCGGGCGGCTCTCCATCACGATCGGCCCTCGCGCGGGATGAGTCTCACGGCGGCTGATGAGGGCACCACTGCCAGGAGCCATGGAAGGCACGGCGGCCTGGCCGGGGAAGGTGTGGCCGCCGTACCCGCTCAGGGGCGATCGGTCCCGGTGAGCGCCCAGCGCCGGGTGATCGCGGTCATCTCGGCCTCGCGCATCTGGGTTTTCAGGCCCTCGACGGTCCGGTCGCAGAGCAGCAGCGGTTCGGGGGCGGGCCAGGTGGCGATGGCGTGGAAGAGGCGACTGCCGGTGCCGTACAGCACGGCCCATCCCGGCCAGGTGATCTGCAGCAGTGCCGCCTCGGCGCGGGCCTCGTGGTCCCAGGTGTAGTGGGGTACGGCGGCGGTGGCCAGGCCGTCGCGGTGACGCCCGCGAGCGGAGGCCCGCCTGATCGGAACGCGCCGGATCACGAGATCACCCGCCCGGCGGCCTGCTCCTGAGCCTCCCTGTCCTGCGCCTCCCTGGCGACGGTCTCCTGCCGGTCGGTCTTGGCCCTGAGAGCGTCGAGGGTGTCGGCGTCGACGGTCCGTTCGGCCCCGGCTTCGAACGCGACCGACGAGAAGGGCTCCTCGCGGCTGGCCCACAGCCGCCCGGCGTCACTGAGAATCAACCGCCATCCGGGGATGGCCGGTTCGGGTGTGCTGGATCTAACATCGTCCATTGATTGGACCTCCATCCGATCAAGGGCCCGTCCGGTCGTTGGTAGCGGTGGACGGGCCCGCTTTGTGAAGCGGGGAAGGACATGGAGGGGCGAACCGTACGGGCCGGGTGGCCGGTACGGAGACAGGGTGAGCGCCGCGAGGCACGGGGTGCGGGCGGTTGTTCGCCCGAGGTGGTGCCCGGCGTCCAGGGTCCGAAGTGGCGAGGTCGGGCGGGACGCGCAATGGCGCCCGGCGCCGGATGGCCAGAGTGGCCGGGTCGGGTGGGGCTCGCGATGACGCCCGGCGCCGAACTGAGGTGGCCGAGGCGGTCCGGGTGACCGGGGTAACCGGAGTGGCCGGGGTGGCCGGGTTGGAGCGGCTCCGAACGGGAGCGCCGGGCGACGACGGCAGCGCACCCGCCACGATGACGGCGCCGGTACGGTCTGAGCCCGCCGAGGAAGGCGCAGAACGGCCGCGAGTGGGACCTTCGCGGCCTGAGCCTGGATTCGGGCCTGAATTCGGTCCTGCTCCGCGGACCGCTGGGCGGGCACCGGGGAGATCACCTCAGCCGGGCGCGCGGGGGCGAGCGGCTCGAAGCAGGGCAGAGAGCGATCCCCGGTACGACGGGCCTCCAGACGGATCGCCATCAACGCGCCCGAGGGCTGTGCGTACTCATGCTCATGATCGGCGAGCTGATCGGGGCAACCGTGCGCGTAGGGGGCGTGCCCGCAGGCGGCACACCCCATCGGCAACGGCGGTACGTCGGCGAAACAGCCGCAGCCGCTCGCCATGGTCCGGCCGAGAACCGGAGCACTAGGGTTGTTCACGGGTCAGGACTCACTTCCTGATCAAGGGCTCGTCAACGGTGGCCCACACCGTTGACGAGCCCGTTTCACATCAAGGCTGCTTGCGACAACACGGAGCGCGAATCCGTCACCGTACGTTTGAATCTCGCTACCCTACGTGACAAGCATCATGATGGCGTGAGAATCTCACGCTGGCAATCCCATCGCACATATTTGTTGTGTTGAGCAGGAAGGGCCGGTTGAGCTGCGGCAAACTGGCCGCATGAAGTACTCCACGGTTCGCCTTCGCCGTCTGTCACGTGAGCTGCGCACCCTGCGTGCGACCACCGGCCTGACGACCGAGGCCGCCGCCGAGCAGCTTGGGTGGTCCAGATCGAAGCTCAACCGCTTCGAGACCGGCAAGATCGCTCCGGCGCCCGGGGATGTGGCGGCCATCTGCCACCTGTACTGCGTGGAGGCGGCGACCACCGAAGCCATGGTGCAGCTCACCCGTGAAGTCGCCCGGCGCGGCTGGTGGACGGCCTATTCGGATGTGTTCACCGGGTCGTACGTCGAGTTCGAGGCGGCTGCCAGAACGATCTGCCATTGGGCGCCGTTGGTGGTCCCCGGTCTGCTCCAGAGCGAGAACTACGCCCGGGAGATCATCAGAGCAGGTCATCCCGATCGGCCCGGCGTTGAACTGACGCGTCGCGTCGATGCCCGTATGCAGCGCAAGACCACCCTGCTCGGCGCTCATGCTCCGACGTTGCACCTCCTCATATCCGAAGGTGTCTTCCGCTACCCGGTGGGATCAGCCGACATCATGGCCCATCAGCTTGGCGACATCCTGGACGCTACAGACAAGCCGAACATCACCATCCAGGTCCTCCCACTGAAGGTCGGCGTTCATTGCGGTACGGAGGGGGCCTTCTCGGTACTGTCCTTCGACGACGATCCAGATCTGGGCTACGCCGAATGTCCGGCAGGCGAGGTGTACGTCGAAGACGGCGAGCAGGTCCGGCGACTTATGCTGACCTTCAAGCGCCTTATCGACGTATGCCTGTCCCCCAAGGAGTCCGCGGCATTCATCGCCGCGGCGAGGAGCGACCATGATCTCCCCTGATCTGTCCGGCGCCGAATTCCGCACGTCCACCCTCAGCGGACCCAACAACGATTGCGTCGAGGTGGCCACCAACCTGCCGGGGTTCATCGCCGTACGCGACAGCAAGGATCCGTCCGGCCCGATGCTGACCTTCTCCCCGACCGCCTGGAACGACTTCCTTGCAGGCATCCGCAACGGAGAGATCTGACCCGACACCGAGCACCGGCTTCGGGGACAGCGTCCACGAAGCCGTTTACAACAGGGAGCCGATCTTGGGGTCGTACTCCCAGTGCCAGGGCTCGAAGGGGCTGACGTAGGCCCACTGGGGGTGGATCCAGCCGAACTTCTTGCCGTTGGTCTCCAGCCAGTTGAACTCGGCCGAGCGGAAGCGCTCGACGCCCCCGCACAGGTCGACGGCGAGTCCCAGGCCGTGGTTGCTGCGGCCCGGGACCGCCGCCAGGCCGGGGCGGGTGTAATAGACCGACTGCTGCTCGGCCAGGCTCCGGTAGCTGTCGGTCACGCATATCGGCCTGCCGAACTGCCGCTTGTACGACTCGTTGAGGCTGATGAACGCGAGCGCGGCGTCACCCCGCAGCTGGTTGCCCCGCTGCTGGAGCGGGCAGAGGTAGGCCTGCGGGATGAGCCCGTTGGGAAACTCGCTCATCGAGGTCGCCCTGGTCGGGTCGCACCCGGCCGCCGGTCGCCCCTTCTTGTCGATCTTGACGCCCAGCTTCACCAGCGCCTTGGTCAGGGACTGCACGATCTTCTGCGAGCGCACCCTGAGCGTCTCGATCTCGGCGCCCATCTGCGCCTCCGCGAGGAGGTTGCCGGCCCGGAGTTCCTGCGCCTCACCCGCCAGGCGCTCCCGCTCCAGATGCAGGCGGCTGCTGTCCTCAAGGATCAGGTCGCGCTCGGCGACGATCTGGGTGACACCGGCCATCGCGCGCAGGGTGTCGGCGTCAGATTTACCGGACAGGAAACCGGCCACGTCCCCACCGGTCGGCTGCTGGTAGAGGAAGCCGACGAGGTTCGACAGCGGCTGCCGTACCTGGGCGAAGGCCCTCTCCGCCACCTGCAGCTCCCGCAGCTTGGTGGTGAGCTCCTTCTCCGAGGTGCGGATCTGGGTCCGCCGCTGCTCCAGCGCCTTGGTCGCGGCCTCGATATCCTTCGCGGCCTTCTCCGCCTCACGACGCAGTTCTGTGAGATTCACCGGCTCCGCGGCGACGACGGCCTGAACCTCCGCCGGCGCCCGCTGCGCGGCAGCGGCTCCCGGCAGGAAGGAAGTCATAGTCGCGACGACGGCGATCAGACCCGCTGATCGACGAGGTGGCACGTTCGACCCCTCCGTTTGCGAACTCGTGACCTGGGTCAGGCACGCACGCTACTACAGCTGACCAAGTGCACGGGCCAGACTCTCCACAGCCGTTATGCGCCGAACACCCCTTTTTGTGACTGGACAAGTCAGACTTCTTGCCGCGCGTGCTCTTTGCAGACCTCCCAGAGCCAGGTCCCCTTCCACTCCGCCGAACACCCGTCGGGGGGCTCAGGTGGTGCGAGTGGCGGCGTCCGCTCCCCCTGAGACTCAGGTGCCACAGGGGGTGGCAATGCCACCTTCCGTGGCCCTCTGGGGCCTTGCGGATGGGTCTCTATGGGAACGACCACATCCGTCTCACCCACACCATCCGTCCCGTTCGTCTCATGGGCATCATCCAGCCGGCCTGGCGTACTCGGGTCTTCCCCCGAAGGACGCATTCCCGATTTCGCCGCGACGGGCACCCATCCCCCGTACACCCGCTCCGGCCGCAACGGCGGGGGCACCAGTCTCGGCTCGAACATCCGGCTCCGCACGGGCCCGACCATGACCGGGACCACGGCCACCGCATCCCCCGGCGGCTCCTCGTCCGGCGACCTCGCGAATCCCCCGACCCCCAGCCGGGACGCCGAACCGGTCCAGGCTCCCCCACCCCCCTGGAATCCTCGCCGCTCCCCACCCCCCGCCCAGAGGCCTCCGTCTTCGTGACGCGGCTCGGCCTCCCCGGGTCTCCCGGCTTCCTCCGCCTCCTCCGCCTCTGTCTCCTCGGCGGTTTCCCCGGCCTCTTCGGCTTTTCCGGGCCCTTCGGCCTTTCCAGATCCCTCGTGCTCCGCATCGGCGTCGGCCATCCGGACGGCCGCCTCATAGCCGGTGAGCTCGGCCACCAGTAACCCTCCGGCCAGAAGCGCGGGCGCCAGCATCGCACCACACAGCACCACCGGCCGCAGGGCGCGATGCCCGCGAATGCGCTTCCGTCGCCTGTCGATCACGGACCGTGACACTAACCTCGCCCACCACCGCACACCCGCCCACTTGCCGCCCTTTTACTCCAGGCCAGCGAACCGATAACCCATCGTCTGCCCCCAACTCCCCCTCCGAGCGCGCAACCACTCGCCACTTTCGCTACTCTTACTAGGAGCCCCTGCCTCCGTAGCTCAGGGGATAGAGCACCGCTCTCCTAAAGCGGGTGTCGCATGTTCGAATCATGCCGGGGGCACCATCTTGACCAGTGAAAACACCCAGCGACCTGGGCTTTCGCGCGCTCCCCTCCGCCAGCCGTATGCAGCTGGATGCCACTGTAGGCAGCCGCATGTCAGCGGTCGCGGAGCATGTACGTGATGATCTTGGGTGCGTTTCCGCAGCTCGTGTGGACACCACAGCCCTAAGAGCTTGACTGCTTCGTACGTCCTTCAGCGGCCTCTCGAAGCGTCTCTATGATCAGGTCCTTGTTGAGACGCCCGGTCTGTCGATCTACGTTGTTCCACGCCCGAGACGCTGTATGAGGGCACTTCAAAATCCGGACATCTGAGGGCGAAAGATCAGGGTTGACCTTCAGTGCACTTTGCCAGGCCCCCTGAGCGACCCTACCTAGAAGAACGATGACCTCTAGCTTGTCTAGATGGGAAAGGACCTCGCAGAGATATCGTGCGGAACGTTTGGTTTCCGTCCCGAGAGTGCGACGAACTCCGCTGATCATCGAAGGGTCTTTGACCCACCACGGGATGACATTCCAGTGAACTGACTCTGTGTAGCTGAGACCAGCTTCTCGGGCGGCATAAAAAGTGTTGTGCGCTGTGGGATCGTTGTTGTGCCGGCTGATGAATCCAGATCCCGTCGAAGCTGCCTCTGAGGGGTCTTGAAGAAGTAACAGGACACGGGAGTTCACGCCGCCCGATGAGGGGTCGAACCACGGCACCGACTCTGACTCGGCACTACAGATCCGCTCGACAAGCCTGTTGAGTGAACGGACATGTGGGTCGTAGATCGCACCACGCCGCGCTTCAAGGACACCAGGAAGATGCTGTGCGTCTAGGAGCACGCCAGCTTCCCAAGCAAGGTGATTCCGAATTGTCACAGGGCCATGCTGACAGTCGACCCGCCCTCTGAACAGAGCGAATAGACCCATAGTAAGAAGGCCCCGGCAAAAGCCAGGGCCTTCCAGTTCCTAGTGGCTCAGACGTCGAGCGCGTCAGATATTTGCCGGTTGGCTCGTGGTCGCTGTCCTTCGATGCACTTGGCGTAGACACGCAGAAGAACATCAACACCATGACCGGCGCGCTGCGCCACCTCGGTCGGCGGAACCCCAGCATTGAGCCAGAGGGAGACCGCGGCATGCCTCAGGTCGTACGGCCGAGCTGCCAGTGGTGAGGCCGCCTGCTCCGGAGTGAGCGCCAGTTCCCGCGCGATCCGCCAGACCCCTGAGTAGGCCGAGGCGGAGAACGGCCGCCCACCCGATGTGCGAAACAGCCTGCCGTCGCCGGCGAGGCCGTGCCTTTCGATGTGCTCGCGAAGGATCTGCACAAGGCGAGGAGGGATGGGAATCTCCCTGGTGTCGTCAACAGCCCGGTGCTTGAGTCCTCGCGAGTCGTGGCTCTCCCCCGAGTCGGTCCATCGCTTGTTTGCCTGAGGGCGCGCCCTCTCCAGAACGATCAATCCCCAGCCCTCGGTGGGAAGTTCACAGTTCTGTCGCCGCAGGCCCGCCGCCTCCTCCGGCCGGAGCGCCGCGTAGTACATGCAGGCGAACAGGGCTGCCAGGCGAGGACCCCGTGAGCGCCCTACCTGTGTCACCGCAGCCAGAAGCGCCCGAGCCTGAACCGGGTTGACGACTGTGCGAGGGTCGACCGAAGCAGCGGTTTTCGGCGGCTTCCACTTGACCAGTTTCAGCGGATTGGACGGGAGTTCTTTGAGCTCCACTGCCGTCTCCATCATGTGGTGGAAGACGCCTCGCTTGCGGCGGACCGCGTTGGCCGCCGCCGGCTTCCCGTCGAAGCGGAGCGCGATCGCATCAAGAGCCGCCCGGACGATGTTCGGCTCTTGCAGGTCGCCCAAAGGCCGGGAGGCGGACTCCAGCCAGCGAAGCGCAGCGATGTACTCCGCCGGCGGCTCCCCACGACGCTTGGCCGGGAGGAGGGCATAACTGCGAAGTACAGCCCTCAGTTCCTCGTCCATGGGCTTACCTGGCAGGTCCTTAACCAGTGCGGGTACCAGGGACATGAGCGCGTATGTCATGGTCTCGCGGGTCCTGGCAGCCGTATGGATCCACCGTGCCTCCATGTACGTCTGCGCGAAGGCGAGGAACGTCTTGCGGGGAGCGACCGCCTGGAGGGACGCGGGGAGTCCTGTGGCGATGTCGAAGGGTTCCCCGTTCCTCGCGGCCTGGCGAAGGTCGGAGAGGAAGTTCTCCGCCAGAGCTTTGGTCCGCAGGGTCTTGGACTTCTCCTTGCCGCCTACCTTCCAGCGCACCATGTAGGACGGTGACTTGCTGGAGGGATTGCGGCGGATGTCCCAGAGCTTCACGTCGTAACTGATGGTCACGCCGCCTCCCGCATGGAGTCGAGCCAGGCTACGAAGTCACTCCGCAAAACGCACAGGTCCCGGTTTGGAAGCTGTACGCACACGGGAGCCTTTCCGAGCTCACGCCAGCGATAGAAGGTCCGGCGCGAGATGCCCCCGAGTTCGGTGAGCACCAGTTCCAAAGGCATGAGGTCACCACGACGATTCATCCGGCATCACCACCGGGTCCTGGGAACGAAGGCAGAGGCCTTCCGGTCAGTGCGGCGAGGAGGAGTGCGTCGCCGATGGACAGCCCCTTGCCTGCGTACTCCCAGTGGGCGATCACGAGGACGGCGTCCTCGTCGAAGAGGGGCAGGCGTCCGGTAGTGATCTCTTCGGTACGGGCGAAGTCGCGGCGTTCGTCGCGGATGGAGCCGATGGTGATGGAGTAATGGCGCGAGCGGGTGGAGAAGTGGCCGCGGAAGCCCAGCATGTGGGACCAGTGGGCAAGGCGGAGGTCGGCCAGCTCGTCGAGGGCGCCCAGGCGCTGGCATTCGGCGATGAGGCGGCGAGGGTGGTCGCGGAGGTTGAAGGCGGTCAGGTCGTCGAGAGGGTTGATGCGCCGGTCGAGAGTGCCGACGCACTCAGCGGCTTTGGTGGCGTACTTGGCGATGTAGCCGGCCACGGCCTGGTCGGAGAGTTCGCCGTCCATGGTGATCTGGCGGACGTCGAGCTGTCGGCCCCAGCGCAGGACGCGCGCTGGTTCGTCGCCTGCCGCGGGAACGGTCACGGTCACCGCTCGGACTGCATGCTGCACGGCGTGCGTCAGCATCTCCGCCGTCGCCCAGGCCGGAGGCGGTGCGCCTGGTCCGTCCGGCCCGTCGAGGCGGATGACGGCGTGGAAGTGGACGACGCCGCGCTTCTGATACTCGGCGACTTTGGCGAAGGAGATCGTCAGGCGTTCGCGGAGCTCCCGCAGGGTCAGACCGGCCGTCTTGGCGAC
>NZ_JBPJUQ010000104.1:0-20629 GCF_051192615.1 Streptosporangium sp. G11
GGGGAAGGCGACGGCGGTCGCGACCAGCACGATCGGGTTGATCGCGGGGGAGGCGAGCAGGAACGCCAGCGCGGCGGAGGGGGCCACACCCCTGGCCATCAGACCGGACGCGACCGGGACGGACGCGCACTCGCACCCCGGCAGCACCGCCCCCGCCATTCCGGCGACCGGTACGGCGGCGACCGGGTTTCTCGGCAGCGCCCTGGTCCAGAACGAGGCCGGGACGAACGCCGTGATCGCCGCCGACAGCGCCACCCCGAAGACCAGGAAGGGCAGCGCCTGAACGCAGATCGCCACGAAGATCGTGGCCCACGTCCGCAGCGCGGGCGCCGTCAGGTGGGGTGTGAGCGCGAACCTCCCCACCACCAGCAGCAGGATGACGAGCGCGAACCCCCACGGCAGGGTGCGGTTCGCGGAACTTCCACGTCCCCAGGAATCCGGAGGAATCGGGCTCTCGTCATCGGTCCAGGTACTTCGCGGGCCGGTTCGAAGCTCGGACACGCGCCTTATCGTGCCATATCCCCGCGGTGTTCCACGTGGAACATCACAACTGCGCCAGCAACCACCGGGGTCCGGTGACCTCGGCACCCAGTTCCGTGACCCGCCCGCGCAGTCCCCGGTCGGCGGTGACGACCAGGACACGCTCCCAGGGGCGGGCGTCCCGTACGGCCTGGACGATGGCGTCGTCCCCGCTGCCCGGTGCGGCGATCACGAAGACGCCGGGCGCGGGGGCGGCGTCGCGGGCTGCGCCCTCGACGACCGCGGTCAGGCGGGGGAACCAGCGTGCCAGCACCGGGGTGCGGTCGGGCGCGGTCAACCGGCCGTCGGCGGCACGCTCGCCGACCTCGGCGAGCAGCTTGGCCGCCGCCCCCGCGCGGTCCCTCCACCAGCCGTGCTCGGCGCGGGCGCCCACGATGTTGGCGATGTCGAGGACGACGAGGGAGGGGGTGATCGCGAGGCCGACGACCGGCCAGGTCGCGGCGAAGCCGGGGTGGAGGTCTCTGGCGGTGATCTCCTCGGCGGGAACCCAGAGCAGGGCGTCGCTCTCGGCGTTGGCGGGGATCGCGGGCAGCAGCTCGGAAGCCTCTGCGATCACCGTCTCGAAGGTCCAGCCGCCGTGGTCGTCGAGGTAGACGCCCTGGACCCGCAGGCCGGTGCCGTCCAGCGCGGCCTCCTCGAAGGCCTCGCGCAGGGCGGTGCCGACCGCGTCCTCGTGGCTGTCGCGAGCACCGCCCGGCAACCCCCAGGTGCCACCGTGGTGGCTCCACGCGGAGCGCTTCTGCATCAGGACGCGGGGCCCGTCCGCCGCGTCGTGGTGGACGGCGAGCAGACCGGCCGCGCCGTGCACCCCCCAGTGCCGGTGCCCGAGGTCACACCTGGCCCACCCGTCCCCATCCATGGCCGCCATGAGTCAATGATGTATCCAGGACACGGTTGAGCACTTCCCGCCCCCCGCCATCGGGTGCGGCGCCCTGTACGCGCTGCCCCTCTCCCTGGTCATCCTTCTTTTCCCGATGCTTCACCTGCCGGCGGGCATCGCCTTCGTGTGCCGGCCGCTCCGCGTCCGGGGCAACGCGTACGCGATCTCTCCCGGGGTCTTCCACAGGTACGCCGCGCCGTACCTGGTGCTCGGGTGGGTCGCTCCCGTCGCCAACCTGTTCGTCCCCGGGGAATCGCCGACGACGTCCTGGCCGCCTCCCGGCCCGGCGACCCGGCGGGCCGGGGGGCGGCCTCTTCCGGGGACGCCGCTCGGGTCCGGTCCGGGGTCCGCCGGACGAGTGCCTCCGCGCCTCTCAGCTTCCGCCCTTCGCGAAGTGCTGGTAGTCCTTGGCGCCGGCCCAGGAACCGCCCCACTCCCAGCCCTTCTGCTCGAAGGCCCTGACCACGCGGTCGCCCGCGTTGATCACCCCGGGAGCCCGCAGGGGGCGCTTGTCGAACCCGCGCGCGTTCTTGTGGGACACCGAGCCGTCGGCGTACACGTACGGGTTCTCGCGCGGGTTGATGTCGATGGCCCGGCCGTAGGCGTGCTTGGACCAGCTGCTCGTCCCCTCCACGGGGCGGCAGTTGAAGGCCGAGGTGTTGTCGGCCTCGATCGAGGCGAAGTCGTCGGCCTTGTAGACGTCGACGAGCTGCATCCTGTAGATCGGCCAGCGCCAGTCGTACAGGCGACGGAAGATGGAGGTGATGTCGTCGGTGACGTCCTCGTGCACGACCAGCTCGCCGGTGTGCGGCTTGTCGTCGAAGCCCCAGTAGGTCATCGTGACCAGCCGCAGGTCGTTCACCGGGATCGGGCATCCGGGCCGCCACGAGTACTTGAGCTGTTCACGGGCGACCCGGGAGACCTTCGCGGAGAACTCCGGCGGGCCCGTCGGGGTCGGCGACACCGCGGCGGGCGGGCTGGTCACCGGCGTCGCGCCGGTCGGCTCGGGAGCGGCCACACCGGTGGACTGCGAGGACGCCGAGATCGGCGCCGAGGTGGCCGGAGGCGCCGCCCGGCCGGGCTGGGAGGAGGCCACGCCACACGCGCTCGCCGCCAGGCAGCCGACGGTCGTCGCGAGCACGGCCCGCGTACGGATCATGGATCTGGAACCTGACACGTGCCGCCCCCTCAGAAAAACGGACAAAAGCGACAAAAGGCCATTGTAGTTGACCGGCTACCCAAGGTGGGAGGCGACCGCGGCGGCGATCCACTCGTGGGCGATCACGGGTTCCGGCGGCCAGGGCGTGCCGTTGACCACGGCCACCAGCTCCCAGTATCGCCCGCCGCGCGGGTCGTGCTCCGCGTAGTCCCGTACGACCGACTCGGGGGTGCACTTCTGCGCCCCGGCCAGGACCGCGACGATCCCGGCCACGACGGGCGCGGCGGCCTCCGACTCCGGGGCCACGCCGTCCCGCACCGCGGCCAGCGCCGTCTCGGTGGTCAGGGCGTTGGCCTCGTGCCAGGCCGCCAGGTCGAGCTCGGCGGCGTTCTCCCAGAAGTCGCCGCTCATCTCACGCAGGGAGGCGCGGAAGCCGTCGTCGGCGAGCAGTTCGGTCAGCTCCAGCCAGGCGTCGAGCTGCTCGATGGCCGGCTCGTCGGGCAGGTCGGGCACCATGGCCTCGCGCAGGCCGCCGAGCCACTCCTGTCTGGCGGCGTTCTCTCCGGCGACGTCGTCGACGAACTCGTTCACCAGCGCGGCCGTCTCCGCCGCGCCGAGCCGCCCGAGGGCGTTGAGTCGGCGCAGGTCGTCGTCGGCCGGTTCGTCCCGCTCCAGCGTGGCCCTGAGCACCGCTCGGGTCCGCTGCAGTGCCCTGATCTGCGTCTCCACCGTACGAAGGTGCAGGGAGAGCACCTCGCCCAGGTCGCGGTCGCCGAGCGATTTGATGGTCGCCAGGTCGACGCCGATCTCGCGCAGCGTCCTGACGAGCTCCAGCCGCCGGCGGTCCTCGTCGCCGTAGAGGCGGTAGTTGCCCCGGGTGCGTCCGCGCTCGGGGAGCACCCCGATGTCGGAGTAGAAGCGGATCGTCTTCACCGGCAGCCCGGAGAGTTTGGCGAGCTGTCCGATCGTGTAGCTCATGACGGTGATTATTCCGTTGAGCCTCCAGTAACGGGAGACTTTAGCTTGGCGGGCATGTCGAAGAAGAAGGTCAGCCGGACCGCCAAACTCCAGCTCCCGGCCGGTGAGGCCGGTCCCGCCGCGGTGGGCAAGGACCTGGGCCCGCTGGGCCTGAACCTCATGGAGTTCTGCCGCCGGTACAACGCGGCCACCCAGGACCGGCGGGGGTTCGTCGTCCCCGTCGTCGTCACCGTGTTCGAGGACCGCTCGTTCGAGCTGGCGATCAAGATGCCCACCACGGCCTCGCTGATCCGCCGGGCGATCGGCCTGGACCGCGGCAGCCCCCGCCCCGGGCACCAGGCGGCGGGCACGATCACCCGCGCGCAGCTGCGGGAGGTCGCCAGGACCAAGCTGCCCGACCTCAACACCGCCGACCTCGACCAGGCCGAGAAGATCGTCGCCGGCACCGCGCGCTCGATGGGGCTGACCGTCCGGGATTGAGGCCCCGCACGGCCTCAGGCATCATGCGCGGCTTACACCCGGGTTCACGGCTTCTTGGGGCGGGAGCCCGCATTCCTTGGGGAGGCTTTTCATCGAAACGTATCGCGCCTGTGTTCGAACCCGCGCTACAGTCATGGGCACGGGATCGAACACGGGTTCGGGCTGACGTTCTCGCAGGTGAGGGGTGTGTCTTGGCGATGCTCGCGGTGCCGCCGGCGGCACGCCCCCCACTTCCCCGGTCGCCGGCGGAGCGCGGCGCGACACGCCGTAGCACTTTCTACGGAATTCTAAGCCGGCCGCTATATCCCGTCATAAAGTCCGAGAGCGTGGACCCCGTGCGCAATCCCTACGCTCCCGGTGCCGGACAGCGCCCCCCCGAGCTCGCCGGTCGCGACCGCGAGCTACAGCAGTTCGAGATCGTCCTGGAACGGGTGGCCCGAGGGCGCCCCGAGCGCAGCATGGTGGTCACCGGGCTGCGCGGCGTGGGCAAGACCGTTCTGCTCAACACGTTCAAGTCGATGGCCATGCAGCGGCTGTGGGGCACCGGCAAGATCGAGGCCAGGCCCGACCAGTCGATCCGGCGCCCGGTGGCCGCCGCCCTGCACATGGCGGTCAGGGAGCTGGCCCCGAGGCATCGGGCGCCCGAGCGCATCGAGGAGTTCCTCGGCGTGCTCAAGGCGTTCGCGATGCGTGACCCGTCCGCGGCCAAGGGCACCTCCCACTGGTCGCCCGCGATCGACGTGCCCGCCGGGCGGGGGCGCGCCGACTCCGGAGACCTGGAGATCGACCTCACCGAGCTGTTCGTCGACGCCGCCGCGGTCGCCACCGACCTGGGTGTCGGCATCGCGCTGTTCATCGACGAGATGCAGGACGTGCAGGCCCCCGACGTCTCGGCGCTCTGCGCGGCCTGCCACGAGCTCTCCCAGAGCGGCGGCCCGCTGATCGTGGTCGGCGCGGGGCTGCCGCACCTGCCCAGCGTGCTGTCGGCCAGCAAAAGCTACTCCGAGCGGCTCTTCCGCTACGCCAGGATCGATCGTCTCGACCGCGAGGCGGCCGATCTGGCGCTCATCGCCCCGGCTGGGAGCGAGGGCGTGGAGTTCACCCAGGAGGCCCTCGACGCCCTCTACGTGGCCGCCGACGGTTACCCCTACTTCGTCCAGGCGTACGGCAAGGTCGCCTGGGACCTGGCGCTGCGCAGCCCGATCACCGCCGACGACATCAGGGTCTCCGCGCCGGAGGCCGAGGAGGAGCTCGCGGTCGGCTTCTTCGGCAGCCGCTACGAGCGGGCCACCCCCGCCGAGCGCGACTACATGCACGCCATGGCCGTCATCGGCGACGAGCCCGTCGCCACCGCGGAGGTGGCCGAGGGGCTCGGCCGCAAGCCGTCGAGTCTCTCCCCGGCCCGCGACAGCCTCATCAAGAAGGGCCTGATCTACAGCGCGGAACGCGGGCTGATCGCGTTCACGGTGCCACACTTCGGAAAGTTCTTGCGGGCACAACCGGTCTGACTGAACGTTTGTTCGATATAGTGCGAGGGAGCCCCTAGCCCTCTATATGGCTCTCTAGTGGGGAAGCTAGAGAGCCATATAGAGCTCAATCTTGCCGCCCTAGGAAAATCTAGGGCTCTCTAGCGTCCAGCCGATATCGGCAGAGACTCCGGAAGAGACTCGGTCTCCACCGGCTGCCCGTCCGAGCCGACCACGGCGACCCGCACCGCCGGGTGCCGCCCGCTCAGATAGATCGCGAAGACCACGTCGACGGGGGCGCCCGCCTGGCCGGTGCCCTGATAGACGAAGAAACGCCAGCACAGCTCCCGCCAGCTGTCGACCGGATCCTTGCTCGACAGCAGTCCCGCGTGCGAGCGCCAGACCGTGCTCGCCCGCAGCCGCCCGAGCGCGGTGGCCGGGTCGAGGCGGCGCTGCTCACACGGCGCCCGATAGCGGAGCCTGGCGATCGTCTCCTCGATCTCCGGCGAGAGCGCGGCGAGCACCAGCAGCCCCGTGAGCGTGATCGGCACGTGTGCCCACGTCAGGCTCGCCATCGCCTCCCAGCCGGGGATCGCCGGAGTCCAGACCAGCCCCGCGGACATGGCCGTCAGCACCATGGTGCGGCCCAGCGACCGCCGTCCCACCGGGAGCGCGCTGACCTCGCCGAAGCAGCCGCAGCCCACGTCCGGGCGACGGCGCCGCAGTTCCCACAGGACGTAGGTGGAGACCGCGAAGAACCCGGCGATTCCCCACCGGAAGAACGGGTGACCGGTCAGCAGCAACCCGGTCGCCAGGAACAGCTCCCCGAGCGCGCAGCCCAGCATCGCGGGCCCGCGCCAGCGCTCGGGCACCAGCACGGCCGGTCCCAGCCTGCTCAGCATGCCCGGCTCGGCCTCGCGCGCGACCGTTCCGATCTTCGCGACCGTGCCCGCGGCCAGCAGCAGGAACACGACCGGCAACTGCGCGGCGGCGATCGTCATCAGCATCCGTGTCACCCCATTCCAAGCCGGGCGTTGAAGCACCCGGTGGTCAGGTCTCCGCCGAGCTCCACGAAGGAGCTCGGTGACAGTTCCAGAATCCGGCCGCGCGGGGAGGTGCCGCACTCCAGGCACCGGTCGCAGAACCGGCCGGCCAGACAGCCGCACGCCACGATCGGCAGGACCGAGGTGCGTCCGGCGCACACGTTGCGTACGTTGAGCATCGACCCCAGCGCCAGGTACGGCAGCCCGGCGCAGGACACCCCGGTGTCCTCGCACGCCGTGTCGGCCCGCTCCAGCATGGGGTAGGCCACCCCCTGCTCCCCGCAGTCGAAGGTGTCCGACCAGGTGGCCGTGCCCGAGATCCGCGACTGCACGCCGACGTAGCCGGGGGGCGGTGGCGGCACGGCCGTCCACCGGTAGGGCGGCTGCGAGGTCGCGGGCAGCCGCGCCCGCGCCGTACCGTCCTCGCGGACCCCGATGGCGTCGAACAGGTAGCCGGGTTCGAACTGCGGATGCCTGACCCGCAGCCGCCCGGAGGAGCGGTAGGGAATGACGATCGTGCGCCGCCCGCGGTGCGGCCCGCAGTACAGCTCCACGGTGTGGTCCTTGCCCTCGGCGCCGATCGACTGGATCACTCCGGTGATCCTGGTGATGTCCGCCCAGATACGGTCCACGACCCGGCCGGCCCGCAACGCCCTGATGATCACGTTGGATCCGAGGGGGAGGTCGGCGGGGTTGACGGCCTCGCCGCGCCAGGCGGTCGCCCACGGGGCGATGACGAGCCGCTCCTCGTCGCCGTCCGGAGTGTCGACGACGATCAGGTGCGGGCTGACATCGAGGATCGCCCCGCTGACCGCGTGGAAGGACTCACCTTCGGTGGGGAGGGGGCCCGGCTCCTGAACGGTCCGGCCAAGCGCGGCGGCCGCCAGTGTACGGCGGCGATCGGCGCTGCGATAGGGCATCGTCGCTCCCCAATTCTGCGAGGTGTCGCAGCCAGCGTCACACGCTTCGCGGAATCCCGCTGTCCGCTCCACGAATAATCACGGCAGGTGTCCAACCAGGTACTAAAGTTCCCCTCCCTGGTAGAAGGCATTGGTGTCCACTCGACGACAAACCGCTATCTAATAGTTCTTGCGTGCTCCATCGCCCATCGAAGCCGATCTTTACCGTTCACGGGATGAAATATAGATTTCGGTTCAGCCGCAGTATGGGATCCGGCTGCGATTCTGGCCACCATACGCACCTGGAGCACAGGCTGGTGATCGCGGTGACCGGCGGGACCGACGAGGAGTTCCGCGAGTATGTCGTTGCTCGCGGCCCTGCGCTGCTGCGTGCCGCCTATCGGCTCACCGGGCACCCGAACGACGCCGAGGACCTGTTGCAGGCGGCGCTGGTCAAGACCTACCTCGCCTGGGACCGCATCCAGGACCGCACCGCCCTGGACGGCTACGTGCGCCGGGCGATGGTCAATATCAACATCTCCTGGTGGCGGCGGCGCAAGCTGGAGGAGTATCCGTCGGGCGAACTCCCCGAGCCGGCCGCCGCGGGCGGCCACCACCTGCCCGAGCGTGTCGAGCAGGCCCTCGACCGGCTGCCCACCCGGATGCGGACCGCCGTCGTCCTGCGCTACTACGAGGACATGACCGAGCCGGAGATCGCCAAGGCCCTGGGCATCAGCGTCGGGACGGTCAAGAGCACGGTCTCCCGGGGGATGGCCAAGCTCCGCGGCGACCTCACCCCTTCCGAACCGCGGCATCTGGAGCCGCAGGTCTGACACGGTCGGCGCTTCCGCGCTCGTACGGGGACCCGTCTGGGACTTCGTACGGTCTCCCACGGACTTCGTACGAACTCGTAGGGACTTCGTGGGGGGCCTCGCGGGGGGATGGGCGCGTTACTCGGACGGGATGAGCGCGGCCTCGGCCGGCCGGAAGCCCTCCGCTCCCGCGGTGGCGCACGGCCGTACGGCATCGCGGAGGGTCCTGAGGGTGCCGAGGAAGGCGCCGAGCTCGTCGGGGGGGAGGAGCCCGGTGAACCAGGTGTCGATGTCGAGCAGGTGTCGCGGGAGGACACCGCTGAGCCGGTCGGTGCCGGCCTCGGTGAGGGCTGCGTAGGAGGCCCGCCGGTCGGTGGGACACGCCTGCCTTATGACCAGCCCCTCGCGCTCCAGCCGGTCGACGACCCGGGTCGTCCCGCTCGTGGACAGACCCGTCTGCGCCGCCAGGTCGCTCATGCGCAGCCGCTGCTGCGGCGAACGCGCCAGCCTGATCAAGGTCTCGAAGTCGATCTCTGAGAGCCCCGCGGCCGTGAAGGACTCGTGGGTCTTCGCCAAGATGCCGGCGTAGACCTCGGCGAGGAGGCCCATCGCCGTCAGCCGGGAGTCGTCAAAGTGGTTCACGCCCACACCCTACCCGACAGTAGTTGACGGGAGGAATATTCCTCGTGTAGAAATCTGTTGACGCAAGCATCCACTCGGCAAGAACCTCTTCGGGAGTAAAAAATGACCACTCGGACCTGGGAGAACCTTCAGATCCCCGCCCCCGGCACCTACGCTCTGGACGTCGCCCACACCCAGATCGGCTTCGTCGTCAAGCACATGATGGTGAGCAAGGTTCGCGGTCAGTTCAACGAGTTCGCCGGCACCGTCACCATCGCCGAGAACCCCCTCGACTCCTCCGCGCAGATCTCGATCAAGACCGCGAGCATCACCACCGGCGCTCCCGACCGCGACGGCCACCTGCGCAGCGACGACTTCCTCTCCGCCGAGAAGTTCCCCGAGCTGACCTTCCGCAGCACCCGCGTCCTCGGCCACTCCGGTGACGAGTTCACCCTCGCCGGTGACCTCACCATCCGCGACGTCACCAAGCCCGTCGAGCTCACCGTCGAGTACGGCGGCGCCGGCACCAACCCGTGGGGCCAGGACGTCTGGGGCTTCTCGATCAAGACCGAGATCGACCGCGAGGAGTTCGGCCTGACCTGGAACCAGGCGCTGGAGACCGGCGGCGTCCTGGTCGGCAAGAAGATCAAGATTGAGATCGAGGGCGAGGCCAACCCGGCCGCCTGATCTTCGTGCCCACCCGAGGTCTCTCCCGTCGGTGAGGGGCCTCAACGGTGTTCACTTGTTGAGATGTAGCGTCTCGCGAACTGGGAATCCACAGGATTTCCGCCGTGCTCAGCTGCGGACTCCTCGGTTTGTCCACAGGGGCGGGGAGAGTTATCCACCACTTGTGGATAACTCTCCCCCGACTCTTGCCCGCGACGCGATCGCCAACCGCTTTGCCGCCTTGCCTGATGGCCGGTACTCTGTGCTGAGCCGAACGGCAACCAGGAGGCTTCGCCTAGTCAGGTCTATGGCGCCGCACTGCTAATGCGGTTTGGGTTTACCGCCCATCCGGGGTTCAAATCCCCGAGCCTCCGCAGATCAGAGGCCCTCTCCCGAGATACGGGGAGAGGGCCTTTTTGATCTCCGAGGGCGTCATGGTTGCAGTCCTAGTTGCAACGAGGGTTCAGGACTCCCCCCAGAGTGCCGAGGCCAGGCGTTCCCCGGCGTCGCGCATGAGCGGTGTGGACACATGTGCATAACGCTCGGTCGTGGCCACCCTCGTGTGTCCCAGGACCTCCTGAACGACCCGGATGTTCACCCCCTGCTCGATGAGCAGCGTCGCGGCAGTGTGGCGAGCGTCGTGCACCCGGACGTGCTTGCTTGAGGATGGTTTTCCACACCTTCCAGTCCTCGGTGCGCTCGATCGGGCCGCCGTGGCGGGTGGCGAACACGAGATCGTGATCCTCCCAGCGATCCCCCGCCTTGAGACGCTCCGTGGCCTGGATCTTGCGGTGTGCCTTGAGGAGCGCGAGCAACTCGGGAGAGCATTGAAGGGTGAGCTTGCTCTTGCCCTTTCGCTGGCGGAAGACGATGCCCCCGCCGGTGCGTTTCGGGCACTTGTCGGCGTGGCTCGTACAGTCCTTGAGGCAGGTCCTCTTGAAGCAGGTGTGCCCCTGCTTTTTGCAGCCGGGGTTATGCCCATGATCACTGCACTTCTTTTTGCAGGGCCAGTGGCGCCACTTCTCTCCGCATTTATGGGGATCGGCACACCCGTGTTGCCATTCGGTGCGCTGGATCTGGAACCACGTCCTGATCACTCCGATCTCCAGGTCGACGTACTGCCAGTGGAGCCCGAGCGCTTCGCCCTGGCGGATGCCGAGAGCCAGGGCGACCGACCAGCGCCCCCCGTTCCGCCGGGTGCCGGCCACGTTGAGGATGTTGCGAGCCTCGTAGGGGCGATGAGGACCCCCAGAGTAAAGCCGCAGCTCAAAGGCCCTCTTCTGGAGGCGATCCGGCCGCTTTTTGCGGTGAACCTCCGGTAGTGCAGAAAACCCGGGAGGTCTGCTGCAAATCCGGGTGATCACCAAGATGCCGTCAGTCCCGGCCGGTGTCACCGGACTCGAAGCCGGTGGTGGAGTGGTTCGCCCCTGACGATCGCCTGAGGGTGGCTGGTCTTGGTGCGTGGTCGGGGGCGCTCGGTGGGCCGGGACTTCGTTCCTCAGCCCCGGCCCACCGAGCGGCGAAGCTGAGGGCCGTGCCCGGCGTGCCCGTTGCGTGCCCGTCGGGAGGGTCACGAAGGGGGACTCACGGGGACTCACGGATAGAGCGAAACCGTCTCTTATCTGGGCCGCAGCAGACCACGGGGACGCGCGCCGCAATCTTCCAAACTGGTTACGACGATGGCGGGTCGGCCAGAGGCCCCTAGCGGGAGTAGGATCCGTTATTGCGAGGAAGTCGCAATAAGGTGTCCGGTAGATCTGTGATGTTCACGAAGGGACTGACGGTGCTTGGTACCCCGGCCAGCGCCTCTGAAGACGTCGGAGCCCTCCCGGAAGTGGCCGCGGCCTGGGTACAGGGATGGACGCTTTCCCGCGCGACCGAATCACCAGTGGCGGTGCCGGGCGGCTACAGAATCGATGTGGGACTGTCAGGCCACCTCATCCGCTACGTGCTGCCCCGATTTGATCCGGCGGTCCTCCGCCGTCTGACACGGGAACCGCTCGCGCCGGGAACCTGGCTCAAGGTTTGCGCGAAAGTGGAGACCGTCGCCGCCGTACTGCCGACCGGCTGGCTCGTAAAGGACCCCGAGTACATGATGACGGTTTCCCTGCGCTCCGCCGAGTTCTCCATGCCGACCGGTTACGCACTGCGGGTTACGACACAGGGTGCCGTCACCGATGCAGAAGTCCTTGGCGCCGATGAGCAGATGGCCGCCAGGGGGCGGATCGCACGGACCGGGTCGTTCGCGATCGTCGACCAGGTGGAGACTCACCCATCGCATCGCCGTCGAGGGTTGGGCAGCCGTGTCATGAGTGCCCTTGGCCACTACGCCGCGACCCAAGGAGCGCGAACCGGTGTCCTCGTCGCGACCCGGGACGGACTCGGGCTCTACCACTCCCTGGGCTGGACGCTGCATGCGCCCGTCACAGCAGCCGTCTTCCGCCCCGAAGAGGCCGCCTACTCAGCGGGCTGTTCCGGTCCGGTCTAGGCAAGTGATCGCAGGCGGGGCGGAAAGAGTCCCGTTGCACTTCCAGCTGCAATTCCAGGCCGTTCAGGATGGACCACGTATACCTGCCGACCTGCGTTGAACCATCCGGAACAAGCCCCAGCCGATCTTTTGATCCGTAGGTCTACGAGTCGAATCTGAACCTTGTTGCCTTCATGACATCACCCCCAGGAGTCTGGCGGGTCAACGGTGAGATCTTCAGGCTGCGGGAGTGAGGCCGGCTCGTCATCGACGGTGTAGACCTCAAGGTACGAAAGATGACCGTCCTTGACGAAGAGCAAGACACCGTCATCGCGCCCGTGCACGCCGGCGGAGATCAGCATCCCGTCTTGTATCGGGGCGGCGAGCGCACGTGGCCCTGTTCCTGCCCGAAGATCCACCGTTGCACATCCACACCCACACCGTCCGGCCACGATTGCCGAAGGGACCTGAGCGCGAAGTTCATCCACGCCAGGGAAATCTTGCGTGAGAAGAGCCAGGATGACGGCTTGTTCCTCGGCTGACAGATGGCGTTCGCTGATCGGCACATCGTCAAGGTATCGAACCGGGCACACGGGATATGTGCCGGATGATCTTCTGTGGGCGATATCAAGAGGAAGGTTCCTGCCCTGCTCAGAGCCGCCTTGTTCTCTCGGGACGCGGCCCTCTTGAAAACCGCTGGGGCTGGTGGCGGTTGCTCCCAGTAGGGCTGCTCCATGCAGTGCCGCGTCACGTCATCGACGAAGTCGCCTGCCTGCCTCACGTCCTCACTGGCGAGGAGGTCACGCATGAGCGGGTCGAGCTCTACCGCGAGTCTGGCGAGCAGGTCCAGGTCCACATGCTCGGGCGGTCATGCCTCCAGCATCGCAAGCAGATGCTGAACTGCTTGCTCTGGTCCGGCGGTTCCGATTCGGATGCCCGAAGGTGCGTTACGCATCGGCGGGGTCGCGTAGCGCGAGTGCTTCGGCTTCGGTCAGTCCTTCGCGTGCTGCGACTCTGCGCCGTGCCCGGACCTGCGCGCCCGTACGGGGACGGTACTTCGGCTCCCGGGCACAGCCGCAGGTCTCAAATCCTTCGTATCGGAGGCCGGCTTCCAGGACGGCCTCGACTGCCGTCCAATGGCGGTCTTTGGTTTTGCGTGGTGCGGCGAAGTCATGACCGGCGAAAAGCATCGGTGCCCGGCAGCGCGTGCAGAGGTGTTCCGCACCGTCCCAGGGCAGTTTGTGGCTCTGGCGGCACTCGACGCACACGTAGTGGACCTTGTAGGTGACCATCACGTATGTGCACACAGGGATAGGGTACCCATCGGGCAGGTGGAGATCATTTATGTGCCGGGCCTTGAATGGGTCTCCCCGGGCTGTTCGGAGTCCGTGCAATATGCGTGAAATGATTTTGGCGTTCGGGGTGTGCCGGCGGTGAGTAGGCACGAACGGTCACGTCCTGCAAAACCGTCGACGCTCTGACGCTGGGAACCAACGAAGGCGTACGACATCGATCGAGCTGAACGGAAGCCGTTCGGGGACTTGAAGATCATGAGGTGCCTGAGCTGAGGATTACCGCCGTGGCCAGGCACAATCAGACCGTGAAGTCTTTTCATTCTGAAGTCGCGGCTCAAAGCGGGGAACTGGTAGAGGTGGAGCACTCAGGCCGCCGCTGGGCAGGTCGTCGGGCGATCCTGCCCAGTCCAAGCAACTCCACATCACCAACTCCCGAGCTGTTCGGCTGGGAGGATGAAAAAGCCCACTGATCACTAAAATCCTGAGTTCACGCTGGCCAAGGTGCGTGCGTCACGCCGCATTGCGCCCAGCCCCACCATCCTGTGACGACCGGGTTCTGTGCCTGTCGGTGGCGGCTGGCAGCATGACGACATGACTATGCAGCCCCTCGATATCTCTTGGCTCCGCGGCGAATATTCCGAGGAGTGTTACAGCTTCATCTACATCCGTGCCACGCCTGAACAGGTGGTCACCCGCCTCGGCGGTCGATGGGAGGACTTCACGCCGGGCCCCTTCCCCGACGACCCGGATGACTACCCGAGCCCTGGGGAGCCTCTTGGCGTCACCTCCATCGGCGATTGGACGTTCGTTTTCGACCCTGACTGGCTTGGTACCTGCGAAGACGTGATCATTAAACTCTCCGAGGGCACCCGCCTGGTCTCTCAAGCCGCACTCGCCATCAAGGGCTTGGACTACTTTTACTGGTGCGAGAACGGCGAGATCCGATTCTGCTCCGGAGTCGATGACGAATACGCGACGGAGACCCCGGACGAGCTTGCGGACACGATGGCGGAGATCGACAGGCTTTGCCCATCGTTTTTCCCGTTCTACGAAGGGCCGGCTTTCCTACTCGTCGAGCACCTGACCGGGATCAGGGTAACGGAGCAACTACTGAAGGGCTCCATGTTCATGTGGGGCGTCGTACCAGAACCAACCAAGTCGTAACGTTGGCCGATGTGAGCCTTCTCCATCCAAGGTTGGGGGCGATCGACGGTCCGGGACTTCGTTCCTCAGCCCCGCTCACCGCATTACATGGAGCTGTCCGTTGACCGGCTGACGTAGCCGGGTGCCCGGGTAAGCAGTACCCGCTACGTGCCGAGCCTGTGGCGCGTGTATCGGTGATCAGGGAGCCCGAACTCCATGCCGTTCTCGTCGAGGGCGTTGTAGATCGTTACTTGGTCGTCCGGAAAGGCAAAGCCGACGGCCACCGTCCCCTGCGCCATGTCCTCATCTACCCATTCGAGAAGCTCTACGGCTTGCAGCCGCTGCCCATTCAACGCGGCCAGTTCTGAGGGCACGCTCTCTCGCCACGCCAGCTGGAATTCCGTTCCGGCCCAATCCAACGGCTGAGCCGGATCAACGGTGTTCCACGTGATCGAGACTTCGTCGAACTTCTGGTGAACAATCTCGACCTGCTCGCCTTCGAAGTCCAGCAGGACCAGCCCATCGGAGAACCACGCATCCTCATCGAGGTCCCAAACCAGCAGGGCACGAGTCAGCCTCCGGCCTTCCAGCATGGCCAGTCTCCGACCATGAGCGGCGGTGACAGCCGAACGGCCACTCAGCCATGTCGGCCTGTAGCCAGAGACCCCGAAGTCGAACATCTGTCGATTGTGTCGGACGCCAGCGCCAGGAGGTCAAGCCTTTATGAGTAAACCCAGCCGCGGCGCCGATGAGGAGAGACTGGTGTCCATGCCCGTTACGTGCCCGTCAGGAGGGTGATCAAGGGGGAATCGCGGCCACTCACCCCGCTCCCTCACAGGTCAGCGTTTCGCCAGCTCAGCGGCCAAATGTGTTGGAGACTTCCCAAGCTGACAGCGCGGGTTCGATTCCCGTCACCCGCTCCACGTGTAAAGGACCAGGTCAGGATGTAGATCTCGGTCGGGGCCCCGCGTTCTGCGGGTGGGTCGGCCGACCTAAGAGCTGGTCGGCGGGGCGACGACCAACTCGGTGTCCGGGTCGTGGTCGATCTGCGGAGGGCCAGCGACGATCATGGTGGCTCGGGCCCACGGCTGTTCTCGCAAGATGAACGGCAGTTCCTCCAGCAGCCAGTTCGCCACGTGCTCCAACTGCTCGGGGGAGTCACCGTCGCGGACGACCAACAAGCGCTCTTGCTCATCGAGGTCACCCTGCATCCACACCGAGGCGTCCAACCACGGGGCAAGCTCTTCGCGGATGATGCCGGTGCCCTCGACCCAGATGAAGTCGGCACCGGCGGGGACGGTGATCGATCCGGGCCGGTCGTGGGTGATCCAGGCATCAGGGCGGAAGTCCACCGCCTCACCCCGGTGCAGGGGTTGCAGGATGTTCTCGACGAGCACGGCGCCCCAGTCGAAGTAGGCGTGGTTCCAGGCGACGTCGTCGGTGTGCACGATGGCCGAGTTGGGCACCACCTTGCGTAGCCGCTCGGCCAGGGTCGTCTTGCCGGCGCCGCCCCGGCCGTCGATCGCGATCACCCGCGGACGTCCGGTGACGTCGGGTGATGCATCGCGCAGCTGCCGGACGGCGTCGAGCACGGTCATCACTCGCCAGCCAACGGCCTCGGTCTCGCCTGGATGGAGATGCATCGACAACCTGTCTACGGAGGTGAGGACACGGGCCCGGCCTGCCCGGACGAGCCGCCGGTCGCCTGACCTTATCGACGTGATCAGCAAATCGTTAACGGCGTTCGGGCAGCAGTTCACCCACCGGCGCGACAGTGTGCGTCCCGCCGCCTGTGCAGCGCCACACGGCGATCCCGTCTTCCGGTTCGGTGCTTAGACCCCGATCGTGCACGGGGCAGACGGGCCACATCTTCCACGTCGCCTCCACAACCACGTCCTGGGTAGCGTCGGCCACACACCCGAGTGCCTCGGTCCCGGGCCCGAGGCCGTTGCCATGGCAGATGCCCTGGAACTCCACCCATGCCAGGCCCATGGAGTCCCAGTCGGGCAGGATCATCCGAAGCGTCCCGCTGATCCCCGCGGCGCGGACGTCGCGCTCCACGACCTTCAGTGCCTCCTCCAGCGGCACCAGCAGAAGGATGTCAGGAGTTCGAATTTTTCGTTTCCGAGGCATTCTCTGTTGATCAATGGCTTGTGGGTCCGAGGACGACCGTCTTCCGCGAATGCCGGACGGCGGCGCCTCGACTGATCAGGATCACCGCGCCGATGAGCAGGGCCACCACTCCCGACAGTTCGGCGAACGCCGCTATGACGTATTCGCCGTCCGGATCGCCGACTCCGGCAGGCGAGCCGTTGAGCCATCGTGACGCGGCCATCGCCTGTGACAGGACCAGAGCTCCGAACGCGACGGTGATCCCTCCCAGGACGAAGCCCGGAGGCGCCGGCCGGGACCGCTTGCCGAAAAAGCCGACCCACAAGGCTCCGACCACCAGCGAGATCGGGACCATGAGAAACCAGCCGATCTCCAGGCTGATGAGCGCATCCAAGCGCAGATGCTCGAATCCGTCGCCCCGTGGGGAATGCAGGAGCGGGATCATCACGGTCCCGCTGAGGAGCCCGATGGCGAGGAAGCGGAAGAATCACATGATCGAGATGGTCTCGGACAGCCTGGGGAGCAGGTCAAGAGGTGGAGAGGAAAAAGCTTCCGCTGGTAGGAAAGGAATGATCTGCGGCACGACCATGATGATCGGGGACCAGGGAGCCCGTGGGACATATACGGAATGATCTTCCGTGGCCGAGATCCGAGAAGAGGCTCATGGCCTGGTCAGAGGTCCTGTCGTTGCTCGGAATGTAGCCCTCTCGAAAACCGCTGTCGAAGGTCTTCCCGACGACACTCCCGTGGTGATCGACGTTCGCTCCGGCGATGAGTACGTACGGGTCGAAGACATCGACATCACCGCGGAGGAGGACGCAGTGGGAGGCCGCACACCCACGGGCGTCCAGCTCGCGACACGCAGAGTTCAGCGAGACGCACCCCAGCAAGAGCTTGGCGAACTACGTTCGGCGCTCTGCCACACCCTCGGGAAATCTCACAGAGAGCCAGGCGGGCCGCAAGGATTGACAATCATCTCCGTACTCAGCGACAGGGAGATCTTCAGCGAGATCGGGTCATTGAGGGCGGTCATCAGGGGTCGGTCATGGTCATTGGCGGGGAGCTCTCCACCCAGCTCACGGCTCGTACACCCCAGGATGGGGCCGATTTGTAAGCAAGTTCTCGTGAATTCGAAGTGCTCAGCGCCGTCGTTGCCACCACGGCGATTCAGGTGAAGCGTGCGGGTCTGGGAACGTTCGAGCGACGAAGCGTCTGTCGATGGGGAGAACCAAGGCGTACAGGTAGGGCTTGGCCCAGCGCGGCAGTGCGATGAGTGCCTGTTCGAGCCGCAGGCGTGGTCCGTCTCCGCGGCATTCGGGGCACATGCACGTGGGCGCGATCCGGTCGACGGTGCCGGGTACCACTGCCTGCGTCCAGGCCAGCAATGCCGCGGCCACCTCACCTGGCCACATGCGAGTGTGCTCCAGTGTGATCACCGCGGCCATGGCTCGGCGTCCGAGGCCGGGGACATGATGGATCGAGGTTCTGTGGGTTCCGCACACCGATCCTCGTGCGCGGACCGCGGAAGGGCGCCTACGCGGCATGGCCCTTTCTGGTCGACGTCATGGAATCCATGATCGCACGCTGGGAAGCCGGCTTCTCGATTCGATCCAGTGGATCGCCGCTCTCACGATCGCCCGGCGATGGAGGTGGCGTATGGGGAGCGATGGTGGTGCCGAGTTCGCCGAGGACCGTGTCAACCAATCAGGGCAGGTCGGTGACCATGGAATGCGAGGAACGGTTACATCCTGTAAAACCATCGAGGTTCAGGAGGCCACGACAGGCACCTGTGCTTTTCTCATAACATGATCGAATGAGTGGCCGTCAAAGCGACCGGGAAGCAGCCGAAGGGAACTGGAGTTTCCTTCGAGAGACTGTGCGCCGCCTCGCTCTGCCCGCACACGAACAGCTTCAATGGATCGGCTCCATGTCCATCGACGAACTGGCCCTCGATTTCGATGCCGTATATCCCGCGTCGTGGCAGTCTCGTGAAGCCGGATGGATCTCTGAAGGACTCGCCGCCCTGCTCGGTGCCATCGACCGGAAGCTGATCGCCCTCACCGGGCAAGGCTCTTCGGTATGGACAGGGGAAGCCCTGCATTCCCATCCTGGATGGGAGGAGCTCAGGGGACTCGCTCACCGTGCTCTCGCCCTCATGCCGACCGAGCCCTGGTCCACCTCGGCTTGATCAAGTCGTGTCGCTCGTCAGCACGACCGGGATCACCGCCATGCATGACCGTACAGCCCGTGTAGTACGGATCGTCCGTGCAGGTCATACGGCCTGTCCTCAGCGTTGAGCCCATGACCGTCGACCGACTCGACCGGACTCCCCTGCGGGAGCGGCTCGCCGCGATCATCGCCGCCAAGAGCAAGGGCGGAGAATACGAGCCGCGCCAGGTGTCGCCCTCGGAGAGCCGGCCGCAGGGCGAGCACGGCGTGAGCCGAGGCGCGATCCGCCGCGCGATGCGGCATCTCGGCGAGCTGGGATGGACGGTGACCGTGCAGGGCCGGGGGACGTTCGTCGCGCCCACGGAGAACCGGCCGGCGGAGTAGAGAAAGGGCATCGCGAGATTCAACGAGGATTTTCTCGGCATCGGAAAAATACGGGTCACCGAGGGGAGCGAACGTTCTCCGGGTCGGCTGTCCTGGGAGTAGCGCAGCCACCTTATCGGTTGATTCGTGACATGCGGCGATGAAATGGACAGTGAAAATTTCCTCGGGGAGTTTCTGCGCGCGCGGCGCGAGGTCACCACTCCCAAGCATGCGGGGCTGCCGGACGTCGGCCCCCGCCGAACCCCGGGTCTGCGCCGGGAAGAGGTGGCGATGCCGGCCATGGTCAGCACCGACTACTACATCCGCCTCGAACAGGGACGCGAACGCCGCCCATCGGATCAGGTACTCGACGCCCTGGCCCAGGCCTTCCGACTGGACCCTGAGGCCACCGAGTACCTTTACGAACTCGCGCGCCCCCGGACCTCCAAGCGCGGACTGTACGGCCGGGTCGACCAGGTCCCGCCGAATGTGGTGTGACTCATGGAGAGCTGGGACTCCGTGCCGGCGCTCGTGGTGAACCATCGGTTGGACGTACTGGCCAAGGACTCGATGGCCGCCGCTCTTTACGAGGAGTTGGAACACAGCGGACAACCTGCTCCGGCTGGCCTTGCTCAATCCGGGGGCACGCGAGTTCTACCTGGACTGGGAACAGGACACCCATTCCAAGGTGGCCCACGTGCGAGCCGTGGCGAAAGCGAATCTCGACGACCCCGGCCTGGTCGAGCTGGTCGAGGAACTCTCCTTCAAAAGTGCGGACTTCTGCCGGATGTGGGCGCGCCATGACGTATGCGGGTTGGCGCGGAGGTACAGGCGCTTCCGCCATCGCGAGGTCGGCGAGCTGAACGTGATCGGCGAGACATACAACATCAACAGCGTCCCCGGCCAGCAACTGCTCACCTTGCAGGCAGATCCCGGCAGCCCCGCCGAGCACACCCTGGCCCTGCTGGGCAGCAGGGCCGGTATGGCGTCATACCGGCCCCTGTGACCGTCAACGCGACGGTCGTAGACGACGAAAAGAGCCTCACGCGCCTCCGGGGAGGGCGAGCGGGGCACGGGCGTGGCACCCCGTGAAGGGGCCGGGGTGCCACGTCGTGAGCGCTTCCATGATCTGCTTGTTCGCCATCTCGTGCCGTCCGTCGACGCACCTGGCGTAGAGCTTGAGCAGCACGTCCACCCCGTGCCAGGCTCGTCTGGCGACCTCCGGCGTGTGCACCCCGGCGTTCGGTCAGAGCGAGACCATCGCGTCGCCGGGGTGTGGAGCGGACGATGCCTGGCCGAGCCGCTGTCGATGCCTGTCGCGAGACCACGAGTACCTGATCACGATCTCGGAAGGCGTCGTCCGCGCCGTGACCCGCATGCCGCTCCTGCACCGCCTCGGAGCACCCAGATCATTACTTTTCGGGCGCCCTCTACTTGTTGACGTGCTTGTACAGGTAGCCGGCCGCCTTCTTGAGCTGGGCGGGTGTGCCGTTGGCGGTGCGGTACCTCTCGGCGGTGCCGATGGCCTTCTTCAGC
>NZ_JBPJUQ010000105.1:0-20228 GCF_051192615.1 Streptosporangium sp. G11
CCGCGACCACTACATCGTGGTACGCGCCGAGCACATCACCGGCCGCCGCCTCTCATCCCGGCACGGCGGGCGGGAAACCTGACACCCGCCCAGAAGCCGCCCCACCACCCCTCGCGGCCCCTTCCATCGACCGGGATGAGGTCATCGGCCGTGATGTCCCCGAGGCGATGGGCGTCCCGCCGGACAGGGCGGCCCCGGCCCGGCGGGTCGTTCGCACGGCCCCGGCTCTGGAGACGATCCCCGGGGCGGGCGGGGCCGCTCCGGTCACGCCGGGTCGTTCGCGCCGCTCCCGCCGGGGCACGTGAGCGCGAGGGTCGCGCGCCGGGCGGCCGCGATCACGTCGTCCGGGCCCGCGTCCGTCCCCTGCGCCGCGAGGAGTGCCGCGCTGACGGTGTCGAAGGCCATGCGGATGAGGAGACGGTCCTCGGTGGTCGTGCCGTCATCGGCGAAGAGGTCGACGACGCGGTCGAAGCCCGAGCGGACATCCTGGCCGCCGGCGGCGAGGCGCCTCACCAGCGGCTGGTTGGCGTGCGCCAGCCGCATGGCCTGGAGGCGCTCGGGAGTCGTGCCGTCTATCCAGCGAAGCGCCGTTTCCCGCAGCAGCCCCGGTGCGGGCGGCTGCCCGGCGATCCAGTCGACGAGGCCGTCGAGTTCGTGCCGGCGCTCCTCCATGAGGCTCGTCACGATCGCGTCCTTGCTGGGGAAATGGTAGTAGAGCGATGACTTCGTGGTCCCGAGGGCATCGGCGATGTCCCGGATCGACGTGCCCTCGAACCCCTTCTCGGTGAAGAGCCTCAGCGCGACGCGCAGGATCTCCGCCCGTGTCTCCGCACCCGTGCGCCGTTCACTGTCCGGGGTGGTCGTCATCGCCGGTCCTTTCGTCGGGGCCAGTCTACTGGCTTACCGATCGATCGTTCAGTGAAGGTGTCGCGACGGCCTCCACCGGCGCCCCGGCCGTACCGCCACCCGTCCCCGAGCCGCGCGGGGCGGGCTCACGGGCGCGGAGGGGTTTCCATGGTCCGGATTTCCGGAAGGGCGGCCTAGGCTTTCCGCGGTTCGAGCGTCTCGGCCACGGTCTCCAGCGCGGCCAGGTGGTCGTCGACCGACCTCAGCCCCGCGTTCATGGTGCTGACCGCGAGGTGGGTGGCACCGGACTCCCGCCATCGGCGGGCCAGATCGTCCAGTTCCTCCGCGTCGCCCGTCCAGCCGACCCGGCCCTCCATGCCGAGCGCGGAGGGGTCGCGTCCCGCCTGTACGGCGGCCTCCTCGACCATCGCCTTGGCCTCGTCCAGCGTCGGCCCCGGAGGCACCTGCGGAAACCAGCCGTCGGCCAGCCGCCCGGTACGCCGGTACGCCGGGGGCGACTGCCCGCCGAACCAGATCGGGATCGGCCGCCGCACCGGCAGCGGCGCCAGCCCCGCCCCGGTCACCCGGTCGTAGGTGCCCTCGAAGGTGACCGACCGCTCGGTCCACAGCCGTCGCATCAGCTGCACCTGCTCCTCGGCGCGCTTGCCCCGGCTGCCGAAGTCCTGGCCGAGGGCCTCGTACTCGACCTTGTTCCACCCCAGCCCCACGCCCAGCCGCAACCGCCCGCCGCTGAGCAGATCGACCTCCGCCGCCTGCTTGGCCACCAGAACCGTCTGCCGCTGGGGCAGGATGATGATCGCGGTGACCAGTTCCAGCGAGGTCAGCGCGGCGAGATACCCGAAGAGGACCATCGGCTCGTGGAACGTCGACTCGATGTCGTAGACGCCCTTCCACCCCTGGTGAACCTCCGGGTCGGCACCGACAACGTGGTCATAGGCCACCAGATGCCGGAAACCGAGCTCCTCGGCCCCCTGCGCGTAGGCGCGCACCGCGCCCGCGTCCGCGCCGATCTCGGTCTGGGGAAAGACAACGCCGATTCGCATCCATGGCTCCCGTCAACGGTCGGGCGAACTCACCGATCATCATTCCGCGCACGACACCGCTCAACCGCGCGCGCGACGCCTTGGCGGCCTGTCCGGATGGAAAGATCTGCCCATGACCGCGCCTCGGCCGCGCCCTCCCGTGCCCTCCCGTGCCCTCCCGCGCCGGACTCCAGGTGCGGGGCATGCGTCCTGACCGCTTCGAGCAACCGGCCCTTCGGCGGGGTCGCCATCACCTTTCCCGCCACGGTCGCGGTCGGCACGGTCTCGTTCCCGTCCGCGACCGGGCGACCGGGCGGGCGAACACCGAGGGCGACGATCGCGAGTCTCCTCGCGGTCTTCTCCCGTCGACGGGCCCGCCTGTGCCGAGGGTAGCTTGACCCGGTGAGATTCGGAGTTCTGGGCCCGCTTTCCGTATGGACCGCCGACGGGCGCCCCGTGCGGATCCCCGAGCCGAAAATCCGCGCGCTCCTCGCCGACCTGCTGGTCCACGAGGGCCGCCCGGTGTCGCCCGACCGGCTCGCGGACGACCTGTGGGGGGCGAGTCCGCCCGGCGACCCGGCCAACACCCTGCAGACGAAGGTCTCCAGGCTCCGCGGCGCCCTGGGCGAGGTCGTCCTCGACCTGTGAGAGCCCGTCCCTTTCCCGGGAGGTCTCCCCGCGCGACGCGGACGCCGCGCACCCCTCCCCCACAGCGGTGGGGGCCGCCGGGCCAATACCGAACCCCGATCACCGACCGTGATCTTTTACCGTGATTTGAGTTATTTCTTCTATTTCGCGAGGTATCAGCCCCAAAGACCTTAATTGGGGGCAGGCGATGGCACTCGCGAAGGTGGTCACCCGGGACTGGACACGGCGGCGGGCCGCGAAACGGGAGCGGTTGGAGGCGGTGCGGTCCTTCACCTCGGACCGGGTGCTGGACACCGGGCGGACGCGCGACGCCCTGCAGGCGTTGCTGCGTCCAGGCGACCGGGTGGCGCTGGAGGGCGACAACCAGAAACAGGCGGACTTCCTCGCCGAGTCGCTGGCCGGTTGTGATCCGGACGTGGTTCACGACCTCCACATGCTGATCTCCTCGATCAGCCTGCGCGAGCACCTGGACGTCTTCGAGCGCGGCGTGGCCCACCGCCTCGACTTCTCCTACGCCGGCCCGCAGAGCGTGCGCATGGCGCAGTTGCTCGCCGACGGCAAGGTCGAGGTCGGGGCGATCCACACCTACATCGAGCTGTACGCGCGGATGTTCGTCGACCTCACCCCGGACGTCGCGCTGCTCTGCGCCGAGCAGGCCGACCGCGAGGGAAATCTGTACACCGGCCCCGGCACCGAGGACACCCCGACCATCGCCGAGGCGACGGCGTTCCACGACGGCGTGGTCCTGGTCCAGGTCAACGAGCTGGTGGACCGGGTTCGCCGGGTGGACATCCCCGGTGACTGGGTGGACCTGGTCGTGGAGAGTCCCCGGCCGTTCGCGCTGGAGCCGCTGTTCACCCGGGATCCCCGCCAGATCGGCCCGGTGGAGATCCTGATGGCCATGCTGGCGCTGCGCGGGATCTACGAGCGGCACGGCGTGACCACGCTGAACCACGGGATCGGCTTCGACACCGCGGCGATCGAGCTCATCCTGCCCACGTACGGTGAGGAGCTGGGCCTGCGCGGGAAGATCTGCAAGCACTGGACGCTCAACCCGCACCCGACGCTCATTCCCGCCATAGAGAGCGGCTGGGTCGAGTCGGTGCACTGCTTCGGCGGGGAACCCGGCACGGAGCGCTACGTCGCCGCCCGCCCGGACGTGTTCTTCACCGGCAGGGACGGATCGCTGCGGTCGAACCGGGTGCTGTGCCAGCTCGCGGGCCAGTACGCCGTGGACATGTTCATCGGGTCGTCGCTGCAGATCGACGCCTGCGCGAACTCCTCGACGGTCACCGAGAGCCGGCTGACCGGTTTCGGCGGAGCGCCCAACATGGGACACGATCCGCACGGCCGCAGGCACGCCTCCCCCGCCTGGCTGAGCCTGCCGGCCGGCGAGGCCTCCGCGCCGCGAGGGCGCAAGCTCGTCGTGCAGATCACGCAGACCTTCCGCTCCGGCGGCGTCCCGGCGTTCGTGGAGTCGCTGGACGCGGTCCAGGTGGGCAGGGACGCTGGCATGCCCATCCCGCCGATCATGATCTACGGTGACGACGTCAGCCACGTGGTGACCGAGGAGGGGGTGGCCTACCTCTACCGGGCCGCCGGCCTGGCCGAACGGCGTGAGGCGGTGGCCGCGATCGCGGGCGCCACCCCGGTCGGCCGCGACATGGACGAGCGGCGCGTGGAGGAGCTGCGCCGCGACGGTCTGGTGGCACTGCCGGAAGACCTCAAGGTCGACGTCCGCAGGGCGGACCGCTCCCTGCTGGCGGCCCGCAGCGTCGAGGATCTCGTCGCCTGGTCCGGTGGCCTGTACGACCCGCCCGCCCGGTTCCGGACCTGGTGAGCGGCAGATGACCGTCATCGGTGGCGCGCCCGCGACGGGGACGACGGGAACGACGGGAACACGGACGCCGGGACCGTCCGCGGCCCTGCTCGCCGACCTGGCCGTCCGGGCGCTCGGCCAGGAGGCACGGCTGAGCCCCAAGCCCGGCCTGGCCGACCGCCGTGGGCGCGGCGCGCACGACGACATGGATCTGCCGCTCCTCCTGGCCTCCGCCCAGGCGCTGCGCCCCACGTTCCGCTCCGTCGCCGAGGTGGCGGAGCGGACGGCCGCCGGGATCGAACGCCGGGATGAGCTGGGCCGGCTCGGCCGCGCGGGCGAGGCGGCCATGCTGCGGGTCACACGAGGGGTGAACACGCACCGCGGGGCGCTGTGGACGCTCGGGCTGCTGGTCGCCGGCGCCGTCGGCGCCGCCGACGAGCGGGAGGCCGCCCGCCGCGCGGCCCGGCTGGCCGCCCTTCCCGACCGGCACCTCCCCGTCCGAGCGCCCTCCCACGGCGAGCTGGCCCGGCGGCGGTACGGGGTGCGCGGTGCCCGCGGCGAGGCCGAGGCCGCCTTCCCCCACGTCGTCGAGGTCGCCCTGCCGCGGCTGCGCCGGGCCGGGGCCGCCGGGGTCGCCGAGGAGGTGGCCCGGCTGGACGCGTTGCTGGAGGTGATGAGCCTCCTGGACGACACCTGCGTCCTGCACCGCGGCGGCCCCGAGGGCCTGCGCGTCGTACGGTCCGGTGCCGCACGCGTCCTGGCCGAGGGAGGCGCGGGTACGGTCCGCGGCCACGCCGCCCTCCTCGAACTGGACGAGCGCTGCGTCGCACGGCGGCTGTCGCCGGGCGGAAGCGCCGACCTGCTGGCCGCCGCGCTCTTCCTCGACATGGTGCCGTGGCCGGAGCACGTCGCCCGGGCCGAACGGAAGGTGGTCACGTGCAAACGCTGAACTACGAGTTCCCCGCCGACCGGCCGCCCGCCCGTCGAGCGCACGTCGGGGTGGTCGGTTCGGGGGATCTGGAGGTCCTGATGACCCCGGAGCCCGCCACCGTCGCCCGGGTGCGCGTACGCACCAGCGTCGACGGGTTCGACACGGTGTGGCGAACCGTGCTGGAGCGGTTCTTCGCCCGCCACGGTGTCGCCGGGAGCTTCGAGCTCAACGACTTCGGGGCGACACCCGGCGTGGTCACCCTGCGCCTGCGACAGGCCGTCGAGGAGGGCAGGGCATGACGTCACAGGACACCCGGACGGACTGGAACGCGCTGCTCAGCCGTACCGGCTTCATCGAACTGGGCGCCCGGGCGCGCGCCGTCGCGCTGCTCGACACCGGCACCACCCGCGAGCTGTGCGGCCCCTTCGACCGGATCGAGTCGCCCTGGCTGGAACCCCAGGGCGTCGTCCCGGAGTCCGACGACGGCGTCGTCGTGGTCAAGGGAAGGCTTGGCGGGCACCCCGCGGTCGTGATCGGCATCGAGCAGGCCTTCCAGGGCGGCGGCATCGGTGAGGTCTCCGGCTCGAAGATCGCCGCCACGCTGTCCCTGGCCGCCGCCGACAACCGCGACGGCACCCCGACGGCCGCGATCCTGCTGCTGGAGACCGGGGGCGTACGCCTGCAGGAGGCCAATCTGGGCCTGGCCACGACCGCGGAGGTGTGCTCCGCCCTGCTGGAGTTGCGCGCCCTCGGGCCCGTCGTCGGCGTCATCGCCGGAGCGCTGGGCTGCTTCGGCGGCATGAGCATCGCCGCCGGGCTGTGCACCAGACTGATCATGACCAGGGAGGGCCGTCTCGGGCTCGACGGTCCCGCGGTGATCGAGTCCGAGGCCGGCATCGCCGAGTTCGACGCCTCCGACCATTCGCTGATCTGGTCGGTCGACGGCGGCACGCAGCGCACCGGGACCGCCCTGGCCGACGTGCTCGTCCTCGACGACATCACCGCCGTGCGAGCCGCCGTGATCGACGCGGTGGGACGCGGCGTGCCCGGCGAGCACCGCTCTCGGCGAATCGACGAGCTGCGGGCCCGCCTCCAGGCCGTCGACCCGGCCGACCCGCCGGAGCCGGCCGGCCTCGCGGCCGTCTGGGCGAGGGCCGTACCGCCGGAAGCCGTACCGCCGAGGGTCTTACCGCCGAAAAGGAGGCGGGCGATGAGCCGGGGCCTGAACTGGACGCGAGCGCTCGCCGACGGTGACGTGAGCGACGTGGTCCCGTCGGTGATCACGGCGGACGCCTCGCTGGGGGGCGACACCGCCCGCCTGATCGCCGTCGTGCCGGACCCGCGAAGCCCGTACCACCGGGCCCGCGACGGCGAGGTCGGCCTGCGCGAGGGGCTCTCGCTCGCCGAGGCGGTGACCTGTGTCCTCACCGGGGACGCGCGCCTGCCCGACGACCGCCGACGCCCGATCGTCGCCGTCGTCGACGTTCCCAGCCAGGCGTACGGGCGCGTCGAGGAGCTGCTCGGCATCCACCACGCCCTGGCCACCGCGGTGGACGCCTACGCCCGCGCTCGCACCGCCGGGCACCCCGTGATCACGCTCATCGTCGGAACGGCGCTGTCCGGCGGATTCCTGGCGCACGGTTCGCAGGCCAACCAGATCCTGGCGCTCGACGATCCCGGCGTGGTGATCCACGCCATGCACAGGAAGGCCGCCGCGAAGGTGACCCGCCGGACCGTCGACGAGCTTGACGAGCTGGCACGGCACGTCATCCCGCTGTCCTACGACGTCACAGACTGGGCGAGGCTCGGCCTGTGCGACGAGCTCCTGGAGGTCGAGAACGCCGACGACCCGACCGGCGGGGACGTCAGGAAGGCGAAGGACGCGCTCACCGCCGCCGTCGAACGGGCCCGCCGTGGCCCTCGCGACCTGAGCAACCGCCTCACCTCGCCCGGCGCCCGGCGAACGCGGGCGGCCTCCCGCCGCGTCCGCGAGGCGCTCGCCGCCCAATGGCGATGACCGCGCGCCCGCACGACCTGCTGCGGCTCACCGGAGCCGCGGCACTCGGCGACGCGCTCCCGGACTGGGTTCCCGCGTCGATCGCCGCCTGCCCCTGGGGCGTCGTACGGCGGGCACCGCACCCGCCCGGCCTCGTCCCGGTCGGCATCCGAGGGCCCGAGCGATGGCAACGCCACGCCGCCCTCGTTCCCGTCGGCGCGGTCACCCGATCCGTGCCGCCGGAGGCACTGTGCGACCGGCGGCCCCGCCTCCCCCTGCTCGCCGCCACCCTCTCCGCCGTCGCCCTCCGGCTCGCCACCGAACTGGACGCCGGCGCCACCTGGGGCCCGATCGGCGCCGTCGGCTTCGAGCTGGCCACCGGACAGCCGGCCCCCCATCCCGGAAGCGACCTGGACCTGCTGATACGGACACCGCACAGGCTGGAGCGGACCCGCGCCGCGCGCCTGGTGGCCGCCTTCGCCGCCCTCCCCGGCAGGGTCGACTGCCAGCTGGAGACACCCGGCGGCGGGGTCTGCCTCACCGAGTGGGCCCGCACCGGCGGCCCCGTCATGGTCCGCACCGACTACGGCCCGTACCTGGTGGACGACCCGTGGGCCCTCTGATGAGCGTCGCGTTCCTCTATCCCGGCCAGGGCACCCAGCGACCCGGGATGCTCCACGACCTGCCCGACCACCCGGCCGTCACCGCGACCCGCGCCGAAGCCGAGCGGATCCTGCCCGGCTCGTCCCGGCGGGACGACGCGGAGGCGCTGGAGTCCACCGTCACCACGCAGGTCGCGCTCTGCGTCGCCGGAGTCGCCGCGACCCGCGCCCTCGCCCGCGAGGGCGCCGTCCCCGACGCCGTGGCCGGGCACTCCGCCGGAGCGTTCCCCGCCGCCGTCGCCGCCGGGGCCCTGACCTTCGCCGAAGCCCTCGCGGCCGTACGCCACCGCGGCGAACTGATGCGCGACGCCTACCCTCACGGGTACGGCATGGCGGCCGTACTCGGGCTGGCCGTGCCCCAGGTCCGGCGCGTGGTCGAGTCGATCACCACCGACGACGACCCGGCCTACGTGGCCGTCATCGACACCGACCAGCAGGTCGTGGTCGCCGGCAGCGGCGGCGCCCTGGAGCGCCTCAGCGTGACGGCCTCCCGGGCCGGCGCCCGGCGCGTACAGCGCCTGGACATTGGCGTCCCCTCGCACTGCCCGCTGCTCGGCCGCGTCGCCGACGCGATGGCGGACCACCTCGCCACGATCCCCCGGCGCCCCCTCACCGTTCCCTGCGTCGGCGGCGCGGGGCGCCTCCTGCGCGACTCCGGCGCCGTCCTCGACGACCTCGCCCGTGGCATCGCCACCACGGTGAGATGGCGCGACGCCATCGCCCTGCTCGGCGAGCTCGGCACGACCCTGTTCGTCCAGACACCCCCCGGGAACGTCCTCGCCGCGATCGTCCGGGCCGTCCACCCCCGCGCCCGTGTCATCACCCTCGCAGGCACCGGCATCGCCGACGCGGCACTGCTCGCCCGCCGCGCCCACGGACATGGGGCTGGAGAACGGACTCCTCCATGAGGCCGGCGACATGACACCGGACTGCCCGGCACCGCTCGCCGGAACCCAAAAATCACCCATCGCATCGAGGGAGAGAGAAATGGAACCCGCGCGCACCCGCCGGCGGCTCAGGGGGCTCGCCCCCGCCGTGGCATTTGCAGTGATCGCCGCGCCCGCGGTGGCGTCTCCGGCGACCGGCGACCCGGCGGCCACGACGACACGCGCGTCGTCGGCGCTCACCGGCGAGCCGTTGCCCTGCCGGTCGCCGGGCCGCTCCAAGCCCACGGTCGTCCTGGTGCACGGCGCCTGGGCCGACGCCTCCAGCTGGAGCGGCGAGGTGAGCTCCCTGCAACGAGCGGGTTACGTCGTGCGGGCCATAGCCAATCCGCTGCGCGACCTCACCACCGACGCCGCGTCCGTCGCCGGCTTCCTGAGGACCGTTTCCGGCCCGATCGTGCTCGCCGGGCACTCCTACGGAGGCTCGGTGATCACGAACGCCGCCGCGAGCGTCCCGAACGTCAAGGCCCTGGTGTACGTCGACGCGGCGGCGCCCGACGTCGGGGAGACCACCGGCGGGCTCAGCGGCCGCGACTCCGCCCTCGCCGCCGCCCCCGCCTCCCTCTACGACATGGTGTCCTACCCGGGCGCGCCCCGGGGAGCGACGGACCTGTACCTCAAGCGGGACACCTTCGTCCGCTCGTTCGCCTCGGACCTGCCCCGGGAGACCGCCGTACGCCTGTGGGCCTCCCAGCGGCCCGCCTCGACCAGCGCGTTCACGACGCCGTCGAAGGCCGCGGCGTGGAAGACGATCCCCTCCTGGTACTTCATCAGCACCGGCGACCGGATCATCACCCCGTCCTCGGAACGGTTCATGGCCCGCCGGGCGCGCTCGAAGGTCACCGAGTTCCCCGGCGGCTCCCACCTGACCCTGATATCGCATCCGGACGCGGTGACGGCGGTGATCGGATCCGCGATCTGCTCCGTCCGCTAGGCATGGCACGTCACGGCGCCGGTGCCCCCCGGCCACCGGCATCGCGGCCTTGAAGTGCCCGGCTACGGGCGGGCTCCCTGAACGGCCCCCCGCAGGACCTCCCGGAGTACCAGGTCGTCGTGGATCGCCGCCCAGCCGCCGTCCCAGCTGTGGCGGCGGTCGTCGGAGAGGACCGCCCCCATCGTCGACAGGTAGCCGGCCGGGAGGTCCTCGATCCCGGCCAGGTAGCCGGCGGCGGCCCGGACGATGGGCTCCGCCCTGCCGTCGAGCAGGTCCCGCACGGGACGCATGAGGATGTGGCCGCCTTCGGCGACGTCACCGGTGATCCGGATGAGGGCGTGCGCCGCCTCCAGCGCCGTCCACGGTTCGAGGGCTCGCGCGAGGAGCCGGAGGGTCGGCACGTGGCCGGAGGCGTGTGCTTCGAGGTCCGCCAGGCGGGGCGTGGTCGTGTTCCGGTCGCCGAGCCGGGGGCCGAGGGCCCGCAGCGCGGGTTCGGGGTCGCCCGTGACCCGCCAGTAGGCCCACGGGACGGCATCGGCCGCCATCTGGCGGGCATAGGGGTGGTCGAGGCCGGCTTCGGGGGCGTCCAGCAGGTCTCGCAGCGCCGGTTCGGCGAAAGCCGCGTCCGGGCCGATCGCGCCGAGCGCTTCGGCCGCCCAGTGCCGCAACCGCCCGCCGAGGAGGTCGGTGATCTGGGGGACCGCGGGGGCCGCGGGCGGACCCCATGCGCCGAGGGTCTGCAGGAGTGTTCGCCCCAGTTGCTCCTCCACGTCCGGGCGCAGCCGCCGGCGGATCACGGGAAGCAGTGCCTGCGCCCGGTCCGAGCAGGGCGCGAGGATCTGCTGGAGCGAGGGGGTCCACATCGGATACCCGTACCTCTTCCCCGTGTGCATGGACGACAGGGAGGATCCCGGCCGCTCCCCGCCGATCCGTTCGGCCAGCTCCGGCAGGCAGCGTTCGTCGCCCGACCACGCCAGCCCCCAGACGGCCACGTCGGCCACCGCCGGAAGGCCGGGGACCCGCGCCCGGTCGTTCAGATGCGCGGCGAACAGGTCCGCGTCCTCCCCGCCGGGCCGGGCGTGCGCGCCGAGCAGATGAAGGACGCGGGTCCGCGTCTCCACGTCGGGGTCGGCGAAGCGTTCACGCAGGGCCGGCAGGAGCCGGTGAGGCCGCCGCGAGACCGAGAGCAGACCTGCCGCGGCGTGGACGGCGCCCAGCCGACGGCCCAGATCGGGGTGGGCGAGCAGTGTGAGACAGGCGTCCTCTCGGGCGTCCAGGTCGTCACCCAGCCGATCGATCACCCACCGGACCGTTGAGGCGGGAGCACCCGGGAAGTGCTCGCTGCCGGACCAGGCCGTCAGGTCTCCGGACAGGGCCGCCAGGAGCGGTTCGACGTCGGCGGGGCGGCCCGGCAGGGCCTCCCCGAGCGCCAGGGTGGCGGCGAACCTCAGTTGCTCGTCCGGATCCCGGGTGAGGTCGCGGAGCCAGAGCAGCGTTTCGGGGAGGGTCGCGGCCGTCAGGGATCCGGCGAGCGCGCCCACCGCGAGCACCTGGTCCAGGCGGGTGACCGCGTCCTGCGCGGACCACCGGTCGCGGAGTGCGCCGACGACCAGGTCGGCGTGGGTGACGGCCTCCTCCAGCACCGAGGTCACCGTCCGGCGCACTCGAGGGTCGCTGTCGTCCAGAAGCGCGACCAACCGGGGCACGGCCTGCGCCCACACCTCCGCCCAGCCGTCGGCGACCAGGCGCGGAGCGACCTCACGTGCCGTCAGCGCGAGCATCTCGACGATCTCCAGAACCTCGCGGCGGCAAGAAACCCGGGACGACTCGGCGGCCTCCACCAGGAACGGCAGAGCCGCGACGGCCGCCGAGCACACGAACCCGCCCTGGTGATGGAGCTCGTTCAGCAGCTCGCCCGCCGCCTCGGCCGCCGCCGCCTCGTCCAGGAGGGCGTGGAACAAGGAGGGCATGTCGGCCTCCCCCCGGTAGGCGTAGACCAGGTCATGCCAGGGCACGTGATCAAGACCGTCGAACATACCGGGAAGGCTATCCAGCGGCCTTTGTGAAGTTCGCCGAGTTGTTCCGAAAGCTGATTGCCGCCCCCGTCCGGCAGGGCCGAACCGGAGCCCCGACGGTCACGCCAGGTCCCAGAGCAGGCGGTAATAGGCGATGCGCTCCGGATCCGGGGCGATCCCGTACGCGTCGTACACGACGCCGTCGTAACCCGGCCCGAAGTTCAGCCCCATGCTCCACGCCGCGACCGCGAGGTCGGCCCACCGGTCGGCCACCCCGAGCGACCCCAGGTCGACGTGCGCGGCGAACGTGCCGTCGTCGTGCAGCAGGGTGTTGGGGACGCACGCGTCTCCGTGACAGACGACGAGGCGGTCGACGGCGGGCGGATCCCCGATGCGCGCCCGGGCCTCCGCGAGGTCCAGATGCCGGTGCTCGGGGAACCAGTCGGCCGGCCCCTCGCCGTCGGCGATGCGCTCGTCGGCACGTGCGAGCCGTCGATCGACACTCCAGTCGTACGGGCAGCGGTCCACGGGCAGGGCGTCGTGGAGCAGGCGCAGCCCCCGGCCGAGCGCGGCCGCCGCGGTCGCCGGGTCGGTGCTCCACCGGGGATCCACCGCCGAGAGGCCCGGGACCGCCGCCGTGACCAGCCACGCGCCGTCGGCGTCCGTACCGTGCTCGATAACCCGCGGGACGGCCGCCCATCGCCGCGCCCAGGCCAGGCGCTCCGCCTCGCCGGGAAGATCGATCTCCGGGGTGCCCGCGGGGACCCACTTGGCGTATCTGGTGCCGTCGCGCCCGTTCTCGAGGCGGAACGTCAGGCCGCCGAGCTCGTTGCGCCACACCGGAGTGACGGCGTCGCCGGCGGCGAGCGCCCTGACGACGGCGGGGACGCTCACGGGGCCGGTCGGGATCTCGGAGATGACGGGGCGGCTCATGAGGACTCGATCCTCCAAGGGAGCGGCCCCGTTGACAAATCGTTTTCGCGCCGGAGAGGCCGTCGCCGGGGTCACCCCGAAGCCTGATGCCCGGATCCGGCACCGGGAACGGTCAGAGCCGGGGGATTTCGCCGACGCGTGCGCGCCACAGGTCGTCTCGGGGCCCCGTCGCCACGGCGGGCCGCCCCGCGGGGTTGATCATCGGAGCTCGATGCCGTCAAAGGTGAGAGCAGCCGGTTTCATGCTGAAACGGCATAGACTCACCGGGTGGACGTCCTTGGAGCCTGGAGAGCGTTCGTCAACGTGAGCGAGCGGGGAAGCTTCACGGAGGGCGCGGCGGCCACGCGCGTGCCGCAGTCGGTCGCGAGCCGCCGGATCGCCGCCCTGGAGAAGCACCTCGGGGAGCTGTTGTTCGATCGGTCGTCGCGCGGGGCGGTGCTCACGCAATTCGGCCGCGACATGCTTCCGTCGGCGAAGCGTCTCATCCGCCTGGCCGACGACATGGAGCACGAGGCGGAGCGGGCCAAGCTCAATCCCCTTCGCCTCGCCGTTCCCGACATCTGCACCGTTCGCGACCTCGCGCGCCTCGACGCCGAGGCCCGCCGGAACGGCATCTACCTCGACTTCCATGCCGCCGCGCCCGCCGAACGGGCGGAACTCGTCCGATCTCGCGAGGTCCGCGCCGCCCTCACGGTCGTACCGCCCGGCGAGGCGACCTGGTCCGTACGGCTCGGCCTCGCCGGCACCACGGATCTCCCCGTGGAAACCGTCTACGTCGAGACCCTCCGGGCCGGCCGTGCCGCGCGGTCGTCGCGAAGAAGCCGGATCTGGATCCAGCCCGAGGACGACGTCCCCCACATCCGCGACCGGATGTTTCGGACGCGGGACGCCGTCGGCCTCCAGCCCGCGCAGGTCGGCGTCTCGGCCACGCTCACCGCCGCCACGGCGGAGGTCCTCGGCTCGGCGGACCTCCTCCTGTGCTCGGTCGGGCAGGCCGAGGAACTGGGGCTACACTGGCGCCCGGTCGGCGAGATCCACCTCGTCCGCGGCTTCGAGGTGTCAGCCGCCGTCAGGGACGACGCGGAGCGCATCAGGACCCGGCTGTGGCACGCGATCGCCCGCTGCCTTGGCGTGCGCGAAAGAGACGGAGGGACACCATCAAGGTCGAGAGCCTGATCCGTGAACTCCGGCGAACGCTCGACGACGCCGGACTGCGCGGATCGTTCCTGGTCCGGGACCTGCACTCCGGTGACGAGGTCGGCATCGAGCCGGACCTCGAGTTCCCGATCGCCTCGCTCGTCAAGGTCCCGCTCGCCATCGCGACGCTCGAACGCATCCGGAAGGGTGAGCTCGACGGCTCGGCGCAGATCCTCGTGCGGCCAGGCGGGATCACCACTCCGGGGCCGACCGGCCTGAGCAGGTTCCGGCACCCGGCCAGGATCGCCGTCGACGACCTGCTCTACCTCAGCACCGCCGTGAGCGACGGCACGGCGGCGGACGCGCTGTTCGCCCTCACCCCGCCCGCCGAGGTCTCGGCGGTGCTGCGGGAGCTGGGGCTGCGCGGCATCACGGTCCGCCACACCATCCAGGAACTCGTCGAGACCCCGGCGGAACGCCTCGACGAGGCCGACGTCCATCTCGCCCACTTCCTCGCCATCGAAGCGGGAACGGCCGGGCGGGGACATCGGGTCCAGCAGCTCGACGTGACGCGCGCGAACTCGGGGTCCGCGCGAGCGTTCATCGATCTTCTACGGGCACTGTGGACGCCGTCCGCGATCGACCCGGGCGTGGCCGGGCGCGTACGGGCCCTCATGGGCGACAACCTCCTGCGGCACCGGCTGGCACCCGACTTCAGCTCCGACGCGTCGAAGTGGTCCTCCAAGACCGGGACGCTTCTCAACCTCCGCCACGAGATCGGCGTCGTCGAGCACGCCGACGGCCAGGTCTTCGGTGTCGCCGTACTCACCGAGTCCCGCGTGCCGGCCATCAGCCAGCCTGGAGCCGAGGCGCTCATGGCGCAGGTCGCGCGCACACTCCGCGATCAGCTGCGCCATATGTGAATCCCGGCCCTCCGACCGGCCCTCCCAGCCCGCCACCCCCGTCCCTCCGGCCGCCCTCCCGGCCCGCCACACCCAGCCCGCCACGCCCGGCTCGCCGCCGCTCCGCTTCCCGGCCCCGCGCGTCTTCGAAGCCGCCGGCGCCGGCCCGGTGACGATCCCGTCGATGTCGCGGGCCGCCGGTTCCCGTGACCTTCACGTCCTCGTCCTCCAAGGCCCCGGGCGGCGCGGTCACGGAAAGGCGCGCGAAGAGGTGGCGGTCCACCGGGGACCCGCCTCGTACGAATGAAAACGATTATCGCTATCATGGCATCACCCGCACCCGTCCATCGGGGTCCGGCCGGCGGCACGTGCCGTTCCGGGAGGACCGCTGACGCGACGAGAAAGGAGCCGCCATGTCCGTCCCCGTCGTCATCGTCTCAGGAATGCATCCCGAACCTCGATCGGCCCTGGTGAGCCGCCTGCTCGCCCGCCACCCCGGATCGGTGGCGATCCACCACGACCTGCGGGAGGTGAGCGCCGGGCGCGTGGGACGCGTCGTACGCGACACGTCGGGAACGCTGGATCTGCGGGAGGTGCGACTCGCGCACGGCTGCGTCACCTGCACCGTGCGCGAGGATCTCGTCCCCGAGCTCCTCGCGCGAGCGGGCTCGGCGGCGCTGCTCATCGTGGAGCTGTGGGACTCGGTCGAGCCCAGGACCGTGGCCGAGTCCCTCGCCCGGCACGAGGACACGGCGGGCGTCCTGCGGCTGACCGGCGTGCTGGTCGCGCTGGACGCGGCACGCGCGACCGAGGACCTCTGCCGCGACGAGCCCCTGGCCGCCCACGGCAAACACGCCGCGGCCGGCGACGGGCGCCGCGTGGCCGAGGTGCTCGTCCGCCAGATCGAGTACGCCACCCATATCGTCGTGTCCGGCGCGGAGGAAGAGGACGTCGAGCTCGCCCACGCCGTGCTCGGCCACCTCGCCCCCACGACACCGGCCGAGGCGGCGGGGCCGGCCCTGCCCGCGGTCACCGGTGCGGGGATCGACGTGGAGATGCTCGGAGCCCGCGTCGACCCGGCGACCGCCCGGCTGCCCTGCGACGCGCGGACCGGGGAGATCTCCACCGTGGTCTGGCACCGGCTGCGTCCCCTGCACCCGCAGCGGCTGTTCGCCGCGGTCGACGAGCTGATCACCGGGACCGTCCGCAGCCGCGGCCGGTTCTGGCTGGCCACCCGGCACGAGCGTCTGCTCGCCTGGGACGCCGTGGCGGGCGTCGTCAGCGTCGAGGACGCCGGCCCCTGGCTCGTCACCCTGCCCGAGGCCGCCTGGGAGATGGAGAGTCCCGCCCGGCGCATGGCGGCCACCCTCGACTGGTCCTCCCTGCTGGGCGACCGCGTCCAGCACCTCGTCTTCACCGGCCCCGGCCTGGACCGGGAGCGCATCCTTCGGCTTCTGGACTCCTGCCTGCTCACCGAGGCCGAGATCCTGGCCGGCTCCGACGTCTGGGCCGGTTACCAGGACCCGTTCGCGGCCGTGCTCGGCCTCAGGGAGGCCTCCGCGTGAAGCCCCCCGCCCGGTCTCGACGGGCCCGGCACGTCGCCGGATCGGCCGCCCGTCACCCCGAATCCCACCACTTGCCCAAGAGGTTTTGACGTGATGATCAACAGGTGGGGCGGAACCGAGTGATCTGTCGCTCCGCGTGGTGATGTGGGACACGACGTGGCGTCACCACCGGCCGCAGGCGGCCTGACCCGCGCTTTCCGTGTTCCGGCCGCTGTGCCCGGATCCGGTTCCCGGCGGTGGTGACGGGTCTGCTGTCGCTGCGGCTCAAGGGGAGAAACGATGAAAGAGTCCCACCCGGTGAAGGAAGCGGTCGAGAAGATCATCGGCAAGGTGGCCGACACCGTGTCCGGCGAGCCGTCCGGCCCGGTCCCCCTCGGGCCCGGGAGCGAGACACCGGCGCTGGAGGAGCCGACCGAGCCCCGGCCGCCCCTGCCGCCCAAGCCCGGCCAGAGCGGGCCGGAGGCGTTCACCCCGACCGGGCAGCCCGCCGATGTGCCACCGGCGGCGCGGGCGCAGGGCGGCGAGTACCTGACGAACGCTCAGGGGACGCGGCTGGTGGACACCGACCACTCGCTCAAGGCCGGCCCCCGGGGACCGGTGCTGCTGCAGGACCACCACCTGCGCGAGAAGATCATGCACTTCGACCACGAGCGCATCCCCGAGCGCGTCGTGCACGCCCGCGGGGCCGCCGCGCACGGCGTCTTCCGCTCGTACGGCACGGCCTCGGCGGTGACCAAGGCGGCGTTCCTCTCCGAGGGCGTCGAGACCCCGGTCTTCGTGCGGTTCTCGACCGTGCTCGGCTCGCGCGGATCGGCGGACACGGTGCGCGACACGCGGGGGTTCGCCACCAAGTTCTACACCACCCAGGGGGTCTTCGACCTGGTGGGCAACAACATCCCGGTTTTCTTCATCCAGGACGCCATCAAGTTCCCCGACATCATCCACGCGGCCAAGCCGCATCCGGACCGGGAGATCCCCCAGGCCCAGAGCGCGCACGACACGTTCTGGGACTTCGTGTCCCTGCACACCGAGGCCACCCACCACACCCTGTGGAACATGTCCGACCGCGGCATTCCCCGCTCGTACCGGACGATGGAGGGGTTCGGCGTCCACACCTTCCGGCTGGTCGACGCCGAAGGGGCGACGACGCTGGTGAAGTTCCACTGGAAGCCCAAGGCCGGGGTGCACTCCCTGCTCTGGGAGGAGGCACAGCTGATCGGTGGCGTGGACCCGGACTTCCACCGGCGCGATCTGGCCGACGCGATCGAGGCGGGCGCCTATCCGCAGTGGGAGATGGGCATCCAGGTCTTCCCCGACACTCCCGAGCAGACCTTCGAGGGCATCGACCTGCTGGACGCCACGAAGATCGTGCCCGAGGAGCTGGCACCGGTCCAGCCGATCGGCCTGCTCACCCTCAACGCCAACCCGGTCAACTTCTTCGCCGAGACCGAGCAGGTCGCCTTCCACACGGGCCACCTGGTGCCCGGCATCGACATCACCGACGACCCGCTGCTCGCCGGGCGCATGTTCTCGTATCTGGACACCCAGATCAGCCGGCTGGGCGGCCCCAACTTCCCGCAGATCCCGATCAACCGCCCGCACGCCCCGGTCAACGACATGCTGCGTGACGGCTCCCACCAGACGGCGGTGCATGCCGGCGTCGCCCCGTACAAGCCCAACTCCCTGGACGGCGGCTGCCCGTTCTACGCCGGGATGGAGGAGGGCGCGTACCGGGAGACGCCCGTGCAGGTGCCCGCGGCGAGGAAGGTGCGTGAGGCTCCGGCGTCGTTCGCCGACCACTTCAGCCAGCCCCGCCGGTTCTGGCTGAGCCTGGCCCCGGTGGAGCGCGAGCACGTCATCGCCGCGTACACCTTCGAGCTCGGCAAGGTCTACGAGCAGGTGATCAAGGAGCGCACCCTGCTGGCGCTCGCCGAGATCGACCCGTACCTGTGCGAGCAGGTGGCCCAGGGCCTGGGCCTGCCCGCTCCGGCGCCGGCGGGCCCGCTGCCGTCCGTCGAGCCCAGTCCCGCGCTCTCCCAGCTCGGGCGGACCTGGCCCGCCACCGGCCGGGTCATCGGCATCGTCGCCGACGGGAGCAGCGACCTGGAGGCGGTCCGCGCCGTCCGCGGGACGGCCCTGGCCGGCGGCATGACGCCGCTGGTCATCGCCCCGGCGGGGGGCCTGCTCGGAGCCGGTGGCGCCGACCCGGTCACCGTGCACCGTACGTTCGCCACGGCCCGGTCCGTCGAGTTCGACGCCCTGCTGCTGGCCGGCGCGCCCGCGCCGGGCAGGGACGCCTACGGCTCCCGGGACGCCAAGGCGGGCAGCGGCGTGCCCGGCGCGCTCGTCGACCCGCGGGTGCTGCTGATGCTCGGTGAGGCGTTCCGCCACGCCAAGCCGATCGGCGGCTGGGGCGACGCCGAGCGGGCGCTCACCGCCGCCGGAATCGACGCCGCGGCACCCGGCGTGCTCGTCGCCGACGACGGCGACGGCAGCGGCGGCGGCAGGGTGCTGGAGGAGATCATCCGCTTGCTGGGACAGCATCGGGTCTGGGAACGCTTCCCTCCCGCGGCCGGCGTCGCCTGACCCGCCGCGCTGCCCTGGGACGCGGCGGCCACCGGACGATCAGGCGTTTCCGCTCCCTTCGGCCGTGGAGCCGGCGTCCGGGGCGAACTGCGCCAGCGAGACCTCGGCCGCCGCGGCGATCTCGGCGGCGCCGGCGGTGCCCGAGGCCTCGATCGCCTCGATCCACGCGTGGACCGACCGCCGGGAGAACTCCTGGCCCTCCGGCGAGTTCGCCGCCGCGACCGGGTCGTCGGCGACCTCGCCGGTGACGAACAGGCCCAGCGCCATGACGGCGCCGTCCCATCCGGGCCCGACGTAGAGCGCGCCCGCGCCGCTGCCGGCCATCTCCAGGGGAACGGTGTGCTCGAGTTCGAAGATGGTCGCATCCTCCCCGTCGGGGGACAGCCGCAACTCGACCAGGCTGCTCTCGGCCCCGAACGTCACCTTCAGCAGGCCGGGCGGCTCGCAGCGCAGGATCCGGCCGCCCGCGTTGCCCTCCAGCTGGAAGTCGCCGCCGGCCCGCAGATCGCCGCTGACCGGCAGGAACCAGCGCTTCATGCGGTCGGGGTCGGTCAGGGCCTCCCACACGTCCTGGATCGGCGCGTCGTAGCGGCGTCGCAGCAGCACGCCGATGCCCTCGCCGTCGCCGGCCGATCGGCTGCCGACCTCACGGTTGACGGCATTGATCTGGGCGATGATGTCGATCATGGGTCTTTCTTCTCCTTGACATTGGAAGCACTCCGGTCGCCGCACCCGGGGTCGTCGGTTGAGCGGCGTTCGCGTCCACCGCGGGTGAGCTCGATGGCCGGCACGTCCGGATGCGGGCTCCAGAACCGGCGGAAGCGCTCCAGCCACCTGTCGACCTCCCGCGGGGACGCGAGGTCCATGGCGTACAGGCGGCGGGTGCCCTCGGCCCGGACCGTCGCGAACCCGTTGTCCCGCAGCACCCGCAAATGCCGCGACACCGCCGAGTGGGAGATCTCGAACTCCTCCCGGACGACCGCGGTGATCGCGCCGGAAGGCTGCCCGCCGTCGGCGAGGAGTTCCAGGATCCGGCGCCGGACCGGATCACCGAGAACACCGAAGGCGTGCACAGGTCAGACTATTTCAGCACCTACTTATATAAGTCAATACTGCTATTCAGGGCTCCCCGGCTCGCACGCCCCCGCCCTCTTCCCGGCCGGGCCTTCCGGGGAGTGTTCCCACCCGTCGGGGCGCTCGACCGGGGTGATGCCGCACAGTTCGGCCACCTCGTCGAGGGGGACGTCCTCGGCGACGGCGCGGACCA
>NZ_JBPJUQ010000106.1:0-19190 GCF_051192615.1 Streptosporangium sp. G11
CTGCGGCCTCTACCTCGGCGACACTACGGCCTGGCTCGACCCGCCACCCCCGACGAATTAACGGGCGCGACCACTAGGTGAGCGATCCGTCTTCCTTCGAGACACGCATCCATGCCGAAGGTCTACGCTCGATCGCCGCCAAAGAGATCAAGAGTGCGACGGCGGGGGACAATTCACCGATCGATGCTCGCGCATTTCAGGTGGGGCCAGAAAGTGTACTGGCTGCCGGGCAGGTCGAGATCGCCCGGCCGATTCACCGGCTACAGCTCCCGCGAGCGGGTAATTTTCTCGGGCGTGATAAGGCCCTGCGGCGATTTGACCATCTGCTCACCGACACGGCCGAGCATGTAGTGGTCTCCCAGGTCGTCTCCGGCATGGGTGGGGTAGGAAAATCAGAACTCGTCCGGTGCTATGCGCACAAGCATCGAAACCGCTATCAGGTGGCCTGGTGGGTTACTGCCGACTCACTCACCAACCTGCAGCAGGGATTCGCCGAGCTGGGGACAGAGATCCACCCGCCGATCGGATTGGTCGGGCAGACCCAAGAAGCCGCGCGCTGGGCACTGGCGTGGCTGCGCGCTCACCCCGGATGGCTGGTGGTGCTGGACAATGTCGAAGATCCCACCCAGGTGCGGCCCTGGTTAGATGAGTTGTCCGCCGGCCATGTGGTGATCACCACGCGACGCAACGCAACGTGTATTGGCCCGGCGCCGACACCGTGGTCTTGGACGTGCTGGATCCGAATCTGGCCACCGACCTGATCGCGCAGACAAGCGGATACACCACAGCCGATGCCCGTAAGACGCTGGATGCGATCACCGAAGAACTAGGGCGTCTACCCCTTGCTCTGGAACAGGCCGCCGCCTACCTGCGCGAATCACCCATGACCAACCCGCAGACCTACCTGGAAGACCTACGCCGCCATCCCATGCGCATGTACGGCGAGGCAAACGAAGGCACACTGGCAGAGCGAACCATCGCTCGCCTGTGGGACACCCACCTGGCTATTTTGCAAGAACGTGACGCCGCTCAGCAACTCCAGAGTGAACATCTCCTGCGCACGCTGGCCTGTTACGCGCCCGACAACATCCCAGTCACGCTCCTCAGCAGTGGCTCAGACGACTGGGCTACGCGGCAGGCGTTGAAGCTCCTGACCTCCTACAACATGATCACATATGCGAGGGTGGGCGAGGACGCGACCGCATAGGTCAGCGGTCCCCAACTGTTTGCCTGGGAGTATGTGGGCTTGTGGCGGATTCGCCAGCGATAGACGGTGCCGTCGACGCTGATCAGCCTGGAGCCCTTCTTGGGGATCGCCACGGAACCGGCCTCCTGCCTTGTTTCGTCTATGCGCCGTGAGAACACCGAAGACAGCGACAGGTAATGCGAGACGCTCGCCAGCGTAGCCATCGCTCAGTCTCATGATCGAGCAGTTTTCGCGCAGCCGGGGCCCGGCGGTGACAGCCCAGCAGATCTGGAAGCGCAGGGCACATTCAGGGCACATGAGCACGAGAAGCAGCGCGAAACGATGAGAACCAGTGAACGCCAAAAGCCCAGCCCAGGACACCTTCCAGAAGATCACCGCAGGTCAGTCGCCATGACGGATCAGATCTCGATGTACTAGGACCCGAGGCTTCCCGGGCAATCGGGCGCGCGCCTGCCTGTCGGCGTACGGGGACGATGCCACATCCCGCCGCGAGCGAGGCGGGTCGCCCCGGCCGTGATCACTCGGCGGGCCGAACCTGGGGAGAACCCTCCACAATGCTCCAGAGCATCGCGTGGAACTTCGCGTGCTCGTGTTGCGGGATGGCGGCGAGCCGGCGGCCGATCGCGGTCTCCCGGGCGACGGAGACCTGGGCCTTGACATCGACGCCCTTCGCGGTTGCCTCGGGGATCCGTACCCGGCGGTCGCGCTCGGAGACCTTGCGGACGACGAGGCCGCCGCGTTCCAGGCGGTCGAGGATCGACACCAGCGTGGTCTTGTCGATGCCGAGTTCGGTGGCGATCTCCATCTGGGTGCGTTCCGGGCCGTCGGAGACCAGGGCGAGCACCAACCAGTCGCGGAGATCGGCCAGTCCGGCCTCTCTTGACACCTCGTTGAAGGCATCAGCCAGCACCGCGGCGGCGCGATGGGTCAGCCATGTCAGATCGGCGTGCGCCACGCTCGAAGCGGCAGCCTCGGCGTCGGTCTCGGTCTCGTTCTCGGAGAACATCTGGTCATCCTACGGCAAACCGTCGCTGATCGGATTAACTTGATTCGGATAATCCGATGTCGTACGTTCTTGCCTGGGATGGAACCATCCCTAGAATTGTGGAGATTCCATGACCATCGATACCGACCTGGCTGCCCGCGTCCGGCGCCTGGAGGACCGCGCGCTGATCAGCGAACGCGTCATCACCTACGCGGTCTCGGTGGACCGCCGGGACTGGGCGCTGTTCGAGGACTGCTTCACCGAGCAGGTGCGCGTCGACTTCGGTGGCACCACCGCGCACCTTGGCCGCGGAGAACTCGTCGCGTTCGTCAGAGCCGCGCTTGACGGCTTCACGGTGACCCAGCACCTGAGCCCGAACCACGTCATCGAGTTCGATGACGACGACGAGGACCGGGCCGTCTGCCATTCGTACATGTACGCGCAACACCGGCTCGACGGCTCGGAGAATGGGGAGTTCTATCTGCTACGCGGCTCTTACACCAGCTTCATGCGACGGACCGCCGACGGCGGCTGGCGGATCGAAGAGATGATCCAGCACCGCAGTTGGGAGGAGGGAAACACCGGCGCGGTGGATGAGGCGAGGGCCCGAGTCCTGGATTCCGCCTGAGACGCGGTGCCATTCGATCGTCGTCTGATCGATCGCGTCGGGCGGTGTGGCGAGATACCCCACCCGGCTACTCCGTCGGCGAGGCCTTTCGCCCATTGAACTACATTGTCTTCGGGTGGCTGAGCAAGCACCCATGGAACGGCGCGGAAACCATCGCGCATGAAGGCGGGGAACATGTCCAACGAGCACAGCATGTCGGTGACCGACAAGGTCCTGGCTCTGCTCGGAGCGTTCTCCTACGAAGCTCCCGCGCTGACGCTCACCGAACTGTCGAGGCGGACGGGCCTGTCGCTGCCCACCGTCCATCGTCGTGCCGCCGAACTCGTCGAGTGGGGGGCTCTGGAACGCGGACCCGACCGTCGCTACAGGGTGGGCCTGCGACTGTGGGAGGTGGCCACCCTCGCGCCCCGCGGCTTCGCCCTGCGGAATGTCGCCCTGCCGTTCCTGCAGGACCTGTACGACGCCACGAAAGAACAACACATCCATCTTTCTGTGCGGGATCACCTGGACGTCGTCTTCCTGGAACGTCTGAGCGCGCCCAGCGCCCCGCAGGCCGACAGCCGGGCAGGGGGCCGGTTCGGCGCGTTCGCCACGGGAGCGGGGTTGGTATTGCTCGCCCATGCCCCTGGCGACGTACGAGAGGAATATCTGAGCACCCCACTGCGTCGCTACACCAAGAACACCGTTACCGACCCCGCCCGGCTCCGCTCCATTTTGGCCGGTGTCCGCAGGGAGGGTTATTCCACCAGCGAAAGAATGGTGAGGTCGGACATCCACTGCGTCGGGGCGCCGGTCTACGGGGCGAACGGTTCGGTGGTGGCAGCCGTGTCCATTTGTTTCCGGGTGGGCAGTCAATCCCCCCAGGCGCTTGTTCCTTCCATTCAGGCGGCTGCCCGAAGAATTTCCCATGCCCTCCGCTGACGAACCTGAACAGCGCCCATTTCAAAGCCGCGATTCTGAGGGCACCCCCGCGGGGTGAATGACAAACGCGACCCCCGATGATCGTTGGTTGTCTACGCCAGACGATCAAGAACAGGGGCCGCGCTCGCGTGCGTCATCCCCGATCGACGTGCTCGACCGCCACCTGGAGCATGTCACCGTCACCGACCCACTGACCGGCCTGCTCGATCTGCCGCCCCTGGCTGCGCTGCCGGATGCGGTGTCCGACCCGCGCGGCCGCCGGGGACGCCGACGGCCGTCTCAGCATGTCAGCAGTATTTGACAGAATCGAACATGTTTTTGACTATGTCGTGAGTGACGGATGAGTGGTACGGCCCGCGAAGGGCCCACAGGGGAGCCGTACCGATCCAGGACTTGACCGACACACGTGGGATTCCCGGCACGTCGGACCCGTTGGCCGGTTGCGGATCGGCGCAGGCTTGGGACCACGGCGTTCGCCACCGGGCGGCGGCCGAGGAGCCACGGTCCCGGAAGGCGTCCTGTCGAACTACGACGTCGCCGGCCTCCGTCGACTACGAACGGCGATCGAACAGCACCGCCGGGCGGCCTCGCTGTTCCCCGTGGGGCAGTCGACGCGCCGGTCGGCGGAGTGCGTCGGGCCGACCGGCGATGCCATGGCTTGGTGCTCGTTGTCAGCGGGTGGTTGCGGCGGCCTGTTCGATGAGGTTGGTGACGATCTCCGGGTTGACCACCTGTGCGGCGTGGGGGGTGTCGGCCTTGACGGTGTGGGCGCGGGCTCGGGCGGCCATGAAACGCTGGGCTGCCGGGGGAATCAGGTGGTCGTCGTTGGAGACGAGATACCAGGAGGGAATGGTCTTCCACGCGGGCGCGCCGGACGCTTCGTCGAGGGCGTGCGGGGCGGCGGGGCTCTGCGTGGCGGCGAGCTCGGCGGCGACCTTGTTGCCGAGGCGGTCGCTCAGGAACAGGTCCCGGTATTTGTCGGCCCTGGCATACAGGTCGACTCCGGTGCTGCCGTCGGCCAGGGTGAAGGGGACGGGGGTGAGGGCGGTGGGGATGGCCGCGTGGGGGTCGGTGGTGATGTGGGTGCCGGGGAACTTCGCGGTCAGGTCCACGACGCTCTCGCCCTTGTCCGGCGCGAAGGCCGAGATGTAGACCAGGGCCTTGACCTTGGCGTTGTCCGTGGCGGCGTTGGTGATGACGGATCCGCCGTAGGAGTGGCCGACCAGGACGATGGGGCCCTGGATGGTCTTGAGGTAGGAAGCCAGGTAGGCCGAGTCGTCGGAGAGGCTACGCAGGGCGGTGGGAGGGGCGGTGACCGGGTATCCCTTGGTCTGCAGGCGCTTGATCACGCCGCTCCAACTGGCCGGGTCGGACCAGGCGCCGTTGACCAGGACGACGGTCGGCTTCGGGGCCGAGGCCGTCTTGGGGGAGGACGCGGCCGACGCGAGGGGGGTCATGCCGACGGCGAGAGCGGCCCCGGTCGCGCCGACGACGGCGATACGGAAAGCATGACGGTTGAACATCGGTTTCTCCTTGTGAGATGGGTCATCGCTTGTTGAGCGCGGATATGCCTGTCCGCGGAGGCGCGCGGCGGTGGAGATGGATCAGCCGGACCATCGCTCCCTACGAGCCGCCCCTGATGCACGTCGAGCGCATCCTGCGGCGCTTCTCCAGAGTGTCGGCGGACTGGCCCCGTCCGCATCCGTCGAATGGCCACCGGAAACCCGCACTGTCACGCTGCGCCGGACAGTCATTTCAACAGCCCACCGGTGTTTCCACAGGTCAGCCGTACCCGACGCGGGCTTCGAAGGCGGCCCGCCCTGGCTTTCGCCCATGTCGGGCCGGCCATCGTGCCCTCCGTGCGCGTGAACGAACCGAGGCCCCGCCTCCCTGGGGACTCACGACGGTGTGGGGCCGCCACGGGTCACCGCCGAGACGCGTGAGACGGCGATGGGCGTCAACACGAGCACGTCAGGTGTGTGACCGCTTATGCGTAGCCCGGATCCCGCGCAGCGTCCCGATCCCCGTTCGCGGGTCCTTGGCGACCGGCTGGGAATTCCGGCGGGTGGTGCTCGACGGCCATGTGCGCAAGACGCCGTACCCACCACGACCGTCGAAATCAGTGTGCTGACGGCGTTCGGGGTCGGAACCCCGGTGCCGAGCGACATTCACGCGCCCCTGCCGCGAGGCGGCGTGAGCCGCAGTCTCTCGCGCAGTCGTTTGACTTAGGCGGGCCGGCCCCCGCAGCACCGACACTGGCCACGTGGTCAGGTGCGCGTCGCACCTGTCGGGCAGGGCCTCACCTCCCCCCGTCGAGTGGACAGCTCGGGCGGGGGGCGAAGTGCCCCGCCCACCGCGTGACGAACGTTGGGCGAGGTCTCGTATGGAAAGCAACGTGGACGGGCAGAGATCGGTGGCGACCGCGACGGAGAACGTGAGATGTCAGGCATCTGCCGGTACCGTTCCACAGCCCGACGCTCGCCCTGCCCACGGTCGCCTCGCCGCTCCCGTCATCCGCTGGGGAGCATGATGTCGAAGATCGTTCTTGTCACCGGGGCTTCCAGCGGTCTCGGGGCGGCGACCGCGCGGGCACTGGCCGGGGCCGGTCACATCGCCTACGCCGGAATCGGGCCCGCCTCCGGCCGTTCACCCGGCGGCCTCGCCGAGTTGGACGGGGACGTCCGCACGCAGGGCACGCGGCTGCGTCCCCTCGCACTCGATGTCTCCGATCAGCGCTCGGTCTCCGCCGCGGTCAGGGACATCACCGCGGAAGCCGGACGAATCGATGTGGTGATCCACACCATGGGACCTGTACCCCGGGGACCCGTCGAGTCCTTCACCCCCTACCAGTTGGCGCAGATCTACGACGCGCATGTGCTGTCCACCCAGCGGGTGAACCGTGCCGTGCTGCCGCAGATGCGCGAGCGCCAGGACGGCCTGCTGGTCTGGGTCGTGCCCTCCGGCCACCGTACCGATGTGGCTCCCTACCTCGCCCTGCACTCCGAAGCCGTCACGGTGATCGACCATCTCGCGGCGAGCTACGCGAAAGAGCTGACCGGCTTCGGGATAGAGACCTCGATCGTCGTTTCCGGCTCGCTCATGCCTGGCACCGACCAGCACCCGCACCTGGTCTATCCGGATGACACCGAGACCGCCGAAGCGTATGAGGGCCGGTATCCCGGTCTGGTCCACCACGTGGACGTGACCCTGGCGGAGCAGGCCGGCACCCACGCGGACGTCGCCCAGACAGCTGAGGCCATCGCGGCCATGGTGGACGGCCCGAAGGGCAGCCGTCCGCTGCGGGTCACCGCCGGTCCACCCGGCGACGGACCGGGGAGCGGCAGCGCGGGCAACGGCGGTTGGGCAGACGGGCGTGCGTAGGCAGACGGGCGTGCGCCGGAAGGGCTACGCCGTTGCCCGCAGGACCGGCCCTGGAAGCTTGCTCCGCTTGGACGCACACCTCCGGTGTCATTCGTCCAAGGCCGAAAGCGCGTCGCGGAGCGCGGCTCGGGAAGTGATCCCGAGCTTGGGAAAGATCTGGTAGAGGTGCGCGCCGACGGTCCGGTGCGAGAGATAGAGCCGCTCGGCGATCTGCTTGTTACTCAGGCCGGATGCGGCCAGATCCGCTATCTCCCGCTCCTGCGGCGTGAGCACCCTGCCGCCCGCGGCGGCGGCTCTCGGCGCGACCCATCCGGTGGCACGCAGTTCCTTGGACGCCCGCTCCGCCCAGGGACGGGCACCGAGCAGGGTGAAGGCGTCGCGTGCCAGACTCAGCGGCCCCCTGGAGTCCGCGTTCGCCCGCGCTCGCCGGAGCCTTTCACCGTAGGCGAGCCGCACCCGCGCCAGATCGAACGGCCACCGCTCGACGCCCGGCACGGCCAGCGCCGTGTCGAAGAGGCGTACCGCCTCCTCGTCCTCGGCGGCACACAGCGCCGCTGAGCCGCCGACGAGAAGAGCGAGCCGTGGGGAGAGCCCCCCGATGTCGCTCTCCCGCATAGCGTGCACATGGGCGACCGCCTCCGCCCGGCGGTTGGTGCGGACCGCGGCTTCGACGAGGTCCATCGCCACCCACAGGGCGTGCGGGACATGGGAGGCGAAAGTGCCCGCGGGGCTGATCGCCGTCGCGTGCTGATAGGCGCTTTCGAAGTCGCCGCGTCCCAGATCCGCGACCGTGCGTACCTGCCGGGCGTAGTGCAGCGCCGTCCCGACCCCCCGAGGCGTCGCCCAGCGGGTGATCTGGTCGGTGAGGAACTTGACCGTGTCGTCGCCCCCGCGAGCAGCGGCGATGACAGCTCGGCAGTACCAGAAGTACCAGGTGAAGAACTGGTAGCCGGAGTCCTCGCACAACTGGAGTCCTTCGTCGGCCAGCTCCACGCACTCGTCCCACCTGCCGGTCAGGTAGTCGTCCAGGCACAGGTGCATCAGCGCGCCAAGGTGTCTGCGCGCCGGGCCGCCGTCCCGCCCCTGGAGGACGACTTTCCAGGAGGGCTCACGAAGGTCTGCCAGCCGGTCGAGGTAGAGCGACGCGGTGCCGATCCGGACGATACGGCCGGGGTCGGTCTCTTCGGGAAGTTCGCTGAGGACAGACTGCAGCTGTTCCAGAGCCGCAACTCCCGTACGGGCCGGGTCGGAGAAGGTCTTGCCCGCCACGGACAGCAGTGTGGGCGGCTCCGGTTGCAAGCGGGCGACCGCGGTGTAGAAGGGGGCCCACATCTCCGCGCGACCGCTGAAAAAACACAGGAGCAGCAGCAGGTGGACCGCCTCAATGAGGGCGTTGTCCTTGGCGTCGTACCGGTGTGTGCCGGACTCGATGGCACCCACCAGCAAGCGGTGAGCGGTGTCGATGTCTCCGTCACCGTTGATGATCAGGTAGACGGTGGCGGCGGCGGAGTGCAGGGAGCCCGTCAGGTCCGAGTCCGCCCGGCGGGCGTTTTCGAGCAGCTCCGACGCGCCGCGCAGTTCCCCGGTCGCGTCGGCGCCGATGTAGGCGGCCTCCGCCAGGCGGCGGGCACGGTCCGAACCGCGGGGGCTCAGATCGGCGGCTCGCACCAATGCCGCCACTGCCCCGACGGCGTCTCCGCGCGCCGCGATGAGACGCGCGGCCTGTTCCAGCAGGGCGGCCACCTGCTCGTCCGGCTCGACGGACGCCTCCCCCAGATGCCAGGCCCGGCGCTCGGGCTGATGCGCCAGTACGTGGGCCAGGGCACGATGGGCCGCGCGGCGCTCGGCGCTGGTGCAGGCATCCACGACCGCCGAGCGGATCAACGGGTGACGGAAGACGAGCCGCCGGGTGCCCTCGTCGAAGTTCACCAACTGGTCCCGCTCGGCAGGCGCGAGGTCATCGAGATCGGCGTCATGGCCGGCCTGCCGCGCCGATGCCTGCAAGACCCCGAGGTCACCGGTTCCGTCCATCGTCGCGAGCAGCAACAGGCGCCGCGCGGCAGCGGGGAGGCTGGAGACCCGGGAGACGAACAGCGCTTGGAGCCGCTGGCTGAGCGGCAGCACCACAGGGAGATTCTCCAGCGCCACGCGCTGCTGCCCGCTCAGCGCCGTCGGCAACTCGAGCAGAGCCAGCGGGTTCCCCTCGGCCACGGCCAACAATCGCTGACGCACCCGCTCGGCAAGGTTGGGGAAGCGTGCGTCGAGCAGGGCTCTCGACGACTTCCCGTCCAGCGGCGCCACCTCGTACTCAGGCAGCCCGCCACGATTGAAGAAGGTCTCACTCCCCGAGCGCATGGCGCCGAGGAAGCCGATACGGCTGCCGTCGAGCCTGCGCGCGACAAAGCCCAGCACGGCGGCGCTGGACCGGTCCACCCAGGGCAGGTCGTCGATGATGAGAAGCAGCGGGTCCGCGGTGGCCACCTGGCGCAGGAGCATCAAGGTCGCGCTGGACACGACAAGCCGGTCCGGTAGTGGTCCGCTGCTGAAGCCCAGCGCGACACGCAGGGCTTCGCTGTGCGCGCTGTCGAGATCGCCGAACGCCTCGGAGAGGGGGAAGAGGAGCTGGTTGAGTCCGGAGTAGCTCACGTCGGCTTCGAACTCGACTCCGGCGGCACGCAGGACACGCGTTCCGGTCGAGGACGCGGCTTTCGCCGTGGCATTGAGCAGGGCCGTCTTGCCCACTCCCGGCTGTCCCGACAGCAGGAGCGCCCTGCCGTGGTCGGTGGCAGCGAGGAAGTCGCGTATGCGTCCGACTTGCTTGGCGCGCCCCACCAGGGCATCGGTGGCGCCGTGTTCAAAAAGGTCGCTGTAGCCCACCGGGTCACGCTCCCATCAACCGTCCGCGCCGAGCTGGGGTCCCACCGAAGCGCCGCATTATTCGAAAATCTGAATCACGAGAAGGCGGTCATGCTAACCGCTGGCCATCACATAGCAGAAAACCTTTCACTGGATGAAAGTCCACACCCATCGGACGCCAGAGCAGGGCAGGATTGGCCGGTAACCTCCTTGGCGCAGGAACGGTGTCGGGCCACGCGGAGGGTGCCTCGGCGGCCGGTCGTGATCGGTCGAGCCGCGGCCCGCCGACACGGCGGGCGGCCGAGTCCGGGCCGAGCCGGTCACGTCGGCGGGGCGTCCTGCGGATTCGCCGGTTCCGGGCCGGGGTCGGCGCCGCCGTCCGCCGAGGTCCGCGTCTTCTTGCGGATACGGGAGGCGCGCAGGTTCGCCAGGTTGCCGCAGGTGCGTACGTTGTGCCAGACGCCGCTGCCGTTGCGGGACGCGTCATAGAAGGCGGACCGGCACCCGGGCTCGCGGCACAGCTTGAGCTGGGACCACGTGCCGGCCCGCTGGGCGAGCAGGATCTCCGACCAGACGGCCGACTCCAGCCACCTGCTGCCCGCGCCGAAGGGGACCATCTCCACCTGCCCCTCATCGCTGGAGACGAGGCTCACCTGGGCGCGCTGCTCGAAACCGGCCGACGTGCCGACCATGCCGGCGGGCCGCTCACCGACGGGAACCGCGAGCATCTTCTCCACGATCGCCCTGAGGTCCCGAAGCGCCTCCAGGTCGGCCTGGAATAGCGACAGTTCGGGGGGATCGAGTCTCCGGCTGCGGGCCCATTCCCGAGCGGCCCCCCGTAGCCACTCCTCCGCCGACGTGCGCCAGGTGAGCAGATCCAGGCCGCCACGTGCGACGGCATGCGTGTTGACCAGCTCTTGGACCAGCGCGAGCCCGGCAGGAGCGGTCCTGGCCTCAAATCTCTCAGTGGCTACCCATGACATAGGTAAAAGTGTATTTGGCTATGTTGCCGGATGAAGGCGTGCATCTTCGGCAGAAGTTGAACGCCTCGCACTTCTGTCGTGCGCGATGGAGCACCCCAACTGTTCAAGGAGTCGGGATTCTCCGGCTCCGGCACCCACGGCGCCGCGAGGGCCGCCCTGATCTCGGCAACCGACACGCTCCGGGTGGAACTCGCCGCGCAGGGCACCCAGATCCTCGGCGTTCAGATGGCTCTGACCGACACGGAGTTGGTCAGTCAGTTGCTACCCCCGCGTGAGCGCGGCATCACCCCGTGCACGTCCGGCGTCGGCCTGTGAGCAGACGATCACTCCGCGATCACTTCGTGCAGGCGTCGTGCCTGGTGGAGCAGTTGGCTTGAGCCCTTGCGCGCGGCCAGGTCCCCCAGCTCCGGTATCTCGCCTCGCGCCCCGGCCAGTTCCGCCGCCCGAACGGCGACCTTGAGCAGCTCGCCCAGCCCGGCCCTGGCCTTCTCACCTGGCCTGGGCAGCAGCAGCGGGATCGCCTCCGCCAGGGCGGACCACACCTCGGTGTGCGCCCCGGCCGACGTGACCTCGTCGAGTACGCCGGTAACCCGATTGAGCTTGACCTGATCGCCTCGGACCATGTGGCCCACGGCCCGGCCGAGGTCGGCCGCCGGCAGGTCGGCGTACGCGGCCAGGGTGGTGATCGCGTCAGCGGCGAGCGCCCGCTGGGCGGGGAGCTGATGGCCCATGCCGATGACGATCGTGCTGGCGGTCGCGATGCCCGCGGGGCCGCCGGTGTGCGCCAGGGCGGCCACGACCTCAACCTGGCCGTCGGTGCTGTCCATGACCCACGGCAGGCACGCGAGGACGTGGGCCGCGACGGCCTCACGGTGGGACGGCATGGTGGGCGGCCACCACACCATGTCTCGGGAGAAGGGGGGATAGCCGGGCTTGGGGTTCAAGGTCCAGAGTTCGGCAAGCTGCCCGGAGACCCCCTCGGGCGGCGTGAGGCTGGCATGGGCCTCCTGCAGCGACTCCCGGTAGTACTCCGGGCGGTCGAATGCCAGAAGCTCCCACGTCACAACGGGCTCGGGCAACCCGCCGTCGCGCAGGCAGGCGGCCAGCCGCCGCCCCGCCTGTGACGGCAGTTTCTCCGCCCGCACCACCAGCCCAGGATCGATGTGACGCGGCAACCGCAGCAGCGCCTGCAGGAAGTCGGACTCCAGCGGCTCGGTGTCGCCCAGCTCCTCCATGCGCGCGATCAGGGGGGCGGCGTCGACGTGCCCGGTGGGCGAGGTCGGCGTGGCCAGCAGCACGGGGATCGACTCGCCCCGTTCGAACAGGGACATGACTTCACGGAAACGCCGCTGGACGAATCGCTGCGGGGCGGGTTCGGAGCTGGACCAGCGATTGCCTTCGCTCAGCGCCGCGGTCAGAACGCGGCTGTCGGCGGGCGAGACGATGGCCAGCGCGCAACGCGCCAGCAGGAAACGGATGTGCTCGTCGAAGCCGGAAACGCCGTGCGCGTACGTGTGCGCGTCGAACGGATGCCCCCAGTTCGTCTTCCACCAGGATTGCAACCCCGCCACGACGGAGTCGCGATCCTGGTGGGTCAGCCTGACCAGAGCGGCGAGGATGCGCTCGAACTGCGCGGGCACCTCCGGCCAGAGCGGTGCGGCCAGCTCGGCGGCCAGTTCCTCGACCGAGACCATGGGCGGGGCCAGGATTGGCCGCGGCGTCGCGGTCAGCGTGGCGGCGGCCACGGTCTCCGTCTGGATCTCCTCCACCGCGCCGAAGGCGGTGGCTATCCGCTCGCGCAGGTCGGCAGGCAGCCCGGCGGCCGCCTCGCGGATCGCCTCCCTGTCGGGCTCAGCGGTGTGCGGGGCGAGCTTGACCGCGACACGCACCGCACGTTCGCGCAGGCCAGGCGTGTCCACGTCGAAGACGGGCACGAGCGCGGCCACCGCAAGGGCGCCCCTGGACGGTGACGCGGCGGCGATCCACTTCACCGCGGCCGTCATGTACTTCTTCTCGGGCCGGTACGCCAGCGCCTGGACCGCCTCGGCGAACAGCTCCCCATTGAGCGCCGACTCCGCCCTTCGTAACTCCTCCAACGCGAGCTGCACGACAGGCGAGGACCCGGACGGCAACATCCGTACGAAGTCGGCTACCGGGATCTCGGCCACCTCCGGCTCCAGCTGACGCCACAGCGCGACGAAGGGAGCCGCCTCGGCCGCGTCGGCTCCGGTCAGGAACCGGCTCGCACAGCCGTTGAGCAGAACCTGGCGCGGCACGCGGCCCGTCCCGGCCATCGCGACCAGCTGCCCGAGGATGGTGCGGTCCTCTCCCCACTCCTGGTCCCAGGTCAGCCCGTCCGCCACGCCCTGAGCCTGGAACAGGCGTGGCAGCATGTGATCGAGCAGCCGATCGTCGGCGAGCACCTGGTTCCGGTTCATCCGCTGCCGCTCGGCCTTACGCAACACCCATCCGGACACGAACGCGTCGTTCTCCGGCGGCTCCGCGCCCGTCTCGATCACCAGCGCCGCCGCCAGATCCCAGTTTCCCAGCGCCTGTATGCGTCGCCACGTCGAACCGGTGGTCGGCCCCAGCCGCCGCACCAGGCGTACGGCCAGGTCGCGCCGCCACGCCTCCGGCCTGTCGCTCAGCACGGACATGACGCGCGCGGCGTCGGCCTCCGGCTCCACCTGGCGCAGCTCACGCCGGTTGAGCCAGCTCGCCACCTGTCCGGCTCCGCCCAGGCAGGCCGCTCCGGCCAGACGGTAGAGGGGGGCCAGCTCGCGTACCCGCCACTCTGCCTCGAACCCGGAACGCCGGCGTTCGCCCAGGTGAGCGGGCAGGTACCGGGCAACCGCACGCTTGTCGTCGTCACCGAGACCGTTCAGGTACGTGACGAGGTTCGCGGCCGAGCCTGCCTCGATGCGGTCGAGCAGCTCCTGGACGGCGTTCATGCGAGCGCCTCGCGTGACATGATGTCGATCATGGGCCGCAGCCTATTGATTCGCACCGACAATCAGGCATCGACGGTCAATTCAGTGGCGGGCCAGGCCACGAGGTGATTCCCCACGTCACCGGCTTCCGTACGCCGGGTGTCATCGAGAGTTGTGTCACCAGATATACGTGATCACATAAGCCCGGTTCAGCAGCCTGGACAACGGGACGAAATGGGCTTAATGGACACTCATTGTGAAGAAGACATCCCATTTCGAGTGGCTGCTGCGTGTGCGGCACGAAGCTAGGGCTGCCCCTCCCGACAACCTCCAGGTGTGGGACATACGCGAGATGATCGAAGTACGGCGTCCATCGGGTCACGTCCAGCGGAGTGGTGTACGAGTTGATCTCCGCATCTCCCGGGGAAAGGCGGCGAAGGCCGGCAGTTCTTCCCGGGCGGTGTCCAGATGCTCACACGCGGCCGGATACTTGGCCTCCAACGCCTCGATCACCCACGCGTGCTGGGTGCGCACCTGCTCGGCGGTGGGCTGATCGAAGACGGTGCGCACCAAGGTCGCCACCCACGGCTGCGCCGATTTGGAGACGGTGGTGAGCAGGTTGCGCAGGTAGTGGGTGCGACAACGCTGCTGGCCAGCGCCGGCCGCGATCGCGCCGTCGGGTTGTGGGACGTCACCGACCCAGGTCACCCGGCGGCCCTGGGTTCACCGGTCGCCGGTCGCCGGTCACGACAACACCGTGGGGCTCCGGTCTTCGCGAACCCTCAGGAGCCTTCGGCCCGAGACGCGCGACCCCAGGTGGTGGAAGCGCACCCGGCCCCCTCGGCTCCGGCCTTCCCGCCTCCGCCAACATAATCCCCTGACTCCCTGCAGGAAAAGTCTTGATTTGCGGAGTAGATCACTTTTACAGTCGAAACGTTGTCCCATTCACTGGCGCTTACTGATCTTGTGAGGCTTACGTCCCGTTTGTGTGGCTTGTTGGACGGCTGCACGTCGATCTCTGTCGTCTGACCGGCTTCCCCTGCCGCTGATCGCGCTCTGACGAGCGCTCGATCCCCTTCACCTCCCACCCCACTCCTCCTTCGCATGCCCTCTTTCGCATGCCCTCTTCCGGAGCCTTCCTCATCGTGAAGAGATTCTCTTTCTCCCTGCAGTTGCTGCTCGGCCTGGTCGTGGGCGTGGCCCTCGGTTTCGCCGCCCGCATCTGGGACCTCGCCTGGCTGGCCACCCCCCTCACCGAAGTCGGAAAAATCTTCGTCCAGCTGCTCAAGCTGGCGGTGCCGCCGCTGGTGTTCACCGCCGTGGTGGTCAGCGTCGCCAACCTCCGCAACGTCAACGGCGCGGCCAGGCTGGCAGGCAAGACGCTGTTCTGGTTCCTGGCCACCGCGCTGATCGCCGTCATCGTCGGCATCGGCCTCGGCCTGATCATCAACCCCGGCCAGGGCCTCACCCTGAACACGGCGGGCGCGAAGGCGCCCGAGAACGTCGGCACATGGGTCGACTTCCTCACCGGCATCATCCCGACGAACATCGTCACGGCGTTCACCGAGCTCAACGTCCTCCAGATCGTCTTCTTGGGGATCGTCCTCGGCGCGGCGGCCATCGCGATCGGCGAGAAGGCCGAGCCGTTCATCGACTTCAGCCGCTCGATCCTCGAACTGGTCCAGAAGGCGCTGTGGTGGGTCATCCGCCTGGCCCCCATCGGGACCGCCGGCCTGATCGGCAAGTCGGTCGCCACGTACGGATGGGACCTGCTCGCACCGCTGGCCAAGCTCACCCTCGGCGTCTACGTCGGCTGCCTCATCGTCCTGCTGGTCGTCTACCCGATCACGTTCTTCCGCAACGCGTGGCCCGCGATCGAGCTGGCCTTCGTCTCCCGCTCCTCGGTCGGCACGCTGCCGCTGACGCAGAAGGTCACGATCGAGCGCCTGGGCGTCGACCGCGACTACGCCTCCTTCGCCGTGCCGTTCGGCGCGACCACCAAGATGGACGGCTGTGCCTCGATCTACCCGGCACTGGCGGCGATCTTCGTGGCGCAGGTGTTCGACATCCCGCTGGGGGTCGGCGAGTATCTGCTGATCGCGTTCGTCTCCGTGGTCGGCTCGGCGGCGACGGCCGGTCTGACCGGCGCGACCGTGATGCTCACGCTGACGCTGAGCACGCTGGGCCTGCCGCTCGAAGGCGTTGGCCTGCTGCTGGCCATCGACCCGATCCTCGACATGATCCGCACCGCGACCAACGTCGCGGGGCAGATCGTGGTGCTGGTCCTTGTCGCCCGCAGCGAGGGCCGTCTCGACGAGGCGGTGCTCGACGCTCCCCCGCAGCCGCTCGACGAGGCTCCGGTGAGCACGCCGCGCCCCCTGGGCGAACCGGCGATCGCATAACGTTCTCCACCCGGCGACGGGTCACCGGCTTCACGCGCGTCGTGACCTGCGCCGGGATGGCCTACGTCACGCTCGTCGCGGATGTCCGCTCCCGGCCGGTCGTTGGCCGGGCGGCGGCCACCGGCGAATCCGGCCAGCCGTCCGAGCCGGCGCGTGCCCCGCCCGCCACGTCACGCGCCGCTCGCTTCCCGAAGGTCCTTTCGCAGGTGGCGTCGGTAGCTCGCCGGCGGCATTCCGTACGTGCGGTGAAAGAGCCGGTTGAAGTGCGAATCGCTGGTGAAGCCCCACCGGCCGGCGATGATGCCGATCGGCAGGTTGTCCGTCAGGGGGTCGGCCAGAGCGCGGCGGCACCGTTCGAGCCGCTGTCGCTGGATCCAGCCGCTGACGGTGTGCCCTTCTTGCTGGAAGAGCCGCTGCAGGTGGCGGAGGGAGATGTGGTGGGCGGCCGCGATGTCGGCCGATGACAGCTCAGGCTCGTCCAGATGTTGTGTGATGAACGCTTGAATGCGAAGAACGAACATCTTGTCGGGATCCGTCACGAACGAGGATGGGTCTTTCTCCGCCTCGTGGGCCAGCAGGGCCGCGATGAGGTCGACGACGACGCCGGACACCCGGCACAGATCGGTCGCCGACAGATGCTCGGTCTGCGCCACCAGCTGGCGGAGCAACCCGCCGAGCAGGGCGCCGAAGCCACATCGCCCCGACATCCTCCTGCCCAGCAACCGCCGGATCATGGAGGCCGGGAAGCTCAGGGCGTCATGGGGCACCTGCACGACCAGGCCTTCGGACAGGCTACCCGGCGTGCCGGAGCCGTCGGCCGAGCTCCAGGCCCGAAACGGGCGGGAAGCGTCATAGAGCGTCAGATCAGTCGGCGCCAGGGTCGCCTCACGGTCCTCCTGCCGTATCCCCGACCTGCCCTGGAGGATGACCGAGAGCTGGTACATCCCGGGGTCGGAGCGACGGATCCGGCGCTCGGTCCTGCGCGCCTCGAACCCGACACATCGGACGTTGGACAGATGCACCGCACCGAGATCGAGCAGGCGCATCTCGGCCCAGAAATCCGCCGCGTGGTCACTGGAGGCGTCCACCGAGATCACTGATTCGGCGACCGCCTGCCACCAGAAGTCGAACCGTTCCCTGACGGGCACCCCGTCAAGTCGTACCATCGATGCACTCATCCGCCGCCCCCGGCCGACACCATTATCCGCGCCCGAACTCGATGGGAATTCGGACGTCCCCTATTCACAGACCGGATTTACCCGACCCCCCGCCCGCGGTTTTTCCAGGCGCTGTCTCCGGTCCGTGTCGATACTCGCTGCCAGCCTACACATAAAGCAAGCGTTTTTGCAGCCGACGCAATCGGCCCTGGTCGCGACATGTTTCTTGCCGCCGATGACGCTCACAGTCAAAAAAGATGACGTGCGGCGGCAATCCGCTCCGGTTTCGAGATGGCAGGCTTCCGGACACAAGGAGATTGCACGGCGCCGGGTTCGGCTCAGTTTCCGAAGTCCGCCATGGCGGCTGGAGTTCGCCCGCGCATTCATCAACCAGAGGAAAGGAGCAGAACGGTCTCATGCGTAAATTCGTTGTCACACTCCTGGTGGCCTTTGTCACCCTGGCCGGCGCGATCGCACCGGCGACGGCGGCCACCGAACCGCCCGCGAGGTTCTTGCAGCCGGTATTCGCCGGCGAGGTCGGCCCCCTCGCCTTCGACGACTGTCCGGCGGGCCGCGCGTGTCTCTGGACCGGAGACAACGCGACCGGCACCCGATGGGACGCGCCGAGCTGCGGCGACTTCAAGTTCGACTCCCGATACAACAACAATATCGAGTCCGCGCGAAATCGCGGCGGCGGCAGCGTGATCCTCTACGACGGCAGCCAGTTCAACTATCGCATCAGGGAAATCTACAACAACAGCCTGCCGATCGAACTCACCGAGGCGCAGGACAACCGGGCCACGACGGTGACGGTTCTCTGCTGATCCATTCACTCACACGTCCGACCGACAAAACGAAAGGAGCAGAACGGTCTCATGCGTAAATTCGTTGTCACACTCCTGGTGGCCTTTGTCACCCTGGCCGGCGCGATCGCACCGGCGACGGCGGCCACCGAACCGCCCGCGAGGTTCTTGCAGCCGGTATTCGCCGGCGAGGTCGGCCCCCTCGCCTTCGACGACTGTCCGGCGGGCCGCGCGTGTCTCTGGACCGGAGACAACGCGACCGGCACCCGATGGGACGCGCCGAGCTGCGGCAGGTTCCGCCTCAGCAGCGTGAACAACAACAATTTCGAGTCTGTTCGTAACCGTGGCGGCGGCAGCGTCATCCTCTACAACGGCGAACGCTATACGGAGCGCATCAGGGAAATCTACAACAACAGCCTGCCGATCGAACTCACCGAGGCGCAGGACAACCGGACGAGTTCGCTGGAGGTTCTCTGCTGATCCCGTTTCGCGACGGCGAAACCGGCCTTGAAACGCGGCCTGCGGAATATTCCGCAGGCCGCGCCGGCCGTGTGCGCCCCGATCGCGCCGCAGTCCGGCGGTGTCCGGCCCCTGGCCGATCGGCCTCATCCGCAGTGCACGCCCCAGGCCTTTCCGGCGTACCTCTGGCCGAGGTGGTCGAAGAACCCGCCGACGTCTATGCACTTCCCGCGCGCGGGGATGTAGATCGGGCCCGCGTAGTAGTGGTGGTTCTTGTCCATGCCGTCGTCCACGAATCCGGGATAGCCGTTGGTGCTCAGCTGGACCTGGAGGTGGGAGACCTTGCCGGACCACGCGCTGATCGGCTTCGCGATCGCGCAGTTCTTGCCGGTCGAGCCGCTGTACTGATCAAGAAACGTAGGCGTGACAAGCTTGTGCCCCGTTGATCGGGATCGTTTTCGCGGGTGACAGCCTGGAT
>NZ_JBPJUQ010000107.1:0-19058 GCF_051192615.1 Streptosporangium sp. G11
CTTATGTGCGGCGGTTCGACCTTGAGCACACCTTCCGCTTTTGCAAGCAGACCCTGAACTGGACGCTGCCCAGGCCTCGCACCCCTGAACAGGCCGACCGGTGGACCTGGCTCATCCTCGCCGCCTACACCCAGTTACGCCTGGCCCGCCGTCTTGTCACTGACCTGCGCCTGCCCTGGGAAAAGCCCTTGTCCATCAACCGATTAACGCCCGGACGTGTGCGGCGCACATTTCGCTCCGTTCACGCGGAGGTAGGCACCCCTGCCAGCCCACCACAACCGTGCGGACACTCCCCGGGCCGCCCACGCGGCACCACCCGCGGACCTGCTCCCCGTCACCCGGCCATCAAAATGACCAGCCGGACGGCCTGACATCCGTCACCGGGTTAAAAGCGAAGCTTAGCGGGAAGCCGGGCAGGTGGGTCGATACGGCGCCGCGGGGATGTACCGCTGCCACTCTTGAAAAGTGAGCCCTCGGCCAGCGATACCGCAGACTGCTCGCAAGAGATCGTGCGGCAACGCGACATTCCATAACCGCACGGCCTTATCCCATCCGGCGGAAGCCAGCCGGGTGCCGTCTGGGCTGAACACCACCGAGGACACCGGGCTGGTGTGGCCGGTCAGTGGGGAGCCGACCTGCTGGTGCGTGGCCGCATCCCAGATCCGCACCGTCTCATCGTCTGAGGCACTGGCCAGCCGGGTGCCGTCCGGGCTGAACACCACTGAGAACACCGGGCTGGTGTGGCCGGTCAGTGGGGAGCCGACCTGCTTACCGGTGGCCGCATCCCAGATCCGCACCGTCTCATCGTCTGAGGCACTGGCCAACCGGGTGCCATCCGGACTGAACACCACCGACAACACCCAGCTGGTGTGGCCGGTCAGTGGGGAGCCGACCTGCTTACCGGTGGCCGCATCCCAGATCCGCACCGTCTCATCGTCTGAGGCACTGGCCAACCGGGTGCCATCCGGACTGAACACCACCGACAACACCCAGCTGGTGTGGCCGGTCAGTGGGGAGCCGACCTGCTTACCGGTGGCCGCATCCCAGATCCGCACCGTCTCATCGTCTGAGGCACTGGCCAACCGGGTGCCATCCGGACTGAACACCACCGAGAACACCACACCAGTGTGACCGACCATCGGGGCACCGACCTGCTTACCGGTGGCCGCATCCCAGATCCGCACCGTCTTGTCGTCTCCGGCGCTGGCCAGCCGGGTGCCATCCGGACTGAACACCACCGAGAACACCACACCAGTGTGACCGACCATCGGGGCACCGACCTGCTTACCGGTGGCCGCATCCCAGATCCGCACCGTCTTGTCGTCTCCGGCGCTGGCCAGCCGGGTGCCATCTGAACTGAACACCACTGAGGACACCGAGCCGGTGTGGCCGACCAGCGGGACACCGACCTGCCTGCGCGTGGCCACATTCCAGATCCGCACCGTCTTGTCGTCTGAGGCACTGGCCAGCCGGGTGCCATCCGGGCTGAAGGCCACCGAGGACACCGTGCGGGTGTGGCCGGTCAGCGGGGCGCCGATCTGTTTGTGTGTGGCCGCATCCCATAACCGCACCGTGTGGTCTGCAGCGCTGGCCAGCCGAGTGCCGTCCGGACTGAACACCACTGCGGACATTGGTTCGGTGTGGCCGGTCAGCGGGGCGCCGATCTGCTGATGTGTGGCCACATCCCAAATGCGCACCGTGTCGTCGCCCGCGGCGGAGGCCAGGCGAGTGCCGTCCGGACTGAACGCCACCGACAACACCCAGATGCTGTGGCCGACCAGCGGGGCACCGACCTGCTTACCGGTGGCCACATCCCATAACCGCACCGTCTCGTCGTTTCCAGCGGAGGCCAGCCGGGTGCCATCTGGACTGAACGCCACCGAGAACACCTTGCCGGTGTGGCCGGTCAGCGGGGCACCGACCTGCTTACCGGTGGCCACATCCCATAACCGCACCGTCTCGTCGCTTGCGGCGGAGGCTAAGCGGGTGCCGTCCGGGCTAAACGCCACCGAGGACACCGTGCGGGTGTGGCCGACCAGCGGGGCACCGACCTGCTTACCGGTGGCCACATCCCATAACCGCACCGTCTCGTCGTTTCCAGCGGAGGCCAGCCGGGTGCCATCTGGACTGAACGCCACCGAGAACACCTTGCCGGTGTGGCCGGTCAGCGGGGCACCGACCTGCTTACCGGTGGCCACATCCCATAACCGCACCGTCTCGTCGCTTGCGGCGGAGGCTAAGCGGGTGCCGTCCGGGCTAAACGCCACCGAGGACACCGTGCGGGTGTGGCCGACCAGCGGGGCACCGATCTGCTGGTGCGTGGCCACGTCCCAGATCCGCACCGTCTTGTCGTCTGAGGCGGAGGCCAGGCGGGTGCCGTCCGGGCTGAACACCACCGAAGACACCGAGCCGGTGTGGCCGGCGAGAACAGCGCGTGCGGGTTGGCTGAGGAGTGCGGTCATGGTCGCCTGGGCCTCGCTGGTCTTGGCGATGGACAAGGCTGCTGCGGCGAGGCGCGCCGATGCCGCCGGGTCGTTGGGCAGAGATTGACTGTAGGCGGCTGCTTCGCGGGAGAAGGCTTCGGCGCCGCGGCGAAGTTCCAGTTCGCGTTGCTGGTTGACGTCCTGGCCGAAGCGCACGGCGGCCACCGCAGTGATGATCGCGATCACCAGCAGTGCGGCCAGCACGGAGAATACGGTCTGCCAGCGGCGCCGGGTGCGGGTCGCGGCGCGGCCGGCGGCGTGCAAGAAGGCCTCGGCGGGGCCGGGCAGGCCGAGATAGCGGCCGGGGTCGGCGTGCCAGCGGGTGGCGGCGTGGCGGGCACTTTCCAGCCGGATCCCGCGGTAGAGGAACGATGCATCACGGCCGGCGTCATCCCATTCGATGGCGTCCTGCAGAATCTCCCCGTGCAGGGCGCGGTCGGCCTGGTCCTCGGCCAGCCAGGAGCGCAGGCGCGGCCAGGCGGTCACCAGGACGTCGTGGGCGAGTTCGACCGTGCCGGCCACAGTTGGGGCCATCGGTGTCGCCGGAGCATCGGAGAGCGCCTCGCCAATACCTTGAACGGCGGCGCTCATGGTGATCATGTCCGACGGCCCGGCCGGGGCGGGAGGGCCTGTGACCATCAGCCGGGCGGCGGCGAAGGCTTCGATGACCTGCCGCGCCAGCTCCGGCCGATCGGGTTCCCACACAGCGGCCAGCTCACCCCACGCCACGCGGCGCCGGGTGACGTGGCCGTCGGCGCTGGTGAGCGTCAACGCCAGGATGACGCGTTTGGCGATCTCCTGCTGGTGGGGGTTCAGGGCGTTGTAGGCCTCTTCGGCGGCGTCTTGGACGGCGGAGGCGACGCCGCCGGAGCGGTCATAGCCCTGCCGTGTCAGCCGCTCGCCTTCTCGGTTGTGCCAGGTGCGGACCATCGCCATCGACAGCAACGGCAACGCTCCCACCGCGCCCGCTCCCCCCGGCCCCGCACCGGCGGGTTGGGTATGGCCGGCCAGTTCCCGTACCACCTGTTCGGCCAGGCCGTCCTCCACGGCCAGTCCGGCCGCCGCGGCCGGTCCGGTGATCGCCCGCTGCAGCTCTTGGTCGCTCATCGGGCCCAGCACGAACACCCGCTCCTCCAGTGCTCGCGCCAGCACCGGGTGAGCGGCGCATCGGTCGACGAAGTCACCGCGTACCGCGAGCACCACGATCCCGGCCGCCCTCCCGCCAAGACGGCCCTTATCCTGATGGCCCCCTTCCTGCGGGCTCGAAGGAGGCGGGCCGGTGCCTGCCGGGTCTGTTCCGGTGGCGATCACTTCCAGGGCAGCCACGAACGCCTCCACCTCCCCGGCGTAGGTGTCCGCGGCTGGGGTGAACACCTCCTCGAACTGGTCGACGACCATAATCAGCCGCTGCGGACCTTCACCTGTTGCGCCCTGCTGGTGGCGGCGGATCGCCTCGGCGGCCAGGATCTGCCGGGCCCGCCCCCTGGCCCGGCCGGGATCGGCTCGCAGCTCCGCCAGCACGGTGTCGGGGTCGGCGTTGCAGCGCACCGCCAGCTGCACCGCCAGCTCCTGCAGCGGCCGCGCCCCGGGGGTGAAGGTCACCTGCGGCCAGGGCGCGCCACCGTCCTCGCCCAGGGGGGCGGCGGCCAGGGCGGGCAGCAGCCCGGCGTGCAGCAGCGAGGACTTCCCCGCCCCCGAGGCGCCGGTCACCACGATCACCCCCTCGCCGCCCAGGTGGGCGGTGACCATCGCCGCCAGCCGGGCGGTGGCCTGGCCCCGCCCGTAGAACACCCCCGCCTGAGCCGGACCGAACGGCGCCAGCCCTTGATACGGACACCCCTGCGCCCACACCCCCCCGCCACCGGCCCCGGCCTCCGGCAGCGGGCCCGGCCCGGCGCGAAGACGGCGCTCCAAGGCGCTCAACTTCTCGCCGAGCTGTTCACGCATCACCACCAGCAGCGCTTCTTGCCGCTGGCGCTGAGTACGGTCGAAACGGTGCTCGGCGTCTTGGCGATACAACGTCTGCTGGATCTGGCCGGCCGCCGCGTCCAGCCGCCCCAGCATCGGCGCCAGCACCGCCGTCTGCTCGCCGAGCTCGGCGAACCCCGCCACCATCTCCTCCAGCAGCAGGGCATCACCGTGGGCGATCGCTTCGCCGATCACCACCTGCGTGGCCTGGAGTTCGCTCAGCACCACGGCCAGCGTCTCCGCCAACGTCTCGGCGCGAGCGCCACCGGCTTGCAGGATCTCCTCCAAGCGGGCGGCCAACTCCCGCTCCACCTGCTCCACGCGCCCAGCCAGTTCAGCGGCCAAAACCTCCTCGCCGGCGGCGTCGTCCGGGCCGGCGGCGGGAGGGGTGGCGCCGACCTGGGCACCGCCTCGGGTTCTGGCGCGGGCGGCGATGAGGGAGTCGCCGATGACATCGGACAGCAGGTTCGCTCCGATCGCCCCGACCACTCCGATCCCGGTAAGTAGCACCGCCGGGCCCGGCTCCACCACGGCCAGCGGAGCCAGCGCGCTGGCACACAACCCCGCCAGCAGCGCCCGCGGCGTCGCCCATCCCAGCCCCTGCGCGGACAGGGCGGCCGCCTGGCGCACCCAGCCGCGCGCACCGTCCTGAGCCGCGACAACCTGGCCGGGCGATAAGGCAGAAGGGCCTGGCTCAGGCGGCTCAAGCCGCTGTCCACCCTGTTGGTCCACCCGCCGCTCCTGACCTCGCGACACCACGCCTGACCATTCGAGTGACGACCTCGGACCGTGGAACGGCCCTTCAGCACATCGGTATTCAAGGACTTATCGCCCCGGCCTCACTGAGCGCTACTCGATCTCAGCAGATTGTTCTAGTCTGACCGATTTCATAATCAACCGCCGGGTCATGCCCCCCTCGCATGGCGTCGACCGCTGGCGCGACAACGCCATGCGAGGCGTCGGCCTGTAGCCGCGAGAATTAAGGCAGGGCTACAGGCCGGCGCACGGATATCTGCATCACGGCAAGCACCCTGATCGGGCTGCGCGACGCCGCGATGATCGCCGTCCTGCAGTCGACCGGCGTCTGGCGCGCCCTGACAGAGAATGCCTGCTCACGCGGGGGCGGCTCCGTACACCAGCTCAGGCGTCCCAGCCGCTCGCCGGGCCGGGCCGGTCGCCGTCGCCGTGTCATGGGCACCGCCTGGTACCGCTCCGAGACCGGCTGGCCATGAACGGCCTTGGATTCTGGTGAACCCAAGGGTGCATAACCTCCCCGACCCCCCAGCGGTCCAGCGTCGATCCTTGGGTTCACGCGAACTCTGGGCTTTCTGAACGAACATACAGCCGTTGGCGGCAAGACTGATCATGGTGAACGTTGCGTGTCCTCGTTCGTCGGAACTCGGTAGCGGATAATCGGCCGGTCGGCCCGTTGTGGGCGCAGCCGCCGGCGGCGCCGTGAAGTTCGCCTCGTCGTGCTCACGCAGCATGCGCAGGACGGTGGCCGGGGAGGGGTGTCGGCCCTGCCTCTTACCTATGGTGATGACGAGCCGGGCGGCGATGTCGCGCAGGCTCAGGTTCTGCTCGCGCAGGTACAAGGCCATGGAGAGCATGGCCTTGTTGAGTGAACCGCGCGGCGACCGGGTTCGTAAGGCGATGTCAGGTGTGGTGGGCGCCGTTCGGGTGCAGGGGCTGTCGAGGGTGGCGAACGCGGCCGCGATCTGTTTCACTGCGCCGTGTTGGTAGGCGGCAGGCCCTCGATCACCATGAATTTCGCCGCCTCGACGGTGGCCCGGACCACGCGGGCCACGTACGCATCGATCCCTTCGCCGCTGCCGGGGTGCACATGGCCCGCGACGATCAGGGAGCTGAGGCCGTGGGTGAGTGCCCATATGCCGGTGCACAGTGCGGTTGCTTCCTCGATGTCGCAGGATGCGTCGAGACCGACGGCTCGCACGATGGCTGCCTGGACGGCGTCCATTGCCGTCCGTACCGAGGGCCGAGTACTGCACACGCTGCCGCTCATCAGCCGGAACATCTGCGGCCGTTCCAGAGCGAACTGAACTCCCAGTTGCACTACGGCGACCAGACGATCCCGGGCGGTCTGCCCGTTGGCCACGGCGATGCGGTCGACCATGTCCGCGCAGCCGTGCTCAGCGAGGGCCGCGAGGAGATCGTCCTTGTCGGCGAAGTGGCGGTAGGGCGCGTTCGCCGAGACTCCTGCGGCTCGCGCGACGGATCGCAGCGAGAGCCTGTCGGCCCCTTCGACCTCGACGAGTTCGGCGCCTGCCCGTAGCAGGGCTGCGGGCAGGTCGCCGTGGTGGTAGCTCTGGCGCCTCATGTTGACATCTTACACATTGCTCCATAATGTGTGCATCGTCAACATTGGGTGCACTGTCCCTGGGCAGCGCATGCCGCCGCACGAGATGAGGACGCCCATGACGGATGCCGGGGCGCCGCTGGCGCTCGCACACGGTCAACCGCTGCCGAACCGGATCGCCAAGCCGGCCATGGAGGAATTCCTGGCCGACGAGGAAGGTCTGCCCGGCGAAACCATGGTCCGGCTCTACCAGCGCTGGGCCGCGGGCGGGGCGGGCCTGCTCATCACCGGGCACGTCATGGTCGACCCCCGAGCGATGGCCGACCCCCGCGATGTCGCGCTCGTGGAGGGCACGCCGCTGGAACCGTTCCGGCGGTGGGCCGAGGCCGCGAAATCCGGCGGCGGCCGGGTGTGGATGCAGATCAACCATCCAGGCCGGGTCGTGCAGACCGGCCCTTGCGGCACTGCGTGGTCGGCATCGGATGTGCCGGTCGATGTCGGGCGGTGGTCCCGCATGTTCCCGCGTCCCATCCCCATGACACCGGAGCAGATCGCGTACACCGTCGACCGGTTCGCCTCCACTGCGGGGCTGGCGCAGGAGGCAGGGTTTGACGGAGTCGAGATCCACGCCGCACATGGCTACCTGCTCAGCCAGTTTCTCTCCCCGCGCACCAACCGGCGCTCGGACGCGTGGGGCGGTCCGCTGGAGAACCGGGCCCGGCTCCTGCTCGACGTGGTGACCGCCGTGCGGGAGCGCGTCGGAGACACCTTCTCGGTGGCCGTGAAGATCAATACTGCGGACTTTCAGCGCGGGGGCTTCGCCGAGGACGATGCCCGCGGCGTCGTCACCATGCTCGCCGAACGTGACGTGGATCTGATCGAGCTCTCAGGCGGGTCGGTGGAGAGCCTGGCCACCCTGGGCTACCGAGCCGACGGCCGGACGCTGGCGCGCGAGGCGTACTTCTTGGAGGCCGCCGGGCAGATCCTCGCCGAGGCTACCGTGCCGATCATGCTTACCGGCGGAATCCGCCGGTTGACGGCGCTCCACCGGGTCATCGAGGGCGGCGCGGATGTCGCGGGCGTCGGCACGGCCCTCGCCGTGGATCCCGACCTGCCCCGTCGCTGGCTGGCCGGCGAGGAGGCCGAGGCGCCCCCCGTGCAGGTCCACTGGCGGGACAAGACCATCGTTGCTGCGGCGACCTTGGCCATCGTGCACCGCCGGTTCGTGGACCTCGCCCGCGGCGGCGAGGCGCGCCGCATTCCTCGTCCGGTCGCGGCGTTGATGGCCGACCGTCTTCAACTGCGCCGCACTGTGCGTCGCCGGCGAGCCCGCCGACAGCTCCCGAACTTCGCCTTCGACACCACCGGGTCGACCGAGAAACAACGCAGCTGACCGAAAGCTCCTGATGTCAGGCCGGCAAGGCGGGAGTGAATCTCCGGCCTCGCCACCTGAATGAGCGTTCCACGCCGGTGGCGCTGCCGCACGGCCACCCGTGCGTCACGGTCGCGGACCTGCTGACGCATACGCTGAGGCCCGGGCGCTCACATCGGGTCAGGGCAAGCTCCGAAGAATCCGCTTGGACCGGCTGGAGCGCTTCCGCCAGTACGGCGTCCTCCTCCCGAACTCGGCCCCAGCCGCCAACTAGCGACGCGATCGTGTTCTCGGAAGTGCCGAACCGGGGTTTCGCCTCTCAGCCGCGCGTGTTCTCGGAAGTCGCGCCGTCTCCGCTTCCGAGAACATGGCCTTCTCAGAACCACAGATGCCGGCGGTCAGCGACCTGGATCGCCTGCGATGCGCCGCGGGTGGCGCCTTCGGCATAACAGCCCGCCCGGTCCCGGCAGATCACCTCGACACCGGGATGAGCGGTCAGCAGGTGGATCAGGGTCTCCTGGCCGCCGACCTCGCCGCGGAGAGATCACGGAATGTGTGCCTGAACCGGTTTTCAGGCGGCGTCGACAGTCAAGACGCCCACGACCGGAAACCCGTCGTCACAAGATGTGCTCGTCGCTGAGCCTGTGCCCCGATCGACCGCGCGTCCGGGTCGGCATATCGCATGCATCTGCGAGGTACGAGGGGTGGTCGCGTGACGATCACGCCGCGAGGTGATTGCCCCGCCTGGCGAGGCTCGCGGCAAGGTCTCAGCGCGTTGCGGGCGCGGTGACGCCTCGGCCGCGAGTGTCCATGGCTGGGATCTACCTGGTCGTACCACGGGCTGTCTTCGGTCGGCGGGGCGAGTTGCCGCTGTAGAGGTTCTCGCGCCCGCTTCGCCGGCCCTGTTCACCGGGAGCCGGCCTTTTGAGCTGGAGCGGCCACTTCGTGGACGACGTCCGCGTAAAGGCGGAACAGGCGTGGTGCCGGAGCGGGGGCGGCGTGCTGGAGGAGGTGCTGCCAGCATTGCGCGACCAGCTGCCGGGCTTGGGCGCCCGGCCAGGGCTGGGGCAGCAGTTCGGGAGGCAGGAGCGGGTCGGCCTCCATGACCCGGGCGAATTCGGAGGCCAGTTCAATGGCGATGGTCAGCAGTTGCGGTTGGTCGATCGAGGCCGGGTCGCGTAGCCGTTCCAGGCGGTTTCGGGTGATGTAGGCAAGTCGCCGATGAGTGTGCGCGAGGTCGTCCAGCGGCCACAGCCGGGCAGCCAACTGCTGGGGATCGTCGATGCCGCCCACTCGCAGGTCGGTGCTGGTGATGTAGGTGACGCAGTCGCCGATGCCGAGCCGGGCGACCTCGGCTTCGACCAGGTCCTCCCAGGGATTGGCGGTGACGTAGAGACCGCCTTGGAGGGGCGCACCGCCCAGGTGGACGATGTACTCGCGCAACGCGTCGCGGGCGGCCCGCGACGATTCCGGTACGGCGAAGGCCAGCAGGCGCCAGCTGCCGTCCCAGGGTGCCTCGTCCCGGTCCTGGGCGTACATGAAGCGCACGAACTCCACGTTGGGGTCAAGGGCGCGGCGGGCTTCAGCCGTGGCATGCAGCACCGCGCGACGGCCGCGGCCTGACTGAACGAATTGGCCTTCGGTGACCAGCCGCTTGATGCACAGCCGTACCTGCAGGTCGGTCATGCCGAGGATCCGGGCGACCGCGTACAGCTCGCCGGCGTCCACGGTTTGATCCTCGTGGATCAGGCTCTCCACCAGCACCCGGGTGGAGATCTCCACGTGATCGTCTTGTGTGGGCGGCATGCCCTCACCTCCTGCGGCACAACTATAGTACGGTCGAATTCAATACGATCGTTTTTAAAACGAACCAAAGGAGGGTTGATGGGTGTGATCAAGCGACGCGGGGCGCGCTGGATTCTGCGCTCCCTGCTGGCCGTGGCCGTCTTGGTCGCCGCCTGCGGCGGCTGGGTGGCCTACCAGAACACCTACGAGCTGCGGGAGGAGCACGTGACGATCACCGGCGGCAAGCAGCCGCTGAAGGGCGTGCTGGCCTGGCCCACCACGGGCAAGGGCCCCTACGGGCTGGTGGTGTTCGTGCACGGGGACGGGCCGATCGACGCCACCCACGAGGAGTTCTACCTACCGCTATGGGAGGCGTTCGCCCAGGCCGGCTACGCCTCCTTGTCCTGGAACAAGCCCGGGGTGGGCGGAGCGGCCGGCAACTGGCTGGACCAGAGCATGGCCGACCGGGCCGCGGAGACCGTCGCGGCGATCACCTGGGCGAAAGGCAGACCGGGCCTCGACGCGAACCGCATCGGGCTGTGGGGAGCAAGTCAGGCGGGCTGGGTCATGCCCAAAGTGGCCGTCCGCCTGCCCGAGCTGCGTTTCGTCATCGCCCTCTCGCCCGCCGTCAACTGGCAGCAACAGGGCCGCTACTACTTGCGGCGCAAACTGCAGGACGAGCACGCCACGCCGGACCGGGTGCGGGCCGAGCTGGCCCGGCGGGAGAAGACGCTGGAGCTGCTGCGCGCAGGAGCCCCCTACGAGCACTACGAGACCACCGTCGGGGACACCAGGGACATGACCGCGAAACGCTGGACCTTCATCTCCAAGAACTACACCAGCGACGCCGCGTTGGATCTGGCGGCCATGCGGGTGCCGGTGCTGCTGCTCCTGGCCGGGCACGACCGCAACGTCGACGTCGCCGACACCGAGGCCGGCTACCGCAAACACCTGCGCACGCCCGGCCTGCTGCAGGTCCGGCACTATCCCGACGCCACCCACGCCCTGATCCGTAAGGAGCTGCAGGACTCGGAGCTGAAGATGTTCCTTCTCGCCGTGGCGGCGCCACGCTCGCTGTTCTCCGACGGCTTTCTGAACGATCAGCGCCACTACCTGGAGAAAGTCTCCTGAGATGTTCGGCGCGGGACGGGCACGGTCGGCGTCATGACCGATCAGGGTCTTGCCCCGGCCCGGCTTTCGCATTCGCCATGGGGCTGGCCGGCGAGGTCGGCGGCAGGTGGGTGAAGATGTTCCCCCCGGTCTGGAAGAGGGTGCTTCGGCCGGTCGTCGTGGCGGTTTGGATGACCGAACGGATGCGGGTCTGCTCGTCGCCGGCCACAGCAGGCAGCGGACGGTCCTCCAGGAGCCGACGGCGAGACCACCCTGGCGTCGGGCGGGAACAGGCTCGGCTCAGGCGCTGCGGGATGACGCTGGGGCAGTCTTCAGCCTGAGCGCCTGAGCGCCTGAGCGCCTGCGCGCCTGCGCGACGGCCGAGTGCAGACCGTCGCCGGCCTCGGTGGCGGGCGTGATCTGGACACCGCTGCGGCCGACCGCGCGAGGAGCAGATCTTCGATCGCTCGGCCTCTGAGCGACGTGAGATCTGCTCGTTCGTGTGTCACCGCGTCCAGCGGGACCCGGTGACGCGCGTACCGGTGAGGCGAGCGCCGAAAGGGCGACCGGCGACGCCCCACCTCCTGTCGTTCGTTCCAGGACCCGGCGGACTGTGCGGTCACGAGGCGGTGACCGGCAACCAGGCCGACAATCGTTCGTTAATGATACGGTCGTTTCCATGACGACCGTATCTAGTTCGGACGTTCCGGCTTGGAGTTCGCCGCGGCACGTCGATGTGCTGATCATCGGGGCGGGCCTGTCCGGTATCGGAGCGGCCTGGCGCCTGCAGCGCGAATCCGGATGGACGTACGCGGTGATCGAAGCCCGGGAGCGCGCCGGCGGCACGTGGGACCTGTTCCGCTACCCTGGCGTCCGCTCGGACTCGGACATGTTCACCCTCAGTTACCCCTTCCAGCCGTGGCGGGGCAAAAAGTCGCTGGCCGACGGTGACAGCATCCGCCGCTACATCGAGGACACCGCTCGCGAGCACGGCATCGACCGGCACGTCCACTACGGCCGCACGGTGACGGCCGCCGAATGGTCCTGGACACAGGGCCGCTGGCTGGTCGAGACCAAAAAGGGCGGGCTCTCCAGCACGTGGACGTGCTCGTTCCTCTACATCTGCGCCGGCTACTACGACTACAAGCAAGGCCATCAGCCGGACTTCGAAGACGTCGAGCACTTCGGCGGCCGGTTCGCGCACCCGCAGTTCTGGCCGCACGACCTCGACGTCACCGGTAAACGGGTCGTGGTGATCGGCAGCGGCGCCACCGCGGTCACGCTCATTCCCGCGCTCGCCAAGACGGCGGCGCACGTCACGATGCTCCAGCGCTCGCCGACCTACATGAGCTCGCAGTCCGACATCGACCGGACGGCCGACGCGCTGCGCCGCGCGCTTCCCTCCCGGCTCGCGCACATCCTCGTGCGCGCCAAGAACGTCCTGTTCAGCCAGCTGACGTACTGGCTGAGCAGGCGCTACCCCGAGCAGACCAAGCGGCATCTGCGCAGAGCCCTCCTCCGGTTCCTGCCGGACGAGGCCTACGTGGACCAGCACTTCGCCCCCCGTTACCAGCCTTGGGACCAGCGGCTGTGCGTGGTACCCAACGGCGACTTCTTCCGGGATGTGGCCGCCGGGCGGGCGTCGGTGGTCACCGACCGTATCGCCCGATTCGTCAAGCGCGGGATCGCGCTGGAGTCCGGGAAAGAACTGAAGGCGGACGTGGTCGTCTCCGCCACAGGACTGTCGCTGATCCCTCTCGGTGGGATCAGGCTGTCGGTCGGCGGCAAGCCGATCGACCTCGCCGACACCACCGCCTACCGCGGACTGATGCTCAGCGGCGTGCCCAACCTGGCCTTCTGCGTCGGCTACACCAACGCGTCATGGACGCTGCGGGCCGACCTGTCCTCCCGCTACGTTGTCCGGCTGCTTCGCCACCTGAGGCGGCGCGACCTCACGACCGCGATGCCCGCCTTCCCGCGCGAGAGCGCCCGGCGCCCGCTGCTCGGCCTGACCTCCACCTACGTCCAACGCGCCGCGCACCTGTTCCCCCGGCAGGGCGATCGGGACCCGTGGGTGGTCACCCAGAACTACGTGATCGACCGGATGAGATTCGCCTTCCTGGACGTCCGCAAGGGAATGATCTTCGATGAGTAACGGAAAGCGCGTCATCGCCCTCGGCGGCGCCGGGGCGATGGGCCGGCCGGTGGTCGAGGTGGTCAGGGTCGACCACGCTCCCACCGGCAGGGGCGTGGTCCCATGATCCGCGGCGACGTCGTCCCCGGCTGGGAGCCGGTCCGCGCCGCCTTCGTCAAGATCATGAGCGGTCCGGGCGAACGCGGCGCGGGCCTGCACATACTCCACCGGGGCACGCCCGTCGTCGACCTCTATGGCGGCAGCCACGGACCGGACACCCGCCAGGTGGTCTTCTCCGCCTCCAAAGGCATCGCCTCCGTCTGCCTGGCCGTACTCGTCGACCGCGGCGATCTCGACTTCGAGGCGCCCGTGACCAGGTACTGGCCCGAGTTCGGCCACTGCGGCAAGGCCCAGATCACCGTCGCGCAAATGCTCAGCCATCAGGCCGGGCTGATCGCTCCCCGCCATCGCACCTCCCTCGCCGAGGTGCTCGAGGGGCGCCCGTTCGCCAACGTCCTGGCCGGCCAGCCCTCGCGCTGGCCCGCGGGGCGGCCCGGGTACCACGCGGTCACCTGGGGCACGCTCGCCGACGAGCTCGTGCGCCGCATCACCGGCGGGCGGTTCGGCGAGGTGCTCGACGATCTGGTGTGCCGGCCGCACGCCCTGGCGATCAGCATCGGCGGCCGGCCGACGGGCCCGCCGCCGGCGCCGGTGCACGCCGCCACCCGGATCCCGTTCCTGGCCGGGATGACCGCCGCCGTGTTCGCGCGGGCCGGTACGCCGCTGTGGGAGGCGATGACCGTGCGCGGAGCGCTCGCCGAGCCTGTCGGCCGGTGGGTGGAGCGGCCGGAGACCCTCGCCGCGCATCTTCCCGCCGCCAACGGCGTCGCCACCGCCCCATCCCTGGCCAGGCTGTATGCGCTGCTCATGGTGGGTGCGCTGGCGAGCGAGCGTACCTGGCGCACCGCCGTGATCCCACGCGCCACAGGCCGGGACCGGGTTCTCGGCCTTCCCGCAGCCTACGGGTGCGGGTTCGCCCTGCCCAGCCGCGCCTGGCGGCTGGGCTCCCCCACGGCTTTCGGGCATCCGGGAATCGGTGGCGCGCTCGGCCTCGGCGATCCCCGCCGTGAGCTGGCACTGGCCTTCCTGCCGCGGGCCATGCCCGCCAACGCCCTGGACGACGCGCGTCACCGGATCCTTCTGGACGCGGTGACCAGCGTGATCGGCCCCTGACCAGACATGACCGACCTCAACAGGCAAGATCACTTCCCACCCAGGAGGGTGAGCTGCGGATGCGAGCAAGCCAGAGATCCCCGGCCGGCGTCACGGTCGAGCCGCCCGGCGGAAGGGACCGCCGTGCCCGACACCAGCCCTTCATGTCCCCCGCCGGCCAGGCGATCCACGATCTGCGGAAGAACGCCATTGTAACTAGATTCGTAAGTCCAGTAAGTTATTGGACTGTGAGATCTAGTAAGCATGGAACGCCTCAAGACCGGGTCGCCCGCGTCCTGCGGGCCGGCGCGACCTGTTTCGGCAGGAAGGGCTTCTTCGAAACGACCTTCGAAGACGTCGTCCGCGAGTCCGGCCTCAGCCGAGGCAGCCTGTACTGGTACTTCGACTCGAAGGACGCGCTCTACAACGCGGTGCTCGAGCACTGCGCGGCACGTTTCCGGGCGACGTTCGATGCGGGCATAGGCGGCATCGAGGGAGACGACCCCATCGTGTCCAGGTTCTTGAAGGCCGTGGTCGCTGATGTGATCCAGCAGGAAGACGTCTACCGCGTCCTGTATCTGGCTCCACGATCGGAGTCCGCCGCGGAGACACTGACACAGCTGACGCTGTCCTTCGTCGACTATGTACGCCTCGTCGTGGAAGCGGCCGGCCAACGAGGAGAGATCGACACCCGGCGTCACTCTCGCGAGGCCCTGGCCGACATCCTCCATGCGCTGGCCGAAGGCCTGATCATCCGGCGGCTGTTCGATCCCGGCTTCGACACGGCTCGATACGTCACGACAGCGGCCGATCTGCTCGGGTGTGGCGGCGAGCGATCAAGAGCCGCAGGTCCGCCGGACGCGGCCCACACCGGGCAGGAGACCCACACCGATGACATCTGAGCAGGTGGATGTCGTCGTCGTGGGCGGCGGCGTCGCGGGATTGGCCGCCGCGTGCGAGTTGCGCGGCCGCCGGATGGTGGTGCTGGAGGCCGCCGAGCGCATCGGCGGGCGTGTGCGCACGGGCGAGCGCGACGGCGTGCCCTACCACCTCGGGGCTCAATACCTCGCGGGGGCGACCAGCGCCCGGCTTTTCGAGCAGCTCGGTGTGGAGCGGGTAAGCCTGCCGAAGGAGAACGGGCTGTTCCTTCGCGGCCGGGTCCGGCGCGGGACCGCTACCTCACTCATGCGCGCGCTGCGAGTGGGTGCGGGCGGTCTGGCCGACATCGCGGCGGTCGACCGCGAATCTGCGCGGGTTTCGCATCTTGTCGCGGGCTTGGCGAGTCCGTCGGTACCGTCGGCCGACCTGCCCGCGGAAGCGGCGCTGCTGGACAGACGCTCCTTTGCGGAGGCGATCGCACAGCGCCGCCCGCAGGTGCGGGAGTTCTACTCCACCTTGATCCGTTCAATGGCGTGTAAGGATCCCGCGGACCTTTCGGCTCTGTACGCCTACGCGATGCTCGGCTCGGAGAAGAAGGAGGGGATCGGGGGAGCCTTTCGGGCGCGCCACGGGATGCGGGACGTACTGGAAGCCTTCACCCGGGCACTGGATGGGCGCATCCGGCTGCAAGTCCAGGTGACCGGCATCGAAGCCCGCGGTTCGGGGATCGAGGTCGTCTACCGGCAGGGCAACGAGAACCACCGTCTGACGGCACGGGCGTGTGTGGTGGCGGTGCCGGCGCCGGAGGTCCTGCGGATCGTGGCCGCTCTCCCGGCCGCGCGTCGCGAGGCGCTGGAGCGCGTGCGCTACGGCCGGTTCCTCGCTGTCGCCCTTTTCCTGCGCAAGCCGATCTGGGAAGGGGGATGGGCCATCTCCTGCGATCTGCCGGTGGTCTCGACCCTGCTCAATCCTGCCGTGTTGACGGGGTCCGGCGTCGCGCACGTGCTGTCCTCCTACGCCAGCGAAGACGGCTGCCGCGAGGTCTGGGAGCTGGGCGACACCCAGGTGGCAGAGAGATTCGCGGCCGAAATCGCGCACGTGTTCCCCCAGCTTCCCGAAACCCTTCGTGGCGCCCACGTCCATCGCTGGGACCCGGGGTATCCGGCATGGGAACCCGGCCATCTGGCGCTCTTGTCACAGCTCGCGGCCCCCCTCGGCGACATCGCGTTCTGCGGCGACTACTTGTCCATCCCCTCGGTCGAGGGCGCGATCGTCAGCGGGCTGCGCGCAGCCTCCCAAATCAAAGCCGCGCGATCGACCTGAGCCCGGAACAGGAGCAGACGCCATGTACAGACACCGCGTCACAGGGGCGGGCTTTTCCGGTCCACCTGTGGCGAAGAAGATGCTCGAACTCGGCGACGACGTCGTCATCATCATCGATCGCAACGACGCTCCCGGACCGTGGCACAGCGGCGCGTACGAGCACGCCTCCATCATCTCGAGTCGTCGTACGGCAGAGTTGCCCGACCATCCCGTGCCCGACACCTATACGGCGACACCGGCCGTGACATCGCAGTCGCCGCGGCCCGCGTCAATGGCACGGCCGATATCAGCATGCGGGCCGGGGCCTACATCTTTCCCAAGCTGTTCCTCGGTGTTCCCACGGCCGAACCGGGCCGGCGGCTACCGCTCCGTCGCCAAGGCCGATACCCGCTCCTATGGGGCGGTAGAAGCCGACCGGTCCGTCGAACACCTCAACAACATCCTCGATGACATCGGCTGCCCCGACACGCCCGCCGAGCATCGGCTACGACACGTGCCCTGTCCTCCAGAGTCCAAGGAGCCACTTTCATGAACATTGTCGTCCTCGGCGGCGCCGGGCATATGGGCAGCCACGCCGTCACGCATCTGGCCGCCCTGCCTTTCGTCCAGAACCTGGTGATCGGCGACCGCGACATGGACGGTGCCAGGAAGCTTGCCGAGATCGTCGGCCAGAAGGCCAGAGCGGCTCGCGTCGACGTCACCGACCCTGAGCAGCTAGCCGCCGTGATGGCCGACGCCGACGCCGTGGTGTCGACCGTGGGGCCGTTCTTCCGGCTCGGCGGCACCGTTCTCGACGCCGCCCTGCTCAAGGGATGCCACTACGTGGACATCTGCGACGACCCCGTCCCCACCATGGAACTTCTCTCACGCGACGCCACTGCTCGACAGGCCAACGTGTCGGCCATCGTGGGTGCCGGAGCCAGCCCCGGGATCAGCAACCTGCTCGCGCTCAAGGCCATGCAGGGCTTGGACGAGATCGACTCCGTCATCACCGGCTGGGGCACAGGCGGTAAGGAAGAACCGACAGAACATGCCTACAACGGGGCGTCGGCCGCGATCGAGCACTGGGTCGCACAACTGGTCGGCACCATCCCGATTCACGACTGCGGTCAGCAGGTGCAAGGCAAACCCATGCAACCCATTGAGATACGCCTCCCCGGCTCCGCTCCCCTCACCGCTTACACCGTCGGGCACCCCGAACCTGTAACCTTGCCCCACTACTTCCCCGCGATCCGCCATTCGATCAACGTCTTCGACGTGCCCAACGCGGTCCTGGTCCTGCTCGAAGAGACCGTTCGGGCCATCACCTCAGGTCGCCTCACGGTGCCTGATGCCTCGCGCATGCTCACCGGAGCACTGTACGGAGGCGAGTTGGGGCCGGGCGGCGTCTGGAGCGCCGTCCGTGCGGGTGCTGCCGCAGCGCGCGAACGGATCACCAGAAAGAACTACCTTCCGCAGATCTTCGCCCTGGCGACCGGAAAGCGAGCAGGCCGACGTGAGACCAGAGCCGCACTCCTCAACGGCCACATCCCCGGAGGCATCGGTGCGATCACCTGCATCCCCACCACGATCGCGCTGACGATGCTCGCCGAGGGCGAAATCAATCGAAAGGGAGTGTTCGCGCCCGAGGCAGGCATCGACCCCGACCAGTTCTTCACACGCCTTGCCCCCTATGTGGTGCGTGACCGGGCATCCGATGACGAAGGCCCCGTTCGCCTTCTCATCGAATGACGGAGCCCAGGCCGGCCAGGTCGAAGCGGTCCGGGTCTGATGGAGGCTCGATTCCTTGAGAGGATCGAGTCATGGCCGTCCGTCCCCCTACCCTCCTGAGCTTCGTGAGCGTGCGGTACGCATGGTCGCGGAGATCCGTCCGAACCACCCGGCCGAGTGGGCCGCGATGAAGGCGGTAGCGGCGAAACTGGGATCGGCACCACCGAGACGGTGCGCACCTGGGTGCGCACAACTCAGGTCGATGCCGGGCAGCGGCCCGGCACCACCAGTCAGGACGCCGCCGAGATCAAACGGCTGCGCGCGGAGGTCGCCGAGCTGCGACGGGCCAATGAGATCTTGAAAGCGGCCTTGATCTTCTTCGCGGCCGAGCTCGACCGGCCACACAAACGCTCGCAGCGTTCATCGACGCCTCCATCGAGACTGCGGGAGATGTTCTGGACAACGCGCTGATGGAGTCCCAGATCGGTCTGTACAAGACCGAGCTGATCACACCAGGCAAGCCGCGGCACGGCCCGGCCGACGTGGAGGCGTCCGCCGCCGAGTGGGTCGACCGGTTCAACCAGCGGCGCATCCACGCCGCCATCGGCGATATCCCACCCGTCGAACACGAAGGCCTCTACTACGCTCCACACCAGCCCGAACCGGCGGCTGGAGTCAGCCCGTAGAGTGATGTACTCCGGCTTTCGTGGAGTCGCTTTGGTTGACTTACATGCCTCCGCCCCCTTGGAGAGGTCGGCATGTCGA
>NZ_JBPJUQ010000108.1:0-19025 GCF_051192615.1 Streptosporangium sp. G11
GCTGCTCCAACTGCTCCTCGGAGAACATCTTCTCTGACAACGCACCACTCCACGCGCCGTACCGGACAAAACCGGAACGAACGTAGCGGCAGTGATCATCAACTCGCCACCGGAGGTGAACTTCTCTGTTTCCGCAGGTCAGACGCTACTTCGTTGAAAATTTCTTCATTGCTACCGGGACCCCTGACCGCACGCCAGCCGTCGATGTGGTCCGCGGTGTAGATGCCGGGGGTCAACAGGTAGCCCTGACCATCGGGCGAGGGCTGGGTGCCCTCGGTGATGATCAGAGCCATCGACGCCCGCTGGGTGTAGTACTCGCGGTTGAGGTCGGTGGGCACACCGTCGGCCCGGGAGCGGTCGCGGGTCATCGGCGCCATCGCGAGCCGGTGCGGCAGGTCGATCGCGCCGACGCGGGTGGGGGTCCAGAGAGTCATGGAGGGTCACTTTCTACAAGAATTTTGAGGTGCACGGATCTGGTCGGCGGTGGCCGGCGTGCGGGGACGTCACCGGCCACCGGAGGGTGTGCCGCCCCCCATGTCTTCAGCCATGGGGGCGGCACTGCGGCGAACGCGGGTGGGGACCGGGTGGTTTCCTCTAGTCGAGGGTGGTGCTGGGGGCGACGAAGACGATCTTTCCGTTGATCGGGGCGGTGGCGACTTCGGCGTGCACCTGCGCCAGCTCGGCCAGCGGCACCCGCCGGGTCGCGCCGAGGTGCAGCTTGCTGGCGTCGAGCAGGGTCACCAGCTGGGCGAGCTGTTCGGCGTCGGGACGGAAGAAGAGATTGATTCCCCGTACGCCGCGGGCCTCGTCGGACGCAGCGGGCATCCACACGGTGGTGTTGACCAGCACACCGCCGTCCCGGATCACGCCGGACAGGGCGGCCATCTGCTCCGGCGCGATCGGGGCGAAGTTGAGCACGACGTCGACCGGCTCGGACAGCTCCGGGATCCCGGGGCCGTGGATCTCGTCGGCGCCCGCCGTCTTGGCCTGCCCGGAGCTGCGCGGGCCGGTCGTGGCGATCACGTACGCGCCGGTGTTCTTGGCCAGCTGCACCGCGTAGCCGCCGACGACACCGCCCGCGCCGTTGATCAGCACCCGCTGGCCGGAGGTCAGCCTCGCGTGGTCGAACAGCGCCTGCCACGCGGTGAGCCCGACCAGCGGTAGTCCGGCGGCGTCCACCAGCGGGACGCTCGTGGGGGCTGCCGCCAGAATCCCGACCGGGGCGATGACGTACTCGGCGGCCGCGCCGGTGCTGGTCAACGGCAGGGCGCCGATCACCTGGTCACCGATGTCGAAGCCGGTCACGTCCTCGCCGAGCGCGTCGACCGTGCCCGCGATGTCGATGCCGGGGGTGTGCGGCAACCGGATAGGGATGGGGCCCTGCATGACGCCGGCGCGGATGTTGCCCTCGACCGGGTTGAACGACGTCGCCGCCACCCGGATCCGGACCTCGCCGACGCCGGGGACCGGCTGGTCCACGTCTTCGTAGCGCAGGACCTCGGGGGTGCCGTACTCGTGGAAACGCACTGCCTTCATGACGAGCCTCATCCTTCTGAATCGTTTTGCTTCGATTTCGAAGCACTTCTGAACCATAGCACGCTTCGAATTCGAAGCAAGTGTGGTGCGCGGTGACACCCGTCTCAGCCGGGGTTACCGCCGGTCGGCAGAACTCTCCTCGTTACTCCCGGCGGTCAGAGCACGCAGCTTCGCGTGGCTGGCGGAGCCGGGGACCGCCATGAAGACCAGCAGGACCTGGCGTTCCACCGGACAGACCAGCAGGTGGCGATACAGCTCCAACCCGCCAAGCGCAACATGCCGATAGCACCTCGGGCGGTGTCGCACGGGAACACCCACCTCGACGAGGTAGCGTTCACGCGCCGACGGGTCGCTCAACCATCGATCGACCAGAAAATGCGACGATCCGCCGGTCCGGGTGTAATCGCCGAACAGGGCGATCGCCGGACGGGTCTGCAGCAACACCTCGCCGAACCGGGAGAACACCGTCGCGGGGTCCTCCGGCAGATGCTCGACGATGAGCTCCAGTACCGGGCTGGCTTGGTGACCGGGCCGGCCGGGTGCCGCCTCGTCATGGCGTTTCTGGAGAAAGTGCGCCAATATTTCCCGATCCATGTTGCTCACCGCCTTCCTGGTCCGACCGATCAAGCATGGCGCGAACCGGAAACCGGGTGAATGTCACCGTTATCCACGGACAAACAGTCCGTGGATAACGAGGCGGGCTCAGCTCATCGTGATCAGGCGCTGGAGCTTCTCGCCGCTCGGTGAACCGGGCTCCGCCAGGAAGACCAGCAACTCCTGACCCTCGTCGGGATCCACCAGCCGCCGGGCGTACAACTCCAGCTCGCCCAACTCCGGATGCCGGTAGCGCTTGAGATCATGGTGGTGGGTCACGTCCACCTCGTGCCGCCGCCAGACCTCGGCGAACTCGGGGCTCACCGCCAGCAGCGCGTCGACGATCTCGCCCGCTGTGCCCGTCGGGTCGGCCGTGTACACCGCCCGGATCTCCACGGTGAAGACCCGGCCGCGCAGCGCATGATCCTCGGGGGGATAGATGGCGCGTTGCGCCGGATCGGTGAACCAGCGGTAGACCAGGTAGCGCGACATGCCGCTGAACCGGGTGTAGTCGCCGAGCAGGGCAACCGCCGACTGGTTCTGCAACAGCGTCTCGCCGAACCGGGACAACACGATCGCGGGCGTGTCCGAGAGACGCTCGACGATGCGCAGCATGACGGGACTGACCTGCTCGTCACGCAGAACGCGACGCGGAGCCGAGTGCCCGCCGAGGGCGAACAGGTGCTCCCGCTCACTCGGGCTGAGGCTCAATGCCCGTGCCAGGGCGGCGAGCATCTGCTCGGACGGCATCGGACCGCGCCGCTGCTCGAGCCGGCTGTAGTAGTCAGCCGACATGCCGGCCAGCACCGCGACCTCCTCACGCCGCAGCCCACCAGTGCGACGCCGTGAGCCACGGGGAAGCCCGACGTCCTCCGGCTGCAGCATCTCCCGCCGTGCCCGGAGAAAGTCCGCCAGTAGCGCTCGGTCCATCCCTCTCCGCCCCTTCAGCCGGCTCGGTTGCGTGCGGCGCGGGGTTTGGCGGACCGGGGAGGGGAGGCGCGCATGTGGTCGCGGACGCGGCCGAGAACGGTGCTGAGGGCGCCGAGGTCCTTGCCGGTCATCGGTTCGAACAGCAGCTGCCGGACGCGGTCGACATGCCCGGGAAGCACGTGGGCGATCAGGGCCCGGCCGGCGTCGGTGACAGTCACGATGACACTGCGCTCGTCGTCCGGCGACGGCGAGCGGGTGATCAGGCCGCGTTTGTCCAGCAATCCCGCCTGGTAGGTGAGCCCGCTGCGGCTGTACACGACACCGTCGGCCAGATCCGTCATCCGCAGCCTGCCCTCCGGCGCGTCCACCAGCCGCGCCAGGATCTGGAACTGCACGTAACTGAGATCACCATCGGCGCGCAGGTGCTCGTCCACCGCGTACTGAAGAAGGCTGCTGACCTCCACCAGAGCAAAGTACGCACCAAGTTGCTCCGCGCTCAAGCCTGGCGCCGCTTCACTCATCCCGCGATCATACATGCTTTGAATTCGAAGTTATCCCCGGAAAGCATTCGATACGTACCTGGGGGGCAGTTTCAAGATACGTCGGAAAGCGGCCATATCAATCTTGAAGGGTGGTGAGGGAGAAGTGTTGAGGGTGTCCGGTAACGTTCGTTCGCTTTACACGTTGGGCTGACCGGCTTTCCCTCAGGCCGAGAATGTAAAGGTTCCCATGTACGCAACAATGTCACGCGCTAGGGGGTTTATGTTACGTTCCGGGCATGAGGATCGGCACCGCGCGCGTGAGCACTCGCGACCAACACCCCGAAGCCCAAGTCGACGCACTCCGCGCCGCCGGCTGCGAACAGATCTTCATCGACAAGGCATCCGGGAAACTCGCCCGCCGCCCCGAATTCGACAAGGCCCTGCTCGTCCTGCGGCCGGGCGATCAACTCGTGGTGACCAAGCTCGATCGGCTCGGCCGCTCCCTGGAACACCTCATCGCCCTCTCGAAGCAACTACAAGAACGCAAGGTGGACCTGGTGGTGCTCGACCAGGGCATCGACACCTCGACCGCGGTCGGCACGATGTTCTTCCAGATCCTCGGCGCGATCGCCGAATTCGAACACGCCCTCATGTCCGAGAGAACCCTGGACGGGCTCGAAGCCGCACGCGCCCGCGGCCGCACCGGCGGCCAAAAACCCAAACTCGGCCCCCGCCAGATCAAACTCGCCCAGCAGATGTACGACGAGACCGGCACAGACGGCAAACGCCGCTACACCGTCCAACAGATCGCCGACGAATTCGGAGTCACCCGACCCACCATCTACCGGCACCTCACCCGCGAGAACGCCTGACCACCACGCACACGCCCGGACACGGCAGGCTACTTGTCCGTCCGCCGTAGCTATACGAGCGCAGGGCCTAGCCAGGCCGCTCTCTGCTCGCGGATCCCACATGCGGAACTACGGAAAACTGTGAATCAGCCTTCCGGTGACCCGCCTCCTTGAGGCATCAACCCCAGGTGCAGTCCTAGATCAACTGCTTAGCGTTGTTTTTGGGCTGGAAACTACGGGCTGGCCTCACCGCGGCGCCCAGGGCAGTGGCGGTGGCGGTGGCTTCGCCGTACATCTGGCCGACGGCAGCACACTGAACGCGCCCACCGTGATCGCCGCCAGCGGCTCCTTCGACCGCCCTCACCTGCCCACCCTGCCGGGCCGCGACGGCTTCACCGGCCAGATCCTGCACGCCGCCGCCTACACCAACCCCCTGCCATATGCGGGCCGGCGCATCGTCGTGGTCGGCGCCGGCAACTCGGCCGTGCAGATCGCCTGCGAACTCGCCGAGACCACCACGGTAACCCTGGCCACCCGCACACCGATCCGCTTCGTCGACCAGCGCCCCCTGGGCAAGGACCTGCACTTCTGGTTCACCATCACCGGCTTCGACCGCCTGCCCGCCCGCCTGGTCACCACCCCGCCCACCGTCCCCGTCCTGGACGAGGGCACCTACCGCCAAGCACTACGCGACGGCCGACTCGATCGGCGCCAGATGTTCACCCGCCTCGACGAAGGCGACGTGGTGTGGGCCGACGGCAGCCGCGAACCCGTCGACGTGGTACTGCTGGCTACCGGGTACCGGCCCAACCTCGACTACCTGAACGAGCTCGGCGCCCTGGACGAGCGCGGCCACCCGCGCCATGACCGGGGCCTGTCCACCACCCACCCCGGGCTGGGCTTCCTCGGCCTGGAATGGCAGCGCACCCCCGCCTCCAACACCCTGCGCGGAGTGGGCCGCGACTCCCGCCACCTCACCCGCAAACTCACCGCCCACCTCAACACCCACCGCTTTCGGGCGGGCGTATAACGAAGGGTGCCTCCCGGTTCTCCGCCGCCGAGAACGCCCCATCGCCTCCGGCAATACATCAGCGCGGTAACCCCTGTCAAAAAATGTGACAGCAACCCAGGCTCATCGGTCCGTTCCTACTGGACCCCCGAGTTCACCGGCGCTGCCGGCGTGAAGGTGATCCGATACCGCTACCGGGGGCACGGCATTCCGACCTCCTGGAACCAGATCTGAGTTCCGTGGCCGCCCATTCGGCGAGAATGACGCCTGGCCTCCAGGCTCGCTCAGGCGGGCAGCCCGGCCGTGGTCGCGCCGGCGTTCTTCATCAGGCGAGCGACGTCGCCCGCGAGATGATTCTTCCCGTGTTCCATGGGGGCAGTCAGGTGCCGAGCACCAGCGGTACGAGGAAGTAGATCTCGACGGCCTCGTAGACCGCGCCGATGACGAAGAGCGCAAGCGCCGGGAGCCAGAGCCGGCCGAGGAGGCTCAGGCCGCGCACGTAGGCCTGTCGTCGCGTGGTGGTATCCACTGTCGCCGGTCGGAGCCAGGACCTGCCGAGCAGGTAGGCGCCGAACATCACCAGTACGTAGGCCTGGAACTCGATGAGGATGGTCGGCGAGTGCGGGATGAGGATCAGTGCCGAGGTCCGGTCGACGGGCGCCAGGAGGATCCCAATGTCGATCGTCTTGATCACGAAGACGACAAGGCCGGCGAAGGGGATCACGAGCGAGGGCAGGACGATGAGCAGCAGCGCTGTCGCGAACACGTTGACCATGAAGATGGTCGCGCCGAAGGTCCAGGGGTTGGCGATCACGGTGTCGACGAGCGCCCCTTGGTCGCCGTCGACGAACGAGGACGTCCGTGCGGCGTGGAGATCGGGGAAGATCATGGCCAGGGCCATGCCCAGGAGGAGCACCCCGTAGACGAGGGCATTGATCAGCAGGTACGCGCGCAGGTCAGCGCGGATGATCTGGAACGGTCTGCGAAGACGGTTCATGATTCTGGTGTCCGTTTCTCTGGTGATGTGTCATCGACGCCTGCTGGCGCGGGCCCTGGGTGTCGCCGGGCCGAGTGCTGCGTGCGGACCCGACCTGTCGGCCGCAGCCTGAGGTGTCGGTCAGTTGCCTCCGGCGTCGAGCAGCCAGTGGTAGCGCAGACGTAGCGCCCTTTCCGTGCTGGCCAGCGCGGCGCCAAGGGCGAGCGTGATGTTGAGCCAGAGCGGCAGGTGGATGGGGGAGGTGAAGGTGCCGAGGTTGTCGGCGATGGGCGGCACTTGCGAGATCGGCGCGATGATCTGCGGGAGGTTCAGCCCCGCGCCGATCACGAGCATCACTACCGAGGTGGCGGCGACCATGCGGCTCACCGTCGGATGATCACGCTCGAGACGGGCTCGCCTGCCTTCGCTCGATTTCGGGTCGGGAACAAGCTGGTGCTCCTCGCCCGTGGTGGTGACGTAGTGGCAGCGCTTGATCCCGAAGCTGCTCGTCGCGACCTCGATGACGCCGCCCTCCACAGGGATCACGGCGGGGATCTTGGAGTGGGCGTGATGGCGACCGTCGAGATACAGGTGTGCCGTGCTCTCGCCGCCCGACTGGTTGCCCCAGTGCCGCACGTCGACGGCATATGTCCCCGGCCGTCGGCCATCGGATGAGGGCGGGAGGTGGAATAGCTTGCGTCCTAACGGCACCTGCCACCAGCGAAACCGCTGAAGGGGACGCCCGTCGCCCTGCTTGACCCGCCGGATCGCCCGGCTGCGCCGCCATGTCTTCACCATGTTCCCTCCACTCTCCGTGGGTCGCTTCATCACAACCCGACTAACACGCTGTGTTAGTCGGGTTGATGGCCAAGCTATCACAGTGTGCTAGTACAGTGTGATAGTGCTGTGGGCGAGTGAGGCGGAGGCTCATGTGATGACGGATCAGAACGAGCAGCTCAGCAGCCGGGACAAGGTTCTCCTGGCGGCGATGCAATTGATCGGGGAAAACCCCGGGGCGAAGCTCAGCGTGCGAGCGGTCGCCGCGCGCGCGGGAGTGAGCACGGGATCCCTCCGATTCCACTTCCCGACGCAGCGCGCGCTCCAGGACGAGGTACTCACCCGTCTGTACGACGTCGTCGTCTCCGAAGAGCGGATCCACGATCGGGACGCGCCGGCCCGTGACCGCCTTGTCGACTGCCTGCGCCAGGTCCTCGCCCCCGCCGGAGTCGGCGCCGGAGCACGGGAAGCGCACCGCATCATCCACGAGCAGTTCATCGCCTCGGAACCGACTGAGCAGGTACGGGAGGCATACTTCGCCCTCGAACGTGAGGGGCGGCGTCGCGTGGAGTACTGGCTGACGGTGCTCACGCAGGAAGGCGCTCTCGCCCCCGGCGACACCTCCCGGCGCGCGAAGTTCCTCCTTACCGTCCTGAACGGCCTGGCGCTGGAGCGAGCCCTCCCCTCCGACGGCTCGATCTTGCAGTCCGAGAACGACACCCTCTACATGGCCGTCGATGCGGTCCTGAACCCCGCAACATCCTGACCCGTCGACTTCGACCGCCCCATCGCCGCAGCCGCCCTCCGTCCGTACTAGCTGAAGACCCCCACCGCATGGGCGTTCAAGGTTGTCGGGATTAGGTGATTTCCCGACACCCCGTCACTCCAGCCCCGGACAGCCCGAAAAACAGGACACCGGGTGATGAAACACCACCCGGAACGGCTGGTTGCGGCCTCGGATTGACGACAGGATTTCCCGACAGATAGAAGAGGTTCCGACCCTTCCTCAAGGAGCGTTCGGTGCAGATCGTCTACTCGGCCTGTCGTTAACGAAGCTGTCACCAGGTACACGCGAGCACGTTTGCCCTGGTCAATAAGCCCGCGCGGAGCCTTCTGCCGGACCTTTCACTGTTTGCGAGACGTGTCAGGTTGTGTGCGGTAAGTATTGGTCCGGTCTCGGGGGGTTGGTCTGTGGTGGCAGGCCTGGGCTTGTCGCCACCTTCTCCTGGAAGGGAGCCCCGGGTGCCATGGCGCGTGTCCTGGACGAAGCGTTCTTGTGCCCGACATGGTCGGCAAGCTGCCAGGAATTATTCTGGGGCGCATCGGTCATAAGACCGAGAACCAGGTCGGTAAAGGTAGCGCGCGGCTCCGGGCCGGTGAACAATGGGTCGGCGATCCGCTCGATGAGCGCGGCCAGATCGGCTCTCAGGACACGACCAGATCGTAGGTCAAGGCGAAAGTCATCGCAGGATAGGTCATCCCTCAGTGGCTTGAACCAAGATCTACGAATGTAGTACAGGGCCCCCCTGATACGGAACACGAATGGCGCGAACTTCATTCATTTCGCGATCGAATACTTTGGCTTGTATGTATGAAATGTTCTCGGCCGGACCCGGCTCAAAGATTTGGCTGAGGCGGACCTCTCTCTCATTTGCCTCTCCGCCTGTGTGAACGAGTTCGTACAGGGAGTCGGTATCATCACTGAGGCGGATGGTCAATGCTTGGGAATAGTCTGAGGGTGACATCCTGCGAGGCGGACTTCCTTGAGTTTTTTCCTCTTTTGCGTCCCTCCCTGGTGACGACGTGACGAGGCATAGGTGGATTCTGTCCGACCAGAACTCAACGCTAGCGAGCACGAGAACTATGCTGTTAACCACTATGAGAGGCTCAATGACTGCCTGAACATGCTTAAGTGTGCTTTGTCGCCGCCCTGAAAGCCGTGGGTGTAAGATCGACTCTCGACGTATGATTGCGGCCTCTTTTGCTTCTCTTAACCTCTGATGTGCATCTTGATGGATGGAGTCGCTTAAGGCGCCGTATTGATGTAATGCATCAAGAGTGTCGTGTAGGATGTCATGCTCTGTTTCTCTAAGACTTCCTTGTCTTTGAAGCGTTGGTTCGAATACCAGTGATATCCATTCGTCTCCGGTCATATCAACAGGATGCACAGAATTCCGGTAATAGTCAAGGGTGCCTGTCTGTGAGCAGCGAGACGCCACCCAGGCCAATGTTGTTGGCCTGGGTGGCGATGGTTTGTTAGCTCTGCGCCGGTGTTTTAGGTTGGAAGTTGCAGGTAACGCTGTCAAAGTTCATGCCGAGTTCCTGCTTGGTTTTGTTGTCCTGGACGTATACATAGAGATCGTATTCTCCATCGAGAGCGGTCTCGTATGTAAGCTGCTTTGACCAGGTGCCGCTTGCACTGACGGTCACCTTGTCGCCACGATGGATCCACTGCTCTCCGTCGATGTATATGTATCTCTCCACCCAGAGAACACGACCGGGTAGGAATCCGGTTCCGTTCGCCTGTGTGAGGACCGCGTCCAAAGGCCAGCTGTCGCACTCGATCGACGCGTTAGTGTTCATCTCCATAATCGACGGGGGCGGCTCGGCAGCGGCGGGCATAGCTGAGAAAACCAGCACTGAAATGATAGTTGTAATGATCGCGACGATCGTTGAGATGGCTCGTACCATGGAAGCTCCATTCGCGTTGATGTGGACGAGAATGCAATCAGTCCAGACGTGATTTACGGCGAGGCCTTCCGTGCTCCTGGACCCATTGACCACTAACTTGAGTCTGAGGTGAGGGCGGGGAGAAAGTCGTTGATTTTTCAGGCCGGGTTTCTTGTGTTTGCGGGCCCGGCGGCACGCAGGGCGGCCTGTCGGTGTTCGATCGGTGTCATGCCGTAGCCGGCGCGAAACGCGCGGGTGAAGGAGGGGGCGTCAGTGAACCCCCAGCGGCGTGCAATGACGTGTACGGCCTGTGATTGCAGGGTCGGGTTGGCCAGGTCGCGGTGACATTGGGCGAGGCGGCGTTGCCGTATCCAGGCGGCCACCGGTAGATCCTCGTTTTGGAACAGCCGGTTCAGTTGGCGGCGGGAGATGCCGTGCGCGTCTGCGATCATCTGCGGTGTCAGATGCGGGTCGCTGAGGTTGTCGGTGATGAACGCCCGAATTTGCAGGAGCAACGCGTGGTGGCGCGCCTCAGGGGGTATCGGCGCATCGCCCGTCATGTGCCCCAGAAGGGCGGATAGCAAGTCGAGTAGCGCGCCGCTAAGCCGGGCCTCGCCCGCGCGCTCAGCGCTCGAAGGAGGAGCTGCGTGTGTTATTAGGCGGGAGAGGATGTCGCCGAGGCCATCACTGTCGCCGATGCAGGTGCCCAGGAGTGGTTCGATTTTATTTGGTGGAAGCGGAAGATGCGTTTTCGGGATCGTGACCAGTACCTTTCGGGCCCAGAGCGTTGGGGTGATCATGTGGGCGCTGAAGGGGGTTGAGGAGTCATAGATGAGGAGGTCTCCCGTACTCAGGCTCACTTCCCGGTTGGCGTAGGTCAGTCCCAGGGTTCCTCGTTGTACGAGCGCAAGGAAGTACAGGTCGGGGTCGCTGCGGCGGATCAGGGGTGAAGATCGCGTGGAGGTGAGAGCTGAGCAGGTGACCGTACTGACCTGCACCGGCCCGTGCGCCCGCAGTCGCATCGACGCGTGGAAGTCGTCTCGATGTTCAGACTCGATCGTGGCCGGGATCAGCGCCGTGGCGGCCAGCTCACACCAGCTGGGAAACCGCTCGGATATGGGAAGGGTGCCGCTATGAAAGACCAGATCTGTCAACGGGAGCCTCCTGTGTTCTAGGGGGGCACGGGGAGATGTGGGACGGAATCCGGCGTTAGCGAATACCCCCGCGACTCCAGGGACTGATCCAGTCGAGGGGGCAGATATTGATATGGCGCCGGAGGCCGTTTTGCTCGACGGCGAGAAGGGTCTTGACTGTTGCTGAGGGATGCTGGGGAGAACCTGGTCTGGGTTGTAGCGCTGGGTGCATGGTCTTGGCGACTATTGGGTGAGAGTTGTTGGCCCTTCGGGTGTTCGGGGCGGTCGTGGGTCACCGATCACCTTCGTCGTGGTCGTGGCCGGATATGAGCATCGGGCTGTGAACTAGCCGGTGGTAGAGCGCCGTGGCCGGGAGCGGATGGCGCGCTGGGTGAGCGGGCCGAGTTCTTCCACCACGGGGATCAGACCGGCAAGCTGGTCGAGTGCGGCAAAGTCGCTATAAGCAAACGATCAGAAATTACCTATAGAACCTTTATGTTTGCAATATGTGCAAAGGCTAAATAGGACGCGTGTTTCGGGTTTAAAAGTGCGGCACATCGGTTCCGCATCCTCGCGGTGACGCTAAGTTGTCGAGGGAATGGGCCGAAATGATCGCACAGAGAAAGGGGTCGCTACCCTCCGTCCGCTTTTGGGCGCCTCGCCTCTGAGGTTTTTTAAAAGCGCAGTTCAAGCACGATGAGATGCAGCGGCGTCCGCGACGGTGCGAGAGGAGGGCGACGAGTAAGGGGTTGAATCCCAGCGCTTTTGGGGTGCCTCAAATTTGGTGCCGGTGGCGTGTTGCGGGCGATGGGTGGCGGCGGCGAGGTCGCGTCTCGATGTGATTTGAAGCACTGTCGCGTGCAGTCAAGCATTCACGTGGTTCCGAAGCGGTTGTTGCATGAACGACTCGTCGGGTCCTTGGCCCGCAGGGCCAGGTGAGGATCTCGTCGACGGTCAGACGCTACTCCCTGGATAAGTAGGGTTATCCGGGGAGTGTGAGTATGATCTCCCCGGATAACCACCGGGCAGAGGCCGGGCTAACGCCGGAAAAACTCCCCGGATAATAAAGAGGGGTGCCGATCGTGAGCGCCAGCAGCGCAACCAGCGCCGACAACGTGGTGGCGATCCGGCCCGCCGCCGACCTCGCCGCGGCGGCCGCCGCCGCGCTCGCCGCCTTGGTCGCGCATCTAGATCGGTGCGCGCTGGCGGCCAACACGGTGACCGCCTACCGCCGCCAGGCGCTCGCCTACCGCGACTGGGTGCTCGCCCGGGCGGCCGAGCACGCGGACGCGTTCGTCGACCTGGTCGGCGCCGAGGCTTCCGTCACCGCTTGGCGCCGCCACCTGCTCGCCGCGGGCGCCTCACCGGCGACGGTGAACCAGGCACTGGCCGCCGTCACGCTGCTGTATGAGCACGGGCCCGCGCTACGCCTGGCGGTCAAGCGCGCCCGCCTTCCCAAGCCCGGCGCCCCAGATGCGTTGTCGCGGGCGCAGGAGAACGCGGTGCGCCGCGCCGCCGACCGGCGCAGTCCCCGCGACGCAGCCCTCATCGCCGTCCTGCTGGGGGCCGGAGCCCGCGCCGAGGAATGCCAGCGCCTTCGCGTCGCCGACGTGCCGATCACTCCTCGCAGCGGCACTGCCCGCCTGCACGGAAAGGGGGACGAGGTCCGCACCGTCCCGCTGCCGGTCCCGGCCCGCGAACGCCTGACCGCCTGGCTGAAGGTACGCGCCGAGCTGCTGGCCGCCCGGCCCGCCCTGGCGGACGCGATCGGCGAGGGACTGTGGGCCGGCCAACGCGGACGGCTGTCAGTCGACGGCGTCACCGACGTGGTCCGCGCCGTTGGCAAGGACGCCGGCCTGCCGGGCCTGCGCCCGCACCGGCTGCGCCACACCTACGCCACCCGGCTACGCGAAGCCGACGCCGACCACGCCCAGATCCAAGCCCTGCTCGGGCACACCTCCATCGAGACCACCGCCCGCTACTTCCGCGCCTCGGCCACCGAGGTCGCCGACCTGGTCGACCGCGCCCTCGACTACTGAAAACGCAGCGGGGCCATGTTAGTCACACGGTGGTGTGAGGTGGTGACGGGACTTTTCACTCCGGAGCGGTAGAAGAAATGAGGAACCTCGCGGCGGCGTACCACGCTGGCGATCGCCGCATCGTGGCCGGCGTCGGCCATCGCGTTCGCCTGGTTGAGCACGGTGCGGATCGTGCCGCCCATGCCGTAGGCGTGCAGCAGCATGTAGCGGATCTTCATGCGCGGTTTTCCTGGCAAGTCACTGTGTGCTCGACCTCGCCGGCACCGCAGGCAGCTCATGTCAGCTGCTGAACGCCATTGGCCTCGGCCCGAGGGTCTCGGGCCGAGGCCAATGCGTTGCTGGGGGGCCGGTCTTGCCGGACCGGTGTGTGCCGGTCGGCTACCGGACGCCGCGCCTGCCGTACAGGCCCGCCACCAGGGCGACGCCGACGGCGGCCAGCGCGATCTGGATGACGATCTCGATCCAGTCGATGCCCCGGGTGTCGCCCACGCCGAGCGCGTTGGCCAGGAAGGTACCGATGAGGGCGGCGACGATGCCGATCACGATGGTCAGCCAGATCGGGATGTTCTGCTTGCCCGGCACGACCAGCCGTCCCAGGACGCCGATGATGGCTCCGATGACGATGGCGGTGATGATGCCAGTGACTGTCATGTCCACACTTCCTCGTTGGTTGGCTCCCCGTTCTGTGCCCCGGCGGGGAAGCGTGATGCGTCACAAGACGATCACACTGCAGCAGGCGTCGACTGGGGGGTACAACCGATGACCGTGCACGTCTTCCTGGTGGACTTTGGTCATCCAGGGAGCCCCTGTGTGATCCCCGGAGAACACCGACCCGGGGCTGCAGAGCCAAGAACAGCCAGGCGTGAAACTCCGTCGTCCCTGACGCGCGCGGCGTGATCACAAAATCGCGGCAGTGTGTGCTCGGCGCGAACAGGTCTGCCCCGTTCAATGTCAAAGGGATACGTGTGCCGACTCACGCCCCTCGTTCTGGCCTCGTTGCTGACCCTCACCGGTTGCGCCGCCGACCCTGCCGTGCGGGACGCACGAGAGCATGCCGACCGGATCGCCGACCAGCTGAAGGGCTACGACCCGTGGGTCGCCGAAGACGTCGGCTACCACCTCACGCGGGAGGAGGAGTACCTCACGGTCTTGGACGTCTCCGGCGACGGGCACGACGATCCGGGACGCGTGCGGATCAGGGTTCGTGGGAAGGACCGCACGCCACGGCCTCCCCTGGGTCCGGCGGATACTCCCTCTCCCGCTGTGGTGGTGTTCGTCTGCTTCAACCTGGAGGTGATCGAGCCCGCGCCGGCGAATCACATCAAGGCGCGGGAAGAGGACCGGAGCGTGACCATCACCGAGATCAACTGTCCCAAGGACGTTCCTTGGCGCACCTTCCGGCCGCCGGCCAGGTTGCCGGCTCAGACCGATTCGTGGTTGAAGAAGCACCTGCCCACGACCCTCGACCTCGACGCGGCCCGACGCGCCGTCAAGGGTCTGGATCTGGACCCGCGGATCCGCCAGGACGTTGCCGCGTACGACGGCAAGATCGGCATCGCCCTGCGCGAGCCGGATGGGGATTGCCTGTTCGCCCAGGTGTGGCCGAACATCGTGCAGGTATGGAGCCCATGGCATTCTTGGGCACCTCCCGTGCTCCCCGCCGAACGCGCCTGCAGCGCGGCTCAGGCCGCAAACGGTTACTCCTACTGATGCGGCTTGCCGATCGGCCTCAGGGCCGGATCGCATCACGGCCATGCGAGCAACTCCTGCTGTCCCGTTTGCGCCACGTTCACGGCTGATGATCGAAGCAAGCCGAGGGGTCACCAGGTGAGCCCATGGACGGACCTGTCCCGCCGCCAAACGACCTCGTGGCGAAACCCGGCCGCGAGGCCGACACGAAGCAGTTCATAGCTCCTGCCACCGCACGAACTATGGCCAGCGACCGACTCGTTCTCGTTGTCCTTGTCAACCAGGACATGCTGGCTGGAAGGGGATCCCTTCACGGTCATGATCAACTAGTGGCGTGTTCGGCTCCACAGCCGTGTTGATCATGTGTGAGAACCGTGTCGGAAAGTCCGGGGTGTCCCTGCCGCTCGACCTTTTCCCTGTTCGCCCCTACCGTGAGCACAGCGCCTCCGAGCGCGCTACACGGCCCTCCCGGGCGAACTCCGCCAAGAGATACCGGGAGGGCCTTTGCATGCCCTCCGTCGGCAAGGTGCCGCCGCCGACGAACTCTCCGGCTTCCCGGAGCATGCATCCGATCTTGTCGGCAGACAGGATGCCGCATTTCGCCCACTACATCGGCACCTTCAAAGTCGTTCAACACCCCGGCGGCCGACATGGTGCGCGACCGCCTGGTCTACGCCCCTGGTCTGCGGTCGGTGATCCTGCGGTGGATCTGGGGACGGCCCGGACTCGATGGAGGCTGGCGCCTGCAGCTGCCCGGCGCCACCGAGGACCAGGCGCTGCGCCCACCCCGGCGAGGCCTGGCCCCCGAGGAGGTCGGCGCCTGGATGGACCAGACGCTGACCGCGCACGGCTGGCAACGAGCCGAGCCGACCTCGTGGCCACCGGCCACGCTGCCGCGCTTCGTGACCACCATGGCGGTCATCCCAACGCCACCACAGTCCAAGATCGAATGACACTTTTCTTCACGCTTCTCCAGGGCGCCCGCCACGGCGGGCGCCCTCTACGTTCTGCGGGTGGGTATGCCGATGACATGGGGAAAAGTACGTTAACGACCATCAGGGACCTCGCACGGCTGCAGCGCGCAGCGGCGAAGGACCCCAGCAGTGCCAGCAACCGCACGGGCTTCATCCGCCGCGCCCAATCAGCCGTGGACAAGCGTGAGCACCAAACGCGCCGAACAGGCCGCTGACGCGCCGCTAAGCGATCGCGGGCCAGGCCACCATGCGGAACCTCACCACATCCAGCCAATTTGAAGCTTGCAAGCTTGTAGACGAACTAGGAGAGGACAAAGGGGGCGGTCTGGGTCAGGCAGGGGGCTTCATCGCGGGCAGGGCCCGGTCGACAGCCGAGCGCCATACCGCGCCCGGCGTGATCACCTTTCCGGCCAGGTCCTCGTAGACGACCAGGTCCTCGCGGGAGAGCACCACTCCCGGGTGGCCGTCTCGCCAGCGCCGCAGCGCCTCGATCGCATCCTTGCTGACACCCCAGCAGGCGGCATGCACCCGCGCGACCAGCTCCGCGGGCAGCCGGGCGACGATCTTCTCGGGCCAGCCGCCGTCGCGCGACCCCGGCCAGCGACCGGCCCGTGGCGCCCCCAGCGGAGGCGACGGCCAGTCCACGTCCCAGCCCCGCTCGGCCATCTCCACCCGCACCGCGTGCGTGAGGAGAGCGTCGACGGTGTCGACCAGCTCACCGCGCTCACGCATCTGGGCCAAGTCGGCCAGCACCTGGGCAGCACGCTCGACCCGCTCGTCCACGGGAGCGAGCGGGTCGATCTGACTCCGGGCCGTCTGCAGCAGCTCGCGGCGCCGCGCCTTCTCCACGACCGTGAGGCGGGCCGGAGAGGGTCTTGACGTCGGGATCGTCAATGAGTCGGCGACTGGTCGAAAAACACCGAAGGCCGCCATCGGCGAGATGGCGGCCTTCGGGCGAGTCTCCTGTCGGCCCGGGCGCCGGGGGCACAACCGGCGGAGGATCCCGTTCCGAACCGCTCTACGTGAAGCCCCTTCCTCGAGAGGACGACCCGACAGCGGCTCCTGAAAGGACCAGGAGATCTCTAACTTCCCGCCCCGCCGGCCGTCTGGCCTGCTACGAGGACCTGGTCGCGCAGGTGACCACTCCGGGCCGGGTATGGCGCGCGGCCGTCGACCGCGCCCTGCCCGCAGCCGACCCCTCGGCCTGACCAGCTCACCTCAGATCTTCATGACCTGCTGGGTTTCACTTGTGATCATCTCGCGTAGAGCGTTGAGATTCCGGACCGTTAGTTGACGATAACGGGTTGCGATCATGCCCTGCTGGCGCAGGACACTCAGCGCGACTTCCACGGCGCGTTGCGAGAGGCCGGTAAGGGCTGAAAGATCGACTTGCGTGAGCGGCATGCCGATGGCGATACCTTCAGCGGTTTCAATGCCATGGCGCGTTGCGAGCTCGGCCAAGGCGTGGGCGATTTTGGCTAAGGCAGGAGCTCCTGCTGAGTCGATACGGGTTTGGGCCGCGGTTCGTAGCTCCTCGATGATGTAGCTGCGCAGTGCCTTGTCGGCCTTCTCGTGGTTCTTCAAGAAGTCTTCGAAGCGCTGTGCTCCGATCACTCTGACCCGGCACCTGGTTCCAGCTAGCACCGTCGCATGCTGGCTGTTTCCGTCTATGGCGGCCAGATGCCCTAGAAGTTCGCCGGGACCTTTGATGCTCAGCAGCACGGACGTCCCACTGGCTGCGGTGGCGGTTTCCTTGAGGAAACCGGCAACGATGATCATGACATCTCCAGAAGGATCACCTTCGTGGAGTACGACTTCGCCCTGCTCGTACTCGCGCAGTCTCCCTTGCCTGAGCAGTTCTTCTCGCTCGGAGGCAGATAGACGGCCCAACAAGCCGCGGGCCGGCCCAGGCCGACCCGCAGCGCTCTCGTCTGAGGGCTTCACGTCAGAGGAACTAGCCGTAAAGAGCAGTCAGGATCGGCGGTAGAGCAGTGAACAGCACTACCAGTGACCCCACAAGCGCGACAACGCCGCGGGCAGAGAGCTGTGGTGAGCGGGTGGCGATGAAGGCGGCCATCGCGATGAAAGCCAGCGCGATCACCGCCCCGGCCACGATGAACCACGGTTGCTGCACGGTGTCCTCCAAGAGGTCTGTCGCCGAGTCCGGATGACCTCGCAGGATGTCGGGTGCATCATGACCTTGGTAGGAGGTCGTCACCGGGGACATCACGACGAAGTTGGCTAACAGATTAGATGTCATTCACTCTCATGGCTAGGGAGTGGATTTCATCGTCCATCATCTCGTGCTATCACCCAGGTCAATCTCATAGCTGGTGCCGTCAATCGCGAAGGTGACAGTCTCATTGGCCTCGCCCCCATCGAGGTCGTCGATGAGAATCTCCTGGATCTGCTTGGCCATCTACACAATCCTTTCGCGGAGTTGGAGGGTCAGCCCTTACACCCTCGATGGCGGTCAGTGCAACGCTTGCCGGGGGTATCAAGGCGGACAATACGTCGTACATTCGTCCCCGCCACCACTCCGATCGACAAACCCCCTCGTCAGCTTCGCGGCGTGTCGGCGGCCTGGACCGTCTGCTGGTCAGCGGCACCTCGTGGACGCTGTGTCGGAAACGACCGCTCCTCCTACCTCTCAAGCCATAAGGCTAAGAGCGTTACAGCGATAGATGATCCGCAACCGTCCCCTTCGAATTAATTTCGCCTTACACTAATTTATACGCTAATTTCACGGCGAAAATTTGCGGCAAGCACGACACCAGTCCACTCTTCCTGGAGGGATGTAAGCTACCTGCCGAACCATCTCGCCTCTCGCCATTGACGTGATCAGTGCAAGAGGTGCGGAGGGAAAACCTGTCGACGAGTATCGTATTCGCAACTTCTCGGTTATTACCGGTCCGCGTTTTTTGAAATATTTGCAATCCCACATTTTTGCGGAGTCTGTGACCTCCCTCCTGTCCTACCATCAGGGTGCTGACGTCCCGAGTCTCTTCGCCGAGTCCGGAACACAGCGTCGACGGGGTCCTGTGGGGGTGGTAGCCCACAAGGATCCCGTCTTGTTTTTCCGGGTCGATATTTAACCCATGATCGCGCCTGCCGAGGCTTGCTCAAAGGACCCGCTTTCACCAGATAAGACGCCTTCTGAAAACCAGCCCCCCGACCATGCCTACGTGCCTGGAAAATGACCTACACCTGCACCTCATGCTGAGCGAGAGCGACCACCACACACTGTCTGCCGGCCTGACAAATGAGCGCGTCGCGGTGCCTCTCCTGGAGCAATGCTTGAGACCTGTGGATCGGCCGGGAAGGGGTGTACCTTCCCGATGATCATGTGATCTCAAGCATGACCG
>NZ_JBPJUQ010000109.1:0-18708 GCF_051192615.1 Streptosporangium sp. G11
ACTTCAAGCTGCTACAACGAGAACGTCGCCTGACCGCGGGACCGCTCTTCAAGTTCCACGAGCCGCGGGACATCCTCTTACCCGCCCCCTTTCTCCAGTGGAGCAGCTATGACCATTTCCCACCGTCCTGGTGACCCCCACGGCAACGACGAAATGGAGATCACCATCAGGCTGACCGCTTCCGAAGCTCGCAGCGTCGGCAAGGACGCCCTCCTCATGGCGGAAATCGTCGATAGCTGTTTGTGGGCCCTGGGCATGCTGCGCACGGGTGCCAACTCCCGTGACTCCGGCTCTCCCACACCGACTGTCGGCGATTGGGCAACAGCATTGCGTGGCCTGGACCGGCTTGCGCCCCGGCTACGGGGAACCCGCGACGCCGTCGTCCGGGCTTACTTGGCCTCCGGAGGAAGCACGCAGCGACTGGCCGATGTCATGGCCATCCCACTCTCAGAGCTTCAGGACGACGCCGAACGCACGATGGCACAGCCCCCCGACACCTGGGAGGAATGGGCGACCACATCCCGCCCCGAATCCACCATCACACGTTCAAAATCCGAGTCCACGCCAGACGCCAACCACGCATAGTAACCACTCCGCCTCCGAGACCAGCCCCAGGCGGTGCTCAAACTCATCGACATTTCCACCTGCCAAGATCTCTAAGTGGTGCTCATAGAAGCACGCAGATGGCGTTCTTACTCACCTACATAGCCATGGAGCCGTTGCTGCCGGTCGGTAAGAAGCCGGGCAGGCCGCCGAAGTGGACGAAACGGCAGCTCATTGATGGGATCCGGTGGCGGACGAGGACGGGTGCGCCGTGGCGGGACGTGCCCGTCCGGTATGGCGAGTGGGAGACGGTCTATGGGCTGTTCCGGCGGTGGCAGCGACACGGCACCTGGGCGCAGATCTTGAAGAATCTGCAGGCCAGGGCTGACTCCAAGGGTCTGATCACCTGGAAGGTGAGCGTGGATTCCACGATCGCCCGCGCGCACCAGCACGCCGCTGGTGCGTGTAAAAGGGGGATCTGCAGGTAGAGCCGCCCGGCGGCGTCGATGTCGAGCCCGCCGACCACGGGCTGGGCCGCTCCCGGGGCGGGCTGACCACCAAGCTGCATCTGGCTGTCGAGCAGGGCCAGAAGCTGTTATCGCTGATCATCACTGCTGGTCAGCGTGGGGATTCTCCTCAGTTCCAGCCCGTGCTGGAGCGGATCAGTGTGCCCCGGATGGGGCCGGGACGCCCGCGCACGCGTCCCGACAGAGTCCGTGCGGATAAGGCGTACGGCTCGCGTGCCAACCGCGCCTACCTGCGCAGGCGTGGCATCACCTGCACGATCCCGGAGAAGGCTGACCAGGTCCGCAACCGCAAGAACCGACGTCGGCCGCGGCCACCGCGCTGCTCGCGGCCGGGGCCGTCATGGGCGGCACGGCCACCTCCGCCGAGGCGGCGGTCGGTTGCGCTGTGACCTATACCTCGCACACCTGGGGCACCTCGTCGGGCGGTTTCACCGCCTTCATCGACATCACCAACACCGGAGACCCGCTCTCGGGCTGGGCGCTGACCTTCACGTTCCCGAGCACCCAGCGGATCACCGGTGGCTTCAGCGCGCAGTGGAGCCAGAGCGGCCAGCAGGTCACCGCCAGAAACCCCGCCTGGGGCGGATCGATCAGCTCCGGGAGGACCTTCAACCTCGGCTTCAACGGAACCTGGACCGGCAGCAACCCGCCGCCGACGGACTTCGCCCTCAACGGCGTGCCGTGCACGGTCAAGCTGGTGCCGAGTCCCACCCCTTCACCCAGCCCCTCGCCCTCACCCCCGCGGCTGCGGATCCTCATCTCCCCCTCCGACCTCACGGTGCCCGAGGGCGGCACGGCGAGCGTCCAGGTACGGCTCAGCCAGCGGCCCCCGGGCAACGTCATCGTGGGCAGCGCGCGGGTCTACGGCGACACGGACCTGTCCGCCGGACCGCCGCTGACCTTCACCCCGGACAACTGGGACGTCCCTCAGCCTCTCACCGTGACAGCGGCCGAGGACGACGACGCGGTGAACGGCTTGGCGACGTTCGACTCCCGCAGCAGCCAGATCACCGGCAGCAGCGCCTTCCTGTGGGACGCCGTCGAGCAGGACAACGACTAGTACTCCATCGTCGACCCCGACCACCGGTACTCCGCGAACAGGACCGGATCGACCTTCACCTGCCCCCCGCCATGTAGTTGACCGCGGCCTTCGGAACCTCACCCGCGTGCCGCGGAAACCGTCCCTCCTGCTCGAAGAGCTTCAGCAACAGACCATAGCCCAGGCGATTGTGTGGCCCGCGACACGCCTTGATCAGCTTCTTGTCCGCGTCGTCGAGGAAGAACACCTTCCCCATCTCGACCTGCGACGGCGGCCCGCAGTACTGCCCATACCGCGCGGCCTCGCCATCACTCAAGAAATCAACAGGCATCCACGGAAAGCAGGACCAGCCTCTACGCACCGTCATCGAAGTGATAAAATAGTTACAACATGATCACTCAGCGTACGGAGGACCCCGCCACCGGAGAGCCAACCGCGGCCCGTGCGATGGAACGGGAACGTACGCCAAGCCTCTCCGGATCCCGCATGCAGCCGTCACGGCTGACCTGCGAGAATGGGCTTAGCGTACGTTTTCGTTCCGCTGCACTTCGACCCCCGAGACCTTGCCGGTCAGCCACTCACCGCGCGCGTAGAACCCCGGCTCGCGGAGCGCCTTGCACGCCTGCCCGTACTTGCAGCCAAGGGTGCGGAACTCGGCATAGACGACGTCGCGGTTGTAGACGGAGAAGATGGGGTTGGGCAGGATGCGAAGCACACCCAGGTCTTCATCCTTGAGCGGTTCAACACAGTCGCGCAGCGTCCTGGGTAGCTGCTCGGGAAGAGACGGCATCGAGCTCCTTTCATCAGAGGGGGACGAGGGTTCGGCGGCGCGGCGCCGAACCCCAGCCCAAAAAGCCGGCAGGCTGGATCAGGGCATCACGCTGACGTCGCTGGTCGCGCTGTCGATCCCGTCGTTCACGCTGAGCATCCTGCTGCTGTACGGCTTCGCGGTCGCGCTGGCCGCGGCGCAGGCGGCGATCGTCGTCAGGCAGATGCGCGCCGCCGCGCTCGATCTGGCCGCGCAGGACTTCCTGGCCTTCGCCAGGGCGCGCGGCCTGCCCAGGCAGCGGGTGTGGGTCAGCTACGCGCTGCGCAACGCGGCGCTGCCCGTGCTGACGGTGCGGCAGCGCGGGCGTCCGGTTGGGCCCGGAGGACAAAGAACGGCGCGCATCCGTCGTCCCGCAGGCCAAAGGGCGATGCCGGTCGCCTGGTGATACTGGCAGCATGGATCTCGAACGAGTCAAGCGCGAGGTATTCTCGCTGGTCAGCCCGCACACCCCAGGCCTGGCCGTCGGCGTGTACGTCGACGGCGCCGCGGTGCTGACGGTCGCCCAGGGGGCGGCGTGCGTGGAGTTCGGCGTACCGATCGACGAGCACACCAGGTTCGACGTCGCCAGCGCGAGCAAGCAGTTCACGGCGGCGTGCGTGCTGCTGCTGGAGCGCGAAGGGAAGCTGGGGCTCGACGACGACGTGCGGGCGCACGTGCCTGAGCTGAGTCTGCAGACACCGGTGACGCTGCGGCAGTGCCTGCAGCACACCGGCGGCCTGCCGGAGTGGTACTCGCTGCAGGCGCTGACGGGCGTGCCGCTGGCGGAGATGACCGAGCAGCGGCTGCTGGAGGTGCTCACGGGCATCCGCAGGACGACGTTCGAGCCGGGCACGGCGTTCTCCTACTCCAACACCGGCTACGTGCTCGCGGCGGTCGTGATCAACCGCGTCACGAATTCGTCGCTGGCGGAGTTCGCGCGCAAGCGGCTCTTCGAGCCGCTGGGGATGGCGGATTCGCTGTTCCGTGACGACGCGTCGGTTCCGCTGGACAGGCTGGCGTACGGCTACGCCAACGCGCAGGGCGAACCACGCAGGGCCGACACCCAGGAGAGCGCGGTCGGCGACGGCGGACTGGTGACGAGCGTGGCGGGGCTGGCGCCGTGGTTCGGGTTCCTGGCCGACGGGCGGGTGCTCGGCACCGATCTGCGCGAGCGGCTGCTGGAGCCGGGGGTGCTGGCCGACGGCACGGTCCAGGCGTACGCGATGGGGATCTATCACGGCGAGGGCTGGTTCGCCCATGCGGGCGGCATGCACGGGTACCAGTCGAACCTGCTGTACCTGCCCGATCCGGGTGTCGGCATCGCGGTGCTGTCCAACCAGACGGCGATCAATCCGGTGAGGGTGTCACACCGGCTGGCGCGGCTGCTGCTCGGCCAGGAGGAGCCGCCGAAGCCCGAGCCGAAGAGGCCGGCTGTGCCTGAGCGGCTGCACTGGCAGGATCCGGCCGGGGGCGGGACGCTCACCCTCGCACCCGCCGACGAGGGCATCGTGATCGCCGGCGTGGGCGTGTTCACCGGCGGCGCCGACGGATGCTGGCACGGGACGGGAGACGCCGAGGGTGGCTGGGTGGAGATCGACGGCGACCGGCTGCTGCTCAGCGTCGGCCCACTCTCGCGCCCCCCTGTCGTCTTCGACGCGGCCGAGCCGCCCTCGGACGCGCCGCTGCCCGACGGCGTCTACCGCAGCTGGGAGCTCGGCGTCGACGCCATCGTGAGCGACGGTGAGGTGCGCATCGGCCGCGAACTCAAACTGCCGGTGTCTGCCGCCCCTGGCGGAGCGTGGAAGGCCGGGCCGTTCACGCTCCGTATCCACGAGGGCGACCTGCTGGTGAGCGGCGGCGGCCTGCGCCGGACGCGCTTCGAAGGCTGATTGGCCCGCAGGACGAGGCGGGGGCCGCCGGTTTTGGCTGCCGGGTCAGTGAACAGCGGCTGTCCGGCTCCTAGCGTCCGACTATCCCCGCCCGAACCTTTCCGAGGTGGTCCCATGACATCCGCGAAGGCCGCGACCGCCGCCGTCGTACTCGCGCTCACCACCGCCTGCTCCTCAGGAGGAGCCGCGCCACAGGCCCGCGCGGGCCGCCGCGGGACTGCTGCCCAAGGGGCTGCGCGCCACCGGCTCGGTCACGCTCGACGGCCGGGAGCTCCTCGGCGCGCGCGAGCGGGTGTGGCGCTCGGTGCGCGGCACCCGGGTGAGCCTGCTCATGCAGGACCCGTTCGCCATGCTGAACCCCCTGCGTACGGCGGGCGCCCACGTCGCCGAATCGCTGCGAGGACGCAGGGACAGGGCGGAGGTGCTGCGCCGGCTGGCCGAGGTGGGCATCGACGACCCGGACGTGGCCGGGCGCCATCCGTTCCAGCTGTCGGGCGGCATGCGACAGCGGGTGGCGCTGGCCGCCGCGCTGGCGGCGGACCCGGGGCTGCTGATCGCCGACGGGCCCACCACGGCGCTGGACGCCACGACGCAGCACGAGATCCTCATGCTGATCAAGGGCATCCAGCGGGCCCGTGGCATGGGCGTGCTGCTGATCACCCACGACCTGAGGGTGGCGTTCGAGCTGTGTGACCGGGTGGTGGTCATGTACGCGGGGCGCATCGTCGAGCAGGGGCCGCCTGCCGAGATGGGCAAGGCGCCGGCGCATCCGTACACGGCGGGTCTGCTGGCCGCCGTACCCACCGTCGAGCGGCAGCTGCCCCGGCTCATCGGCATCAGGGGCAGCGTGCCGTCGGCGGCGGAGATGAGTGCGACGTGCGCTGCGACCAGGCGACGTCCGAGTGCGCGCACGCCCGGCCGCCGCTGCGCGAGCTGCGCCCTAAGCGGCTCACGGCCTGCCTGCACCAGGTGCGCCCCAGGACCCGCGTCGAGGAGGGCGGGGAGGAGCGCCGCCAGGTGGCCGGCGACGAGGTGCTGCGCGTCACCGGCCTGCGCAGGACGTACGGCTCGCACGTCGCGCTGGGCGGCGTCTCCCTGCACGTCAACCGCGGTGAGAGCGTCGGTGTCGTCGGCGGCTCCGGCTCGGGCAAGATCACGCTCGCCCGCTGCGTTCTGGGCCTGGTCAGGCCGGATTCGGGCACGATCGAGCTGGCCGACCCGGTTCGGCCACGGCACCAGCTGGTGCAGTGCTTCTTCCAGGACCTGTCGACCTCGCTCAACCCGGCCCTGACGGTCGGCGCCACGCTGGCGGAGGCGGCGGCGCAGGGCCCGGCGAAGGACAGGCTCATACCGGCGGAGCTGCTCGAGCTGGTGGGGCTGCCCGTCGCCTACGCTGGCAGGAGGCCGGCCGGGCTGTCGGGTGGGGAGCGGCAGCGGGTGGCCATCGCCAGGGCGTTGTCCGTGCGGCCCGCGCTGCTGATCTGCGACGAGCCGGTGGCCTCGCTGGACGTCTCGGTCCAGGCGCACGTCCTGGAGCTGTTGCGGGAGGTCGGCACCAGCATGCTGTTCATCACCCACGACCTGGCGGTCGTCAGGCAGATGGCCGACCGGCTGGTGGTGCTCTCGCGCGGCGAGGTGGTGGAGAGCGGTGGCACCACGGAGGTGCTCGCCGCCCCCGCGCACGCCTACACGCGCAGGCTTTTGGCCTCCGTACCGGCCACGCCCTGAAATTTCATACTTCCGTACCTAGCGCCCGCGATGGCGGGCAAGGGAGGCTAGCGCCATGCATGACCTGCTGCTTCGCGACGGGACCGTCCATGACGGGCTCGGAGGAGCGCCGCGGCACGCCGACGTCGCGATCGCCGACGGGCGCGTGGCCGCCGTCGGGCGCGACCTCGGCCCTGCCCGGCGCGTGATCGACGTCTCCGGCCTGCTCGTCAGCCCGGGCTTCGTCGACCCGCACAGCCACTCCGACACCGTTCCCTTCCTGGAGGAGCCGCAGCCGTTCAAGCTCCTGCAGGGCGTGACCACCGAGATCGTGGGCAACTGCGGTTTCTCGTGCGGCCCTGTCGATCCGGAGTCAAGGAGCTTCCTGCCGGCCGAACTGGCCGGGGCGGCCTTCGCCACCCTCGGCGACTACCTGGACGCGGCCGAGGCGGCCGGGCCGAGCAACAACCTGGCCGTGTTGGCCGGGCACAACACGCTTCGCCTGGCCGCGGCCGGGATGAGCGCCGAGATCACGCCGGACCGGCTGGCGCGCATGTGCGAGCTGGCCGCGCAGTCCTTCGAGGCGGGCGCGGTGGGGCTGTCGAGCGGACTGGAGTACGTGCCTGGCGCCTACGCGGACCTGGAGGAGCTGGTCGCGCTCGCGCTGGTGGCCAAGCGCTGGGACCTGCCGTACGCCACGCACATGCGCAGCGAGAGCGAGGGCCTGGCCGACGCGCTCGACGAGGCGATCGCGGTGGCGAAGCGGGCGGGCGTGCGGCTGCAGGTCTCGCACTGCAAGGCCTCGGGGCGAGCGGTGCACGGCGCCTCCGCGATGGTGCTGGACAAGCTCGCCCAGGCCCGCCGCGCGGGCGTGGACGTGCGCGCGGACGTCTATCCCTACCTCGCCTTCGGCACCATGCTGGTCGCGGTGCTGCCCCCGATCGCGTGCGAGGGCGGCGAGCAGGCGCTGCTGGAGCGGCTGGGCGACCCGGCCGAGCGTGCGGCGCTGCGCGCACTCGCGGAAGACCCGGCCATCGGCACAGGCGTCGGTTTCTGGCGCGAGCTGCACCCCTCGGACGTGCAGATCCTCGTCCACAACGATCCTGGCATCGAGGGCAGGCGGCTGTCCGACCTCGGTGGCGACCCGTGGGAGGCGCTGTGCGACCTGGTCAGGCTGGACCCGCAGGCCTCGGGCGTCTTCCACACCATGCACGAGCGGGATCTGGCCGCGTTCCTGGCCGACCCGCTGATCTCCATCGGCTCCGACAACGGGCCTCCTGTCGGCCCCAACCATCCGCGCACGTTCGGGACCTTTCCCACCTACCTCGGCACCTACGTCGAGAAGGAGGACATGCCTGAGGCGATCCGCAAGCTCAGCTCGGCCGTCGCCGCCCAGTTCGGCCTGGCGGGGCGCGGCTGGCTGGGTCCGGGGGCGATCGCCGACCTCTGCGTCTTCGACCCCGTCACGATCGGCCACGCGGGCACCTACGAGAGTCCCGACGTGCGGCCCACGGGGGTCGAGCACGTCTTCATGGCAGGGCGCCAGGTGGTCGCCGGCGGGGAGTTCACCGGCGGCAGGCACGGCCGGATGCTCAGGCGGGGTGCCCGGTGACGGCGCGCGGGCGGGTCACGCTCGGCGTGCTGATCGACAGCCTCGGCCCCGGCCTGGCGCGCCCGCTGGCGCTGCCGTACGGCAGGGAGCCGCTGGTGGGGACCCCGGTCATCTACGACCCCGAAGAGCCGCAGGCGGGGCTCGACGGCGCGGTCCTGCTGGTGACCGGCCGCCCGTCGGCCGAGATCCTGGCCCGCGCGGGCGAGAGCGGCGTGGCCGTCGTCGTGGTCAAGCCGGGCACCTGCGACGAGCAGGCGCTGGCCATCGCGGCCAGGGCGGCGGGCACGGCGCTGCTCGCTGCGCCTCCCGAGCTGTCCTGGGGGCAGCTCTACACGCTCATCGACGCCCTGCTCGCGGTGGTCGCCCCGGCCGAGGACCCACGCGGCACCCGGGCGGCCGACCTGTTCGTGCTGGCCAACGAGGTGGCGGTCCGGGTGGGTGGCGCGGTGGCGATCGAGGATCTGGCGATGCGGGTGCTCGCCTACTCCACGGTCGAGGGCCAGCGCATCGACGAGCTGCGCAGGGAGGGCATTCTGGGCCGCCGGGTGCCCGAGCATCCGACCAACGCCGAGGAGTACGCGGCCGTGCTGCGCGCCGACGGGGTGGTCTGGAGTCGCGAGCCGCGTGAGTTCTACCCCCGTCTGGCCATCGCGGTCCGGGCGCACGGCGAGGTGCTCGGCACGATCTGGGCGGTGCAGGCGGAGGAGCCGCTGGCCCACGACGCCGCCGCGGTTCTCGAGGAGGCGGCCACCGCCGCGGCGCCGCACCTGGCGCGCATCAACCTGGCCGCCGACGAGGCGCGGCGCAGGCGCGACGAGTGCCTGGGCTGGCTGTTGCGCGGCATCGGCGCGGTCGACGAGCTGGCCACCTCCTTCGGCCTGCTGCCGCGCGAGCCGGTGACGGTCGTGACGCTGGGCCCCTACGCGGGCCCGGCCGACGCCTTCGCCGCGACGCACGCCGCCGACCTGCTGCGCGCCGCGTTCGTGGCCTACCGGATCAGGGCCGCGACCGGCGTGGTCGACGGCCGCGCCCACGCGATCGTGGCGGCCGAGGCGTCCGCGACGTTGCTGCGCCGCATCGTCGTGGACACGCTGGCCAGGGTGAGCGAGCGGCTGGGCGGCGGCTGGCGGGCCGGCATCGGCCGTACCGCCGCCTCCGTCGCCGCCGTGCCCGCCGGGGCGCGCCAGGCGGAAGAGGCGCTGCGCGCGGTCTGCGGGCCGTTCACCCAGGAGCTGGCCGGGTCGCACGAGGAGCTGTCGGCGGCGCTGTTCCTCATGGACGTGGAGGCCGCCCTGCGGCCCAAGCCCTCCCTGTCCGGCGAGCCTCTGGCGCTGGTCGCCGCGCACGACGCCAGGCACGGCACCCACTACGTGCACAGCCTGACCGTCTGGATCGGCACCCACTACGACGTGCCCCGCGCGGCCGAACTGCTGTCGCTGCACCCCAACACGCTGCGGTACCGGCTGCGCAGGATCGGCGAGCTGATCGCGCTGGACGATCCGGACACGCGGCTGGTGCTCGCCCTCCAGCTCAGGCTGAACGGCGCCACAAAGCAGAGCGGATGAAGTTCGGCGTGGACGCCAACGCCCCGGACGGCGCGCGCCGCGATGCTGATGCCCATGGCCGAACACCTCACCATCCGTTCCCTCCACGGCACCGGGGCGCTGCGGCGTGCCGACCGACTGTTCCGCGAGGTCTGGGGAACCAGACGCGGTGACGACCCGCCGATAGCCCTGGACCTGCTGTGCGCGTTCGCCCACACCGGCGGGTACGTGGGCGGCGCCTTCCTCGACGACGAGCTCGTCGGGGTGGCGACGGGGTTCCTGGCGACCGGCCACAGCCTGCACTCGCACGTCGCGGGCGTCGCCGATAAGGCGCGCGGACGTGGCGTGGGCCGGGCGCTCAAGGAACACCAGCGGGACTGGGCGGCCGAGCACGGGCTCGTGGCCGTCTCATGGACGTTCGACCCGCTGGTCCGGCGCAACGCCTTCTTCAACCTGACCCGCCTGGGCGCCGAGGTCGGCGCCTACCTGCCCGATTTCTACGGGCCGATGAGCGACGGCATCAACGACGGCGGGCCCTCCGACCGGCTCTTCGTCACCTGGCCGATCGAGCAGGCCGCTCCCCCTCCGGTTCAGGAGCGCGAGGGGGTGGTCGTGGTGGACGAGACGGGGGCCGTAAGGGACGGCGAGGGCGCGCCGCTGCTGCGGTGCGCCACCCCGGCGGACGTCGAGGCGCTGCGCACGACGGACCCCGCCGCGGCCAGGCGTTGGCGGGCGGCGCTGGCGAGCGGGCTCGGCGGCGCGCTCGGCCAGGGATACCGGGTCACCGGGTTCACCCGCTCCGGCTGGTATCTGCTCGCCCGCGGGGGTGCCGCGTGAAGCTCGACGCCGTCGAACTGCGCCAGGTCGCGCTGCCGCTGGTCAGCCCGTTCCGCACCTCGCTCGGCACGCAAACGGTTCGCACCGCGCTGCTCGTGCGGGTGCTCACCGACGAGGGCGAGGGCTGGGGCGAGTGCGCCGCCGATGACGAGCCGACCTACAGCCCCGAACACCTCGCAGGGGCCGCCGACGCGATCAAGCGGTTCATGCTCCCCGCGCTGGCCCCGCTCGATCTGGATCCGGCGGCGGTCGGTCCCGCGCTGCGGCACCTGCGCGGGCACCCGATGGCCAAGGCGGCCGTGGAGATGGCGGTGCTGGACTGCTGGCTGCGGGCCCGCCGCACGAGCCTGGCCGCCCACTTGGGAGGGGTACGGCAGCGCGTGCGCGTGGGCGTCTCCGTGGGCATCGCCGAGACCGTCGACGCGCTGCTGGACACGGTCGACCGGCACCTGACCGCCGGCTACGCCAGGATCAAGCTGAAGATCGAGCCCGGCTGGGACCTCGAGCCGGTCAGGGCGGTGCGCGAGACGTTCGGCGCCGGTGTGATGCTCACCGTCGACGCCAACACCGCCTACGAGCCGGGCGACCTCAGGCACCTGGCGAAACTCGACGCCTTCGGGCTCGCGCTGGTCGAGCAGCCCTTCGCCCCTGACGACCTGCACGCGCACGCGGCGCTCGCCGCCCGCATGGACACGCCGGTCTGCCTGGACGAGAGCATCACCAGCGCGCGCGACGCGGCCGAGGCCATCAGAAGGAGCGCCTGCTCGATCATCAACATCAAGCCCGGCCGGGTGGGCGGCTACCTGGAGGCGCGCCGCATCCATGACCTCGCCCAGGCGAACGGTGTGCCGGTCTGGTGCGGCGGCATGCTGGAGACAGGCCTGGGCCGGGCCGCCAACCTGGCGCTGGCCGGCCTTCCCGGTTTCACGCTGCCGGGCGACATCTCCGCCACCGAGCGGTACTACCACCGCGACATCACCCGCCCGTTCGTGCTCGACGGCGGCGAACTGGCGGTTCCCGCCGGGCCCGGCCTCGGCGTGCTGCCCGAGGAAGCCGCCCTGGAGGCCTGCACGACGGTGGTGGACACGGTGAGCTGCGTCTTCTGAACGTGCTCTCAGCAGGTGGCGTGCTGATCGAAGGAGCGCAGGACCCGAACGGCGGCCGAGGTCGCCGTGCGGGTCCTGCGCTCCAGGTGAGGGCTAACGGCGGCCGTACAGGGCCATCCGGCTGATCATGGCGTCGGCGGCGAGGTGGTAGCAGACCGTCACGCAGCCCAGCACCTCCGTGGGTGTGGCGAAGGTGGCGGCGAGCGTCTTGTCGGCGATCCTGCGCACGCCGGGGATCTGCGCGCCCAGCTCGGCCGCGGACGTGCTCGGCATGTCGATCTCCAGCTCGAGCACCTCGGGCAGCTGGAGCGGCGCCAGCTCCCCCGCTCCCCGTACGGTCTCCGCCGCCGCCTCCCTGATCAGCCGCCTGGCCTCGGCCGGCGAGAGGCTGTCCGCGGCGGTGTGCCCGTGCGCGATCTTGACGGCGACCGTACGCACGCCGGGGAAGGCCTTCTCCGCGACGCCGCAGATGACGTCGTCGCCGGTCAGCAACCCCACCGGGACGCCGACCGCGGCCGCCTGCAGCGCGTTGACCTCGGCCTCCGACACCGGACGGCCGTTGAGCCGCACCTCGTAGAAGTGCGAGGAGTAGGTGTGGGCGAGCACGCCTGGCGAGCCGGCAGCGGCGTGGTAGCCGAGGAACATGGCCACGTCGTGCTCGGCCGCGATGCCCTCGGCCATGCAGTCCAGCTTGGGAGTGCCGAAGATCAGCCGGGCGCGCGGGTCGAGCTCCTCGTGCAGCAGGTTGTCCATGGTGCCGTGGCTGTCGTTGACCAGGACGCTGTCGGCTCCGGCCGCGAAGGCGCCCTCGATGGCGGCGTTGGCCTCGGCGGTCATCAGCCGTTGCGATCGCGGATACCCGTGGCCGCCGCGGACGACCTGGTCCATGGTGGCGATGCCCGTGACGCCCTCCATGTCGATGGAGATGTAGACCCGCACCGGCTGCTCCCTTCCTTGGTCTTCCTTGGTCTCCGTCACAGGGTGTCACCCTGGGGGACGGCGAGCTTTGTCGTGGGGGCCGAAGCCGGGCGGCCGCCTTGGGCGTCCCGTACAGCGGAGGGGATCACGAAGGCGGCGCCGACGGCGAGCAGGCCGAGCAGCGCGGAGAGCAGGTAGGTCTCGACGAAGCTGCTCTCCGCGGGGACCCCCGCCACGGTGCCGGCCGCCAGCGCCATGCCGCCGAGCTGCGCCCCGAAGGTGCCGCCGATGCTCTTGGCGACGAAGACCACGCCGCTGACCCCTGCCGCCCGGTCGCCGGGAACGTCGGCGGCCACGACGTTGAGCCCGGCGGTGAGGCCGATGGAGCCGCCCAGCCCCATGATCGTCACCCCGACCACGATCTGCCACGGCGAGGAGTGCCAGAAGGCGAGCGCGGCGGTGCCGGTCGAGACGAGCGCGCTGCCGAGCACCAGCACGGCGCGCCGTCCGAGCAGCCGGGTCATCGGTCCGACCAGCGGCGCGACCAGGGTGCCCGCGATGCCGAGCGGGAACATGTAGACCCCGATCCACAGGGTGTCGGCGCCCAGGCCGTACCCGGTCTCAGCGGGCAGCGACAACATCATGGGCAGCGCGACCACCAGCCCGAAGGAGGCGAAGCCGAACGCGAACCCCATCGCGGTCACCCCTGCGGGTGAGCGCCCCGCCAGCAGCCGCAGGTCCACGAGCGGGTCGGCGGTGCGGAGCTCGACGACCGTCCAGAGACCCAGCGCCAGCGCCGCGCCCACGAACAGGGCGAGGGTGGCGGGAGCCGTCCAGCCCACACTCGAGGAGGTGGTCAGGCCCAGCATGAGCAGGGTGAGCCCGACGCCGAGCAACAGCCCGCCGGCCCAGTCGACGCGCCCCGAGGCCGCTCTGGGCGTGGCGGGCACCGCCCGCCAGGCCCAGAGCGCGGCCACCAGCGCGCCGGCCAGGGTCAGGAAGAACAGCCACCGGTAGCCGAGCGCCGAGGTGAGCGGCCCCGCGAGGATAAGGCCGAGCGCGCTGGCCAGGGCGGCGACGCCGATGACCAGGCCGTTGCCGGTGGCGCTCTGCTCGGGTTCGAGGGTGTCGCGGAACAGCCCGACGGTCAGCGGCAGCATGCCCAGCCAGACGCCCTGCACCGCCTGGCCGGCGATCAACACGAGCACGTTGGGCGCCAGGCCGGAGACGAGGGCTCCGGCGCTGGTGATCGCCATCAGGATGAGCAGCACGGTGCGCTTGTCGTACATGTCGGCCAGGCGGCCGACGATCGGGGTGCTGATCGCCGAGCTGATCAGCCCGCCGGTGAAGATCCACGCGAGCTCGCCTGGCGAGGCGGACAGCTCCCGCTGGATGAGCGGGAGCGCTGGCGACAGCATTGTCTCCAGCAGCTGGAAGACGCCGATGAACAACACCGGCGCGCCGATGACGCCAAAGCCGGATCTGGGCATGGTGGGGCCTTTCGGGTGGGGGTGGTGTACGGTCGCGCGTTCCCCCGAGCCCGCGACCTGGCTAGGCCGGGCCGAGCACCCCGGGCGTGACCAGGGCCCGCGCGACGTCGGCGAAGTACTCCTCGGAGCTGCCGTGGACGCCTAGCACGACGGCCTGCCCGAGCCCGGACAGCAGCGCCTTGAGCGCGCGGGCCAGGCGCACGGCCTGCTCGCGCGTGACGGGCACGCCTGCGTGCTCCCGGCCGGCGAGGTGCTCGGCCAGCTGGGCCTCCGAGGCGTCGATCGCCGTGTTGAGCTTGGTCAGCAACTCGGCGTCGTTCAGCACGAGGTCCATCACGCGGATCTCGAACAGCAGCAGCGCGGCGGCCTCGGGGTCGGCCGACATCCGCCAGTACTGCCTGGCGATGGTGACGACGACCTCCTCCAGTGGCCGGCCCGGCGCGATCTCCTCGAACGGTCCGAGGCCGAGCGGGCCTGTGTAGTCGTCGATCATCGCGACCATCAGGCCGCTTTTGCCGCCGAACAGCGAGTAGACGGCCCCCGTGGTCAACCCGGCCAGCTCGGCGATGTCCTCCAGCTTCGCGTTCGCGCCCTCCCTCCCGACGACCTCGCGTGCCGCGTCGATCAGCGCGCGCTTGTTGGCGGCCTTGCTTTCCGCCCTGGTCAGTCGCATGGCGTTGGGGTCTCCCTGTTCGAGGTTGGCGCAACGATAATCTAGATTTTTAGAATAATCCAGATTATCTTTTCCGGCATGGACGTTGACCAGCACATGAACCGGGTCCCCGACTACACCGCGTTCCCGACCGTGGACCAGATGCACGCCGAGCTCGACGAGCTCGCCGCCGCCCACCCCCACCTGGTACGGCTGCGCCGCATCGGCACCTCGCGCCTGGGCGAACCGCTGCGCGTGGCCACGATCGGCGCCGGCCCCCACGACGCGGTGATCATCGGCGGCCCCCACCCCAACGAGCCGATCGGCGCGCTCACCGTGAGCAGCCTGCTGCGCCGGCTCATCGACGACGCCTGGCTCCGCGAGGAGTTCGGCTACCGATGGCACCTCATCCCCTGCGTCGACCCCGACGGAGCCCGCCTCAACGAGGGCTGGTACGTCCGGCCGGGTGACCGCCGCGCCTACGCCGAGCACTTCTACCGCCCGTGCGATGCCGACCAGGTCGAGTGGACGTTCCCGCTGACCGGCGAGGGCTACACCTTCGACCGCACGCTTCCGGAGACCGAGGCGCTGATGGGGCTGATGGACGAGGTCAGGCCCGCTTTCGTCTATTCGCTGCACAACGGCGAGCTCCAGGGCGCCTTCTACTACCTCAGCCGGAACGAGCCCGGCCTCGCCACCGCCCTGACCGCCATCGCGGCCGGCCAGGGCCTGCCGCTGCACATGGGCCCGCCGGAGGTCCCGAGCGCGACCCAGATCGCCCCGGCGGCGTACGTGACACCGCGCGGCGCCGAGCTGGGAGAGATCTACGGCATCGGCGGCGGCAGCGTCGACTACGCCGACCGCTTCGACGCCCTGCACCTGGTGACCGAACTCCCCTACTGGGCCGACCCCCGCGTCTCCGACGAGACCCCCACCGGCCAGACGTACGGTGAGGTGATCACGACCTATCTCACCGGCCAGCGCGCTCTGATCGCCGAGCTGAGGCAGTCCCTGGCGAAGGTCGACTCCGAGCTGACCGTGCGGTCACCCTTCCGCCGCGCCCTGGAGGACTTCCTCGGCACCCACGACGACTACATCTCCGAATGGGAGGACTTCCCCGGCGCCGACCGGCCCGCCACGGTAGCCGAGGTCATCGGCAAGGAGCAGCTCAAGCACAGCATACGGCTGAGGTACGGCGGGATGTGCCTGCGCCTGCTGGACGCCGAGCTCGCCGCGGGCAACCCGGCCCCGGCCATCCGGGCCGAACGCGCCCGGGTAAAGGCGCTCTTCGACGCCTGGTTCACCGAAGCCGAGAGCGACTTCTCCGCCACGCCGATCCCGATCCGCACCCTGGTCGCCGTCCAGCTCGGCGCCGCCCTGCTGGCAGCGGAGGCGGCGAAGGCGTCGGCGCCGTCGCGCGGCGCGATCCGGTGACCGAGTGCCCTCGACCGGCCCCGCGCTCCATGAGGTCGCTCCTTGGAAGTCCCGCATCCGACGCAGCGCGAGAGCACCAGGGGCGCACACAAGCGCTTGGCGCGACGGCCTCAAGGTCCTTCGCTATGGTGGTGGAACGAAAGCTTTGAGCGTCGCTCCGCACGGCGGGCCGGGAGGCGCCCGGCGGGCGGGCGTGCTCCATACTACGGTGGACGGCTACACGAGCAGCAACCGTTCTCCCGCGCGCTCAGCTCGGCGGTCCGCGCCGCGTGCTCCGGGCTGAAGACGAGCTCCAGCCGCAACCGCATGCGATCCGGCCGCTCCAGGGCCTGCACCGCGTCGGCGAACAAGGCGTCGAACTCGGCCACCCGCAGCGGCTGCTCAGCAGTGGGCAGCGTGCACGCCGAGGGCACCCACTCCTGGTCAAAGGCGATGTTCTGTGTCATACCTCGACGGTAAACCTGTACCCAGGTACCGAATACAAGCCCCTCAGGCGTACGCGTAGCAGCGAAATCCGGCTGCTCCTCCTCTGGAGGCCGTCCTGTGTGATGGAACGGGAACGTACGCCAAGCCTCGCCAGATCCCGCGTTCAACCGTCTCAGGTGACCTGCGAGAACAGGCTTAGCGTACGTTTTCGTTCCGCTGCACCTCGACCCCCGCGCCCAGGAGGCGTTCTCGGCGATGTCGACGGCCCGCGCGGTAGGCCGAGGCGCCATGCTCGCGGGGACGGTTTCCCATCGGCTCCCAGCACGAGACACAACGCACGAACGCCTCCCTTCTGGGCTGGGAGTTCTTGACCATGGATGCTCATCATGGATGCATGGATCGAGCCTTGGCCCAGGACACGAAGGGGAACGCGCTGATGGCGTTTCTGCCGATCGCACGCGTTGCCGACGTGCCGGACGACGCGCCGATGCCTGCGGCTTTGGTCGCGGTCTGGTGCGGCCGGCACCTGCTTCTGGTCTTCGACCGCTTCCGCGGGGAGTGGGAACTACCTGGCGGCAGGATCGATCCCGGCGAGACACCCGTCCAAGCCGCCGTACGGGAACTCCACGAGGAGAGCGGCCTGCACCTGCCCACCCTCACCCTCGCCGGGTACGCACGCTTCCAGCTCGTCGATCCACCACGCGACGAATACGCCGCGATCTACACCGCCCACGTCCCCGTCCTCCACCACGCCTTCACCCCCAACCGGGAAATCAGCGCCATCTGCTGGTGGGACACCGCCGACGCTCCGCCCAGCGCCACCCAGATCATCGACGTGACCCTGGCGCAACACACCCACCTTCAGCAGCACTCGAACGACTGACTCACCACAGTCCGAAGCTGGGGGTCCGGGCCGATGTGATCGCCTGCTGATGAGGCCTCGTGGACATCGCCTGCTGATGAGGCCTCGTGGACGTCGATCGTCAGCGCGGGGTACGGCCGAGGTAGCGGAGCAGGTCGTCGACGACCGGGGTGAAGGAGGGACTGCCGGCGGTCTCGACCACCGGCGCGTAGGCGCCCCACTGGCGCAGCGGTTCGACGATTCCCCCCGCTGCGGCGAGAAGGTGGCCGGCGAGCTCGTCGTCGAGCGGGGACGGCTGGCCCGTGGCGATCGCGATGTCCCATGCGTGCACGGCGGCGTCGAGCGCGCACATCACCGCGGCGACCGGAGTGGGCAGGTCACCGTGCGGCAGCGGCGTCGCAACGGTCTCGGTGTCGTCGGCGACCGTCGCCCACGCCGCGGCGGTCTGCTCGACGGCGTCCTTCACCAGCTCCGCCGCAGTGCCGTCGACAGCTCCGGAAGGCGAGAAGGGGTCGTAGGCCGGGCCGTTTCCGATGCCGAGCATCTTCGCGTAGGCGAGCTGGTCGCCTGCGGCGTGCTGAATCACCTGGGTGACCGTCCAATCCGAACACGGGGTGGCGTTGTCCCACTGGCCCTCGCGCACACCCGCGACGCTGTTCTCCAGCGCCAGGTAAGAGGCGGCCAGCACCTCACGCCAGACCGGCTGCAGGGAGGTGACGGTCGCGGTGGTGGTGGTGTTCATGATCTCGCCTTTCGATCTCTTCCTTGCCTGTGACACCAACCTATGGGCCAATTAGGCTACTTTCGTTCCTAATAGCCGCTCGGGATGAGAAGAAATCAATGGCTCCGACGACGACTCGAGTGCTGCGCCTGCTATCCCTGCTGCAGGACCGCTCCCACACCGGCCGCGAGCTCGCCGAGCGCCTCGGCGTCACCGAACGCACCTTGCGCCAAGACATCCAACGCCTCCGCGAACTCGGCTATCCGGTGCACGCCGCGCGCGGCGCGGTGGGCGGATACCGGCTCGGACAGGGCGCGAAGATGCCCCCGCTGCTGCTCGACGACGACGAGGCGGTGGCCGTGACACTGGCCGTCGCCCAAGCCGAGGACGGCTCCACCGCGATCACCGACATCGACATTCGGTTACGAGGCAGAAGGCCACGACAGCAAGCGGAGCCTCAGCCCCAAGCGAAGACCTACTTTGGGGCTGGAGCCACCTTCGGGAGCGGAGGGCCGTGAAAGCCCAGAGTTCACGCGAACTGAGGCTTCTTCAGCGGGAACTTGCGTGGGTTCGGCATCTGAGGGCCTGTTCAC